>JBNIDO010000038.1:0-24845 GCA_050108095.1 Bathyarchaeia archaeon
CAGCCCACCGTGGCTGATAGCCGAGTGAACAACATCTACCAATTCGGCGAAAAAACCCTAGTGTTCAAGCTTCACAAAACCGACTCGCCACCCATACGCCTCGTTGTTGAAGCAGGCAGAAGAATCCACCTGAGCAGCTACGCCGAGGAAAGCCCCGCTGAACCACCGCCGTTCTGCATGACCCTGCGCAAGTACCTCCGAGACTCATGGCTAAGAACCGCAGTCCAATACGAGTTTGAACGCATAGTCACCTTATCTTTTGAAACCAAAACAGGTTTGCTCCACTTGGTTGTGGAGTTGTTCGGCGACGGAAACATGATATTAACCAACGAAAAAGGCACTATCATCCAAGCCATGGCATTCAAGCGCATGCGTGACCGCGACATCCTACGCAACCAACCATTGGTATATCCGCCTGCAAGCGGCAAAAACCCCTTCAAAGTAACCCGACAAGAACTCCAAGAAGGGTTAGGGGATGCGGGTGAGGTGGAGGTTGTGCGTACGTTGGCGCGTTTTCTTGGTTTAGGCGGCGTTTACGCTGAAGAGTTGCTGTTGAGAGCAAATGTGGAGAAAACAAAAAAATGCAGCGCTCTGACGGCTGATGATGTTGCAGCGCTTTTTGACGCCTTGCAAGGATTGCTTTTAACGGTTGCCGAGGCAAAGTTTGAGCCAAGCATAATCTTCGACAATGATGACGGCTTCGCCGATGCAATACCCTTCAAGCTTAAGCGCTATGAAGACTGCAAAGCACAGTCGTACCCCACCTTTAACGCCGCGCTTGACGAGTTTTATCTACGGGTGACTGCGGTGGAGAGGGCAGCAGGCACTGTAGAAGTTGACAAGCTAAAACAGGAAGCGGCACGCCTCAAACGCATGGTCGCCGACCAAGAAAAATCCGTCGCCGAAGATGAGAAGAAGACAGCGCGGGACAAGCAAATCGGCGACACCATCTACGCCCACTTCAACGAACTCCAAACTTTCCAAGAGCAGCTTCTAAAAGCCAACCAGCAGGGCTACGATTGGAAAGCGATTATAGCGCAGGTTATGGCGGCTAAAAAAGCAGGCAAACCTCCCATGAGCTATGTGGAGTCGTTTGACGGCAAAAACCTCGCTCTCAACTTGGGGGTTGACGGCTTCCACTTCAGTTTGACCCTGCGCAAGTCCCTCTTTGACAACGCCAACGAGTACTATGAGCGGGGGAAACGTGCGAAGGAGAAGTCGCAGGGTGCGTTGGCGGCTTTGGAGGAGTCAAGGAAGAAACTGGCGCATGCAGAACGGGAGCTTCGTGAAGCGGAGGAGCTCAAAAGCCTCAAACCCGCCCAAATCATGGAGGCGCTCTCTAAACGCAAAGAGGCGATGGCGAGCCGGGAGTGGTATGAGAAGTTCCGCTGGTTCACAAGCTCCGACGGTTTCTTGGCGGTCGCAGGCAAAGACACCGTTAGCAATGAGGTTCTCATCAAAAAGTACACTAAAGAAGAGGACGTAGTGTTCCACGCTGAAATCACCGGTTCACCCTTCGTGGTCATAAAAACGGAAGGCAAACCCGTAACTGAGCAAGCTCTCAAGGAAGCAGCGGAGTATGCGGCGTCTTTTTCGCGTGCATGGCGGGAGAACGCGGGTTCAGCGGACGTCTACTGGGTCAAAGTTGACCAACTCAGCAAAAGCGGCCCCAGCGGAGAATCCATCCCGCACGGTGCCTTCTTTGTGGTGGGCAAACGTAACTGGTACCGCAACACGCCCCTACGGGTTGCAGTGGGGATATGTTTGGGTGAAGAAACTGGGTTTGTCGGCGGACCAATCGATGCGGTTAGGGCAAAAGCCAAGACGTATGTGGTTATTCAGCCGGGGGATTATCAGGGCAAAGAGTTGTTGCAGATGATCATGCGTACCTTAACTGCGAAGCTTTCTAAGGAGCAGAGGGAGAGGGCGGGCAAAACCAGCATTGAGCAGGTGCGTGAGTTTGTGCCTTATACTAAAGGCGCTATTAGCCCTAAAGCGGCATAAGCTCTTTTTTGTCAATTCACTCTTCTCCTTTGTGTTTTACTATAGGTACGGAACCGGCTATATTACGGGTGGAAGAGCAAAAGCATTAAATTAATTCTATAGTATACCTTGACTTGAGAAAGGATACGAAAGGAGAAGGCTAGCCATCCAACCAGCCATAGAGTATATAGAGGAACAAATCCGCCAGTACGCCCAGGATTTTCTGCGAAGTGAATACGGAGAGCAAGCCATCGAAAAAATCGCCCCCATCCGCATCTGGGCAGTCGACGCCTACGACACTGGCGGAGTATCCGAAGCCTCAGAAACAGACGTGAAAGTCGCAGTCAAACGAGATGTCACCGCCGGCAAACTAACTCCTACGACAAAGCTGATTCTCCGCCATGAATTGGGGCATATTCTTGAAAATTCGATGTCTTTCTGCGAGTTCGACGAAGAAATCGAACATGAAAAACACGCTTGGGATAAGGCTAAACCTAAAAACGCCGCCGAAAAATGGTACCGAAACGTCTCTATCAGGACACATTTGGACCCTCTCAAGATGAAGGCAATGGGATTCCCCACCCCCGAAACTAAACTGTCGTCCCAGCAGCTTGAGAAGGGCACGGCACTCGAGGTTGAGCGGATGAAGAAGGGCAGTGTGTGGGTGGATGAATTGTTGGCGAAGCGGTATGCGATGGCAAACCTCGTCGAAAACCCCAACTACTACAACAGCACTCCCTAATTCAGGGCGTATTATACCGTTTTTTGGCTAAAGGGTTAAAGCACCCCTGCATCGGAATAGTAGAGTAGATGCGAACTCCATCTGTTTCCTGCTTTGACTTACTCGCCAAACCCGTCCAGAAAGCCATAGCTGAACTGGGCTTCACAGAGCCCACGCTGCCCCAAACCAAAGCCATCCAGCCGATTCTATCTGGCGAAAACGTGCTTTTGATTGCGCCAACCGGCAGCGGCAAAACCGAAGCCGTTCTCCTCCCCATTCTCTCCAAACTGGTCGAAGAAAAAACGCAGAACCCCCTGCAGACGGGCATCCAAGTAATCTACATCACGCCGCTTAGAGCCCTCAACCGCGACATGCTCAAACGCCTCCTGTACTGGGGCGACCGCTTAGGCATCAGCGTGGAAGTACGGCACGGCGACACCGAACTCAAAACCCGGCGCATGCAAGCCAAAAAACCGCCCCAAATCCTCGTCATCACCCCCGAAACGCTGCAGGCGATTCTCCCGGGTTCGCAGATGCGGCGGCACCTCCGAAGGGTCGAGTGCGTGGTTGTGGATGAAGTGCATGATTTAGCTGGCAGCAAACGGGGGGCGCAGCTTTCGGTGGCGCTGGAGCGGCTGCGGCTGGTTACAGATAGGGAGTTCCAAAGAATCGGATTATCGGCAACCATCGGCAACCCAGCGACAATCTCCCATTACCTCGCAGGAACCCGCCGAAAAATCAGCGTTATCGAGGCGTCGCCGCAGAAAAACTACCGCTACAGTGTTGAAAACCCCTCGCCCATCGAAACAGATTACGAGTTAGCAGGGAAACTGGAGACTTCTCCCGAAGCGGCGTCGCGGATTAGGCGTATCTTGGAGTTAGTGGATAGCCACCAATCGACGCTTATCTTTGTTAACAGCCGCACTGTCGCCGAGGTTTTGGGGCATAAGCTGGCGCAGTTGGGCAGAGAAGACATCGCGGTGCACCATGGCTCGATTAGCAAAGAGGAGCGCATCGCAATCGAGGATGCCTTCAAAGCGGGGCAGTTAAAGGCGATTATCTGCACCAGCACCTTGGAGTTAGGCATCGATGTGGGGCAGGTGGATTTGGTTGTGCAGTACATGTCACCCCGGCAAGTTAACAGTCTTATTCAGCGGGTGGGCAGAAGCGGACACAGCTTGGACAGGGAATCTGAGGGCACCATAATCACCGTTTACCCCGATGACACGTTGGAGGCTTTGGCGTCGATTAAAAACGCAAAGGCAAACCACCTCGAGCCCGTTCTGATGCATGAGGGGGCTTTGGATGTTTTGGCGCACCAAGCCGCTGGGGTGCTCATGGACACCCAGCAGCCCGTAGCAACAGCAGAGCTCATCCGCTTAATCCATCGAAGCTACCTGTATCGGAACCTCCAGAAAAATGAACTTACGGACCTGCTACGCTTTTTAGACAGCCTCAACCAAATAAGACTAAACGAAGACGAAACCGCCTTGACTAAAACCCGAAAAACCCGCCCCTACTACTACGAAAACCTATCCATGATACCTGACGAACGCCGCTACCCCGTCATCAACGTTATTAGCGACCACAAAATCGGCACCTTAGGCGACGAATTTATGGCGCTCCACGCACGGGTTGGCTTGAACTTCATCATGAAGGGCAAGGTCTGGCGGATTGTGCAGATTGAGGATGAAGCAGGAACCGTGCATGTTGTGCCTTCTGAGGATCCGATGGCGTCGGTGCCGGGTTGGGATGGGGAGATTTTGCCTGTGCCCTTCGAGTTGGCGCAGCAGACAGGGCAGAACCGCATGCGAATCGCAGAGGTGCTCAAAGAAACAGGCGACCCTTCGGTGACTGCGGAGGTGTTGGCGAAGGAGTTGGGCTCCGACAAAGCCAGCATGACACAGGCCATCAGCGAAATCTACGAACACCTGCAAGTTGGGGCTCCGTTGCCAACACAGAACCATATTGTCATAGAAGTTTATGACCGCTACATCGTGGTGCATGCGTGCTTCGGCGAACTCGTCAACAAGACGTTGGGCGGCATCTTCGACAGCGTTCTCTCCGAGCGGGAAGTCATCAGTGGCTGGTGGACGGATGGCTACCGCATCTTAATCGAGGCACCGAGGAAGCTGAACAAGTTGGAGCTTGCGGAGTTGCCTCAGACCCTGTTCGGCTTAAGTGACGAAACGGTGGATTATGCATTTAAGAAGTATTTGGACGCCAAGTTCCCATTTGGCTACAAAATGAAGTTTGTCGCCGAACGCTTCGGCGTGTTGCCACGCGGGAAAACGATGAGTTACCAGCGCCAAGCCGAACTCAAAACGCATTTCGATAACACCCCAGTCTACCGTGAAACCATCCGCGAAGCCATGATGGAAAAAGTCGACTTAGACCAAGCCAAACAAATCATGCATGACGCCAAAGAGGGCAAAATCGAAGTCACCACCTATCTGAGCTACGAAAAACCCACCCCCCTCGCCTACCACATCCTCTCCAAATACGGCGACGTAACCGAGTTGATGGCACCCGAAAAAATCTTAGTCAACAACATCGACAAACTAAAGATGGCTATAGACGCCCGTGAAACGACACTGTTGTGTATGAAATGCGGGGAATGGACGACTCACCAGAAAATCAAGGATTTGCCAGAGGAGCCCCGATGCGGCAACTGCGGCTCTGGCTTGCTGGCTCCATTGTACCGCAGTCAGGACTTCAACCACCTCCAAGACGCCCTTAAGAGGCGGCGGATGGGCAAAGAGTTGATGCCTGAGGAACTCAAAGAACTTAGCCAAGCCCGACGCAAAGCCGACTTGATTCTGAGCTACGGCAAAGAAGCCGTCCGCGCCCTGCAAGTCAAAGGCGTGGGTCCCGAGACGGCGTCGCGGATATTGGGTAAGATACATCCCCAGAAAGACGATTTTTATATGGATTTGCTTAAGGCAAAGATTCAGTTTCTTAGGACAAGGGAATACTGGGATAAATAGCTAGAGCGGAATTCAACCCAAGTTTCGAGTCAGCGTAGTAGCCTGCAGGGAGTTGTAGAAAAAATTTCAATTCATACATGCTTTCACATGTCATGGCGCTGGCTTCTGCATGGAGGTATGTTGTGCGTGTGGAGGGAAACAGGCTTGTCACACCTATACAGGCAGAGAAACACAATGCAACACTCAACCAACCTTACGGCACCCCGCAAAACACCACCCCACACAAGAAAAAGAAATAAGCCTTCTCGGCGGTGAAGCAGCCCTATTCTGTGCTTCTATACGTCCACACGATCTTGGGTGAGTTGCCGATGGAGACAAGCTTGCGCTTAACAAAGCCATTTTGTTCCAGTCGAAGCAGAACCGCCTGAACCACTTTGGCGTTTACTTTTTTGCCCCTTGCCTTTTGTACTGCCTCGGTGATTTCTGCGCCTGTTAGGTCTTTGTTTTTCTTCGACAAGTCCTTCACAGCCGCCAAAACTATCCGCTCCTTGGCGGACCCGTAGCTGCTAAAGATTTTTGTGTCAACGCTGATTTTTCTCTGCTCAGCAAAATACTGTACCGCAAACGCGCTGACGAAGAAGATGCTCAGAGCCGCCAGCAATGCTTGCTGAGCTGGAACCCCCAAGCTGATCAACGCTTGACTTTTGAGCGGCTCCCATTTGGCGGCGATAACTTGCCCGGCGGCAAAGAGGTCTTTTTCGGGTTCCTCGATGCTGGTGGTCTGGTTGGTAAGCACAATCAGGCTTATACGCACATATTTTTGTTCTACGCTTACGCCTGTTTTAATTGCTGCTTTCTCATACCAGTACAGGGTTACCTGTCGGGTGCCATCGGTGTTGTCAAAAGCGAGAAACTGCGCAACCAAATTGGAGCCTGAGAGGAGTTCAACCTCTCTTTGATCCAAAGTTTTGACCAAAGAATCCTGTCCTTTAGCCGTCTGAACGGATATCAAGCAGGCTTCCCAATTGTGAAGTAAGCTAATACTACTTGAGACGCCTATGTCTGCGTAGATGCTGAATTTGGTATCGTTTTTAGCACCGTAATAGTACATGGCAGATAAATCCTGACCTGAAGTCTTCTCATAAGCAGTATCCCTATAGAGATAACTAAGTTGGTAACCACTCATCGGAGGAAAAAGATTCACCGGCTCATGGTTAACATCACTTGACGAATATTCAATTTCGCCCTTGGCAGTTACAAAAGTCGGTGCCTGAATCGTCTGAACAACAACCAAACAGGCCAACAGCAGAAGCAACATCGTGGCATATGTCTTTTTAGAAAACGCCCAGTTTTTTCTGCCTAAAAATCTGCCGCAGCTCTCGCAAAATGCTTTCAGCTTATGCGGTTTGGCTGAGCAGTCTGGGCAGGGCGATATTTCTTGGGGTCTTGTTTGAATTTTCATTTTTAGAAGCTTATCAGATATTATTAGAACCATAAATGCGCCAAAACCAATTAAGATAAACCCGGCTATGGAATGGAGAAACATTGCGGTGCCCTCACCGAGCCAATAACCCACCGAAATTATCCCGATAATTCGTAGGAGATTTAGCAAAGCAAACACAAAGAAACCAGAAACAAACACCAACAGTTTCTTAAATATGGAACTCTGAGCGACAAACGCAAAGAAAGCACCAAACATGACAAACGCAATTAACGAATAAATCCCAGAACAGGGCAGGTCCACCGAGAATGAAGTGGGGACGCCGGCAGCAGTTGTCAGCAACAAAGTGGGGGCTCCATTAGAAGTCGATAGAGTAACAGGCACGTTTGCAGCGTTTAAGACACTGTAAGCCGCTTGTGTGTTGAAATTAGCCATAGCCCCTCCGGCGGTATAGAGAACGTTGGAGGGTATGGGAACCAAAAAGAAAAGAAATAGAATCGGGAAAATCAGGGCTCGAAGAGCATAGCGGTTTACGAGGAGCAAGACAACGCCTGCTAAGAAGATTGGAAGTGAACTTAGGTGGTATTCAAGCGGGTAAAAAGTGCTAGAACCATACCAGTAGAAAATAACTGCAGTTAAAATTAAGATTACTCCTAGGAGCTTGTCAAAGTATTGGGGTAGCTGCCTTTTTTGGGTTGGGTTCAGGGATGCGGAGGCCACAACAAGGTCTTTCTTTAGATAGAAAAGAAATCCTGCAAAGAAGGGTAGAAAAAGGATATAACTGTAAGAATCGCTGTTCAATGCCTCATTAACCAATATCGACAGGTCATTGGCGTACACGATAAATATCGCTAAGAGAACCGCGCCTACACCTAGAACAACACTGTATTGCGTCTTTAGTTGATGCGTGAAATTGTTAGCAGACTTTGTCGATTGTGTCAAGCTTTAACCCGGCAAACCAGAGGTTATTGTGATAGTGCTCCCTTTTCTATATATGGTTTATTTCTTTTCAATATTAAGCGAAAACAGCATTTACCGACCAGAGTCAACACACCGCACCTCAAAAAGACATGCTGATGTTGGCTTCGCCTAAACAAGGTTAGATAGCCAAAGGACGACGCCATCTATAAGTTACATTCAAGCATTTTCCCACACCTTGCTCTATTCTCACTATTAATCCTCTACGGAACGTAACGTTAAAAGATTGATGATAAGTATAAGAAATAGAAATATTGCGGATTTTTCTATCAAAGCTTATTAGTAACAAACGCTAACTTCCCTCCAGAGAAGGAATAGAGAGCGGATACTAAGATGAAATTAACTACAAAAATCCTTAGCATAGCAATTCTGACGGTACTAGTCGCGTCAATGGTTGCAACAGTTGCTGCACAGTCATCAACAGTGTATATTTACGTTCGAAATCCCCCCGCCGGCCTCTATGGGCATGTGGATAATCCATACTGGATTGGCCAAATTCCCATAAGCATAGGCTCTACCAGTTCTGGTGCGCCTCATGGAGCACAAACATATGCTTACTGCATGGACTATTCAAAGGACCTCTATATAGGGAATTCTTACAAAGCATCATTAACTTCGCCGCCTGACAGCGCTGCTTGGAAATCAATAAGCTATATCCTAACTTGGTATGTCCCCAGCACAAACAATGAAGCCGTAGCCGATCAGGTAGCCATCTGGAAATTACTCAAAGGCGCTTCATACCATAAGCCGGACTGGTTAACCAATGCTGACAATAACCTTGGCCTGAACCTTGCTGCAGCTGTTGCAGGCAAAGACGTCATAAGACAAACCGATACCCTATCCTGGACTGCCCCATCAGGCTTAGTAGACGGCGGTGCCGTACCAGCTAGTCCTGGAACATCAAAGTACTTTGAAGTCCAAGTCAAAGACAGTAATGGCGTAGGTAGAGCAGGCGTAAAAATAACCTTTGAAGCTTCACCAGTGCTTACTCCAACAGACGTATTCACAGACAGCAACGGCAAAGCAGGCATAACAGTAGACATACCCTCTGATCAAGCGCAAGGCTCATCAATTGACATAACTGCCTCAACTAAAGGCACTTACCCCCGAGTCTACATGGACCTAACAGATTGCGGTGCACAGGACCTCATCGGCGTAGACACATGCTATAACTTAACTCTTGATGCAGACGCAGTAGTCATTGCTCACATAAACATGGTCCCTGAAATTGAGCTGGGAACTTTGGCAGCAGTAAGTCTAATGGCCTTCGGCTTCTTGGCATGGACAAGAAAAACAAAGAAGAACAAGGCCTAAACTCCATCAATATTTTCCCTTTCTTTCACAATCAAAATACGACTTTTGGTCCTCTACAGTTTATTTGATTGCGGGAGTTCTACGCTTAGTTATGGATAGTGAGGGGTAAGATTTTGGGCACTGTTGATTGTTTTTGGTGAGTGTTAACGCAGACCCCAACAAGAAGACTTGTCGACCTCTTAACTTCAACAGCAACTCTCCACTGTGAACCGATTAATGTGTAAACATAGCCCAAAATTAGTTTCAGGTGAGTAATAACCACGCTATCTATGATTAACATTGAAGACCTGCAAATTCGAAGAGAAAAGCCTCTGAAACTGAAAAATGGGCGAGTTTCAAAGTAACTTGCTTACTTTAGTTTTCTTCACTCGTTCCCGTTTTCCGCGGGCACCAAGACGGCTGCCGCGACAGTGGTTGTCCATAATCCGTTTTTGTCGCCTGCCGCGCTCTGGGTAATGTTTGCAGTTTTGATGATTAGGCCTGTGGTTTTAAAGATTTTTTTGCGTTCGTCCCACGCGGTTTCTGGGTCAAATTGGATACCCATTGTGGTTGCAAGCATGGTTGCAGCGAGGTCTTCTGCGTAGTCGCCTGCGGTTTCATCTGTTTGTCCGAAGCTGTGGTGTTCACTCAGGTAGCCGTACTGTTTTTTGCCGCTGGGGATGGCGACTCCTACTGATGAGGCAACAAGGCGGTGGGGTTCGTTGGTTGCGTTGCGGGCTATGACGACAAAGGTGATTTCTCCGGGGGAAATCATTTTGAGTCCTTTTTCTCGGGTGACAAGTTCGCAGCCAGGTGGGACGATGCTGGAGACGCTGACAAGGTTGCACATTTGGATGCCTGCATCGCGGAGAGCTAATTCAAAGGATTGAAGTTGTTCTTTGTGTTTGCCTACTCCTTTTGTTAGAAAGAAATATTTCGGAATCATTGTGTGTCGGAAAATATGGATTGCAGAATGCATTTATTAGTGTTTTGTTTGAAATGGTAGTATTACCTATACTTGATGTTTAATCCTTGAGGAAAGAGATTTGTCGCGGCAAAGCATCTTCAAAGACGAATCCAAGCTGGACATAAACTACATCCCCCAGCAGCTACGTCACCGAGAAACTCAGCAGCGGCTACTGGGCGAATTCTTCAGCTTTATCCTTCAATGCCCCGGTAAAATGGCGCAACGAGTAATCTTAGTTGGCGATGTGGGCACAGGCAAAACCGCGTTGGCACAGAACTTTGGCGCAAACCTCACTTCACAGGCGAACCGCCGAGGCATAAAATTCTGCTATGTGCACGTTAACTGCCGAGAATACCGAGGTAGCCTCCAGCCGATTCTGCACCAAGCCATCACCACTTTTCAACCTAACTATCCCAGCCGCGGTTACGGCGCAGAAGAAATCCTAACAGCACTCATGCAGGTGCTTGACCAAGAAGACGCCACCATGATACTCGCGCTTGACGAATTTGACAGCCTCATAGAAAAAGAAGGCAGCGACGCGGTTTACAAACTTACTCGCCTCCAAGAAACACGACAGGGCAAACCGCAGCGTCTCTCCTTCATCTTTATCATGCGCAACCTCGACGCTACCGCGCAGCTTGATGAAAGCGCAAAAAGCACCCTGCAACGTAGCATCGTTCGGCTGGAACGCTATGGCAAAGCAGAACTCATCGACATCTTAGACGACCGCGTTGACTTGGCATTTGAACTGGGCGTGATAGGTGGGGATGTGGTGGCTTTGGTTGCGGAGCTGGCGCATTCCGAGACAGGGAACGCGCGGTTTGGCATTGAGTTGTTGTGGCGAGCTGGTAAATACGCTGATGCCCAAGACGCGGAGAGGTTAGAGCCTGAGTATGTTCGCCAAGCAGTTTCAAGTATCGTGCCAGGTCTGCGGCGTAGTGAGTTGGAGTCTTTGGGGTTGCATGAACGCCTCTTTTTGCTTGCAGTCGCACGCACGTTCATCGAGAACAAAGAAGCCTACACTTCACTCACAGAGATAGAGCAGACTTACGCGGTTATCTGTGAAGAATACGGTGAATCACCAAACAGCCACACCCAAATCTACAATTACACCCAACGCTTTGACAAACTGGGGATACTAAAAACGCAGGTTGCCCAGGCAGCGAGTCGGGGCAGAACCAGCCAGATTTCGCTACCCACAATCCCCGCGGTGGAGTTGGAGAAGCAACTGCGGGGCAGTTTAGCTACGGAAGGGAGGCGGGAGTAGTGGAGTTCGAAGAAGTCTTCTCGTCTAGGCCCCGGATGAAAATCTTGAAATTGATTTATGATTTGCGTTCGCTAAACGCCTCAAAAATAGCGCAGAAGATAAACATGAATTACTCGTCGACTGTTGAGCACCTCAAAATTCTCGAGTCAGAAGGTCTCATTGTGGAGTATGTGTATGGGCGGGTGCACATGTACCGTTTCAACGAAGCTTCAGAAAAAGCCAAAGCTGTTGCCGCCCTAATCGAAGCCTATGAAAAGTAGTGACCGCTAGCACTATGTTTTGAGTTTTTCTTTAGTTGTTGTTGCAGTGAGCCCTCTATACACAACAACAACCAGCGGTGGCAGAAGCTGCTTTTTGGGTTCTGCGTCTTGGTTGGGTTGCTGGCTGGTTGTGGAGCTTTCCGCAAGCAGATGCAGCCTTCAACCCTGCCACCGTTGCTTAAGAAAACAAGATTGATTTAACCCTAAACGGGGAAATAACACCGTCAAATTAGCCGTCTCTTTATTCTTCCTCGTGTTCTTTGCCTTCTGCGACTAGTTTTTTGACTTTTTGTCCGCCCATCCTACCTGCTTCTTCAACGGTGAGATTCTTTTTGTTTTCACTTTTTTTACTCAAAACCAGTTCACCTCCAACGCAGAGTAATCACTGCTCTATCGCCAACTGCAGAGGATAAAGTTATGTGATTGGTTGCAGGCGTCTACAAATCAACAAAAGTTGCTTGGTTTTTGGCTGTGTCGAGTAGGGCGATGCTGGGTTTGCCGGTGAGGTAGCCGCAGAGTTCGCCGGGATTCACTGTCAAGGTTTTGCCATGACGTTCGATGCTGCGGTTGTGGCTGTGTCCGTGGATGACGGCGTCGAAGTAGCCGCTGTCTATGATGGCGCAGAGCAGTTCCAACTCATCGCCGTGCAGAAGCGCGATTTTATAGCCTTCCACGGTTACTACGGCAAAGTGGTCGTGGATTGTGCAGTTTTCTGTTTCGCTGAAGCGTTTTTTTAGCAGTTCGTGGTCGCCGTCGTTGTTGCCAAAGACGCCGATGAGGGGACAGTTGAGTTTTTCAAGTTTAGCGACTGCAAAGCCTGCTACATAGTCGCCAGCGTGCAGAACCAACTCGACTTTTTGTTCGTTTAGGATCTCTACGGCTTTTTCTATAAGCGGGAGATTATCATGTGAGTCTGAAACTGCGCCTATAAGCATCTTTTTTTCACGGCTTTTTTCTCTCGTGGTTGCAGTTAAGGTTTTTCTTTCTAACTTTTTTACGTATGGTTTCTCCATTCTTGTATGTTTGTACTGTGGTAGGCTTACGCCTACAACAAAGCGTTATAAGCAACATACAGACGAAAGGAGAAGGGTATTGGTGTTCAACGCTTTGCTTGAAGCTAAACAGAGAAGACGTGACCAGCTTAGCATAGTTGCCAATATGCTTGAAATTGCACGAAGAGGCAGTCTTAAAACCCAGATAATGTATAAAGCGAACCTGAGTTTTACACAATTAAATGATTATCTTGCTTTTCTGCTTGATAACGGTTTAATCACACAATCATACGTGGACGGCAAAGAAGGATACATAATAACCAGCAAAGGGTTGGGTTTCCTTAGGCGGCACCATGAACTAACAAGTATGCTTGACGCCAAGACCCCATACGGAAAAACGCACAGTTAACCTAAAGGTTACAGCGTTGCAGTGCAGAAGACAACTCTTTTAGGCTCTTAATGGTTTGGTCCGGACAAGCTTTTACTGAGTGCTGAAGCCGACGCTCAATGTAAACGGCGCGCATTCCAACAGCCTTCGCCCCCTCAATATCAGCGTCCATTGTATCGCCGACAAACACCGTCTCAGCCGCTGAAACCCCCAGCATTGCTAGGGCTCTCTGGAAGATTTCTGCTGCTGGTTTGCGTTTGTTGACGGCGCCAGAAACCACCACCAAATCAAAGAAATGGTCAATACCGCCTGATTTGAGCAGTTTAAGCACACACTCGGGGATGGCAAAGTTTGAAACCACGCCCAGTTTATATTTGCCATACAGCCCCTTGAGTGCTTCCTCTATGTGTGGGTCAATACGGACATATTTCATGAATTCTTCGCAGAACTCGTCGGTTGCAGTGGAGACAACAGGACTGGCTGTGGGGTAATCGTAACCTAAGCTTCTCAGTGTTTCAGAGATGCGGACGTTGAAGTGGGGTTCCTCAAGTGTTTGGTCTGCTTGGGCGTATAACCTGTCGCGTTCACGGATGTAGGTTTCCTCAAACCGCTCAAACGGCACATCGACGCCTTGCCCCTTTAGGTACCGATGCATTCGCTGTAGAGAGGGCGCATAGAATTCGTGGTCTTTCTCGATAAGCATCAAAGTATCGAACATGTCGAAGAGAACAGCTTTTAGAGGCATCAATTAAACCTACGGTGATTTGTTGAGGAAGAATTGTTGTTCTTGGCTAAAACTCTTTGGTGCCCAAACCCTTTTTCTGTGCTCTAAAAGGCGCTGGTTTTGGGTGTCGGCATAGCTCAAAAAAATTAGTTATTCTTTCTTTGTGGTGGGTGTGGTGGTTTGTAGGGTGCCGTAAGGTTGGTTGAGTGTTGCATTGTGTTTCTCTGCCTGTATAGGTGTGACAAGCCTGTTTCCCTCCACACGCACAACATCACCCTATACAGAAACCAGCACTATACGAGTGTAGAAGCATGTACTTCATTCCGTTTTTTGTTTGATTATTTCGGTGATTTTTAGGTCTGGGTGGTGGTATCGGGGGTTGCCTACTGTTATTGTTCCTGCTTGTATGGCTTGTTGTGGGCACCATTGCAGGCAGGCGAAGCAGTGGAGGCAGTTTTCGCCCCAAGTGGGCTTGCCCTCGGTGAGGGTGATGTTGTCTACAGGGCAGACCTGTGTGCAGATGCCGCAGGCGTTGCAGTTGCCATCTGAGACGAAAGCCAGGGATTGCCAGCCGTGGCGTGCTACGTGTATGCCTATTTTCAGAAGTTTCGGTGTTACCTTAAAAATTAGGCCGTTGAAGATTAGGTGGGTTGCAACGTTGCCGGTTTCTATTTTGCCTTCCTTTCGGGCAGTAACATACTCGGCGATTTCTTCGAGTTTCTTGCTCCATTCCTCCCGCATCTTCTTTTCCCGTTTGGCGGTGAGTTCTTCGGTGACTATGCCGTTGTTGGGCATCGAAACGACGAAACCGCCTGAAAGCTTGCCGCCACATGCCTGCAGGGTTTGGTCGAACTTTTTCATTGCCTTCTGCGGCATGAATCCATAGGTGGCAACAGCAAAGATATACTTAGAGCCCAGATTCCCCAGTTTCTTGGCGAAGTTTTCGACGAAGGGCGGGGCCTTGAAGTCATAGAGAGGGAAAACTAAGCCGATGGCGTCAGCGTCCGTTTCAACAGCTTCTTCTTTAAGCTTGGGCACGATGGGGGTTAGTTTGGCGTTGAGTTTCTCTGCTAAAGACTTGGCAACGGATAGGGAGTTGCCTGTTGCGGAAAAATAGCAAATCGCGGTTTTAGTCATCTTCAATGCGCTCCACAAACATTTAAGGAAGCTCATTTGGTAAATAATTTTGTATTGTTGGTTGTGTAACTGTAAGTAGTGTCGCTAATTTTTTATCATCAAAAGTCCACTGTGGATGTGGTGGTTTGTTTGGATAAAATTGACTTCAAGAAAGAACTAAAAGCCCTCTACAATCCCTCCTCTAAGGAAGTTTCAATCGTAGATGTCCCCGACATGAATTTCTTGATGATTGATGGGCAAGGCGCGCCCTCTTCGCAGGAGTACATGGATGCTGTGCAAACGCTCTATCCATTGGCATATGCGCTTAAGTTCATGGTCAAAAAGGGCAAAGGCGTCGATTACGGTGTGGCGCCGCTTGAGGGGCTCTGGTGGATGGATAACATGGCAGAGTTCAGTGTGGAGCGCAAGGATGAGTGGAAGTGGACGGCTATGATTATGCAACCAGAATACGTATCTGAAGCCGACGTCAAAGCCGCCGTCGAGCAGGTGCGCAAAAAGAAGCTGCCAGCGCTGGAGAAGGTGCGGTTTGAACGGTTCCACGAGGGCAAAGCAGCCCAAATCATGCACATCGGGCCCTACTCGGCAGAAGCAGCGAACATCCAGAAAATCCATACTGCAATTAGAGCAGGCGGACACGAACTCAGCGGCAAGCACCACGAAATCTACATAGGCGACCCCAGAAAAACAGCCCCTGAGAAGCTGAAAACGGTACTACGACAGCCTATGAAATAAGCTACACGTACTCTTTTGTCCAGTTACCGTTTACAGCAAAATTGGGTAACATTCCTTCTAAACAATAAATTGTGTCGCTTTGGTACTTGTAGGTAGCTTCTGAATATCCTGTAGAGGGGTCATATGAAACCGTTACCGGAAGCTGCAGTATGAAAGCGGCGCCTACAGGTCCAGTTAAGTAAGCATCTCTAACGAACGTAGGAATTTCCCAGATGCTTGAAATATATTCAATGTAGTTGCTGCTCCAATTCTTTGCTGGGTCGTATATTGCGCCAGTCAAATTGGCCGATTCTTTAAGCCAAGTTGTGTTGCCTTTGATTTCGGGTTTTAGGTACCATACATAAGTAACCTTTGCATGCGATGTGTTGGGAGTAGCCTCAGTCGTAAGGGTGTTTGTTGGAGAAGGCGTGTAGAGGTTGGTTGTACTGGTCGGTATTGGGTTATATTGGGGTTTGAGGCTGTTTATTTCGCTCTGCAAATAAGCGAAGCAACCCACAACCACGACTACGTTAACCACTAAAACTGCAATTAGCCCCGATTTTGCTATCCAACAGTATCCACCAAAACTAGGCAGGTTTGGTTTGATATTAAATTTTGCCAATCCGCTCTGCTAACTCAGCGATTTGCAGCCTGAACTTTTCCCGCATCTTGGTGAAGCGCATTGCCGCGGAAGGATGGACTACTTCAAAGTATTCTATGCCTTCGACGCGGGGGGTGTCTTTTGCTGAGGCGCCGAGTAACACGATGATTTTTGGTTTGATGATGCTTATTTGCTCTGTGAGGTAGGGTAGGCATGCTTTGACTTCGTCGGGGTAGGGTTTGCGGTTCTTGGGTGAAGTGTGCTTGACAATGTTGGTTATGTAAACGTCTTCTCGGTTTATGCCGAATTCGGCGAGGGTTTTGGTGAGGTATTTGCCTGCTCTGCCCACAAATGGACGCCCCACTTCGTCTTCCTCTGCGCCGGGGTTCTGCCCCACAAACATAACCTTTGCGTTGAGGGGTCCTTCGCCTGGTACGCCGTGTTTTGCGCCTTGCCAGAGACGGCATTTTCTGCAAGCGTAAACTGCCTTGTTGATTTCTTCCATGCTCACGGTTGGTCGCCTTGTGGTTGAATAGGTACAGTCACACAACCTTAAAAAATTCCCCTTAGCTACTTTTTAGTCAAGGACTTGTCCGCCTGTGCGGCAAAGGATTTTTCTGTGACTTTTATGACTCAACCCCAAACGGTTTCTGAATCACTAATCGAAAGTGCGACGCGGGTTCTGCTACGCATAGCGTTCCGATTCGAACCCCTCGCCCCCACAGCCATATCGCTCGTGCTACATGAGCAACTGCACCGCTACAGAGACGGCGGCGTCATAAGCAACTATAAAACCCACACCAAACGACTAGGCAAATACCATTACCGCATAGAAATCGACTTAGAATTGACGGGTATGCAGGCGGTTCACTTGTTAGGTAACCTTTTCCCCAAACAGTTAAGCAGTTACGGGAGGTGGTTCCATGACTGAAATAACTGAGAAGAAGGGGCGCCTCAGAGTAACTGTGGATTTAGAAGTTAACGAGGAATTGATGGAGGTAGTTAAAGACGCAGTGTCTAAAGCGTCCTCTAGGCTTCCGGAAATGATGCGCCGTGGCGGTAGCCAAGAGAACAAGGAGTAACTATGTTTCACAGGCTTTGTCAAAAACCTTGGTAATTAAGTCATCTCGGACTCGTTCGGCTTCTTCTTCAGCTTTTTTTGCGTTCTTTATGTTTTTTATATGCTCTTCAACATGGGCTTCGATGGCTTTACTCATCAATTTAACGTCTGGAAGCAACAAAATCTCTGCTCCACAAAAACAGCGAATTACAGGCAGAGCAGCTTCGCTTAACTTTACCTTCTTTGAAACATTGGGCATTCTATCATTTCCAAACTCTTTTTCTTCTATCAGACACGCCATTTTTATAAAGCTTTATTTCTAAATCAACAATATTAAAAGAGACTATTACAAAAAAATGCTTGGCTGCTTGTACATCAAGCAAGCATTTTTTGCGTGCTCAAAGAAAGGCTTATACCCCAAACAATCCATCCTCTCTAAATGGAGATAGGTTTGAAGTTTCTGATTATACAAAAAGTTAAACGTGAAGTCCCCCTCAACCGCTGGGCAAAACTGCTTCCGCTACAATTCAAGTACTTCGAGAAATTGGAAAAAGATAAAACCCTTGAAACCTACTATCACCTCATAGGCCAACAGGGCAACATGCTAATCGTCGATGTAGAATCCGACGAAAAACTCTCCCGCATAATCGGTCAAGACCCCATGTTCTTTGAATGCGAACGCGAAATCTACCCCCTCACAACCCGCCAAACACACGAAAAACAAATCCTCGAACTTCTAAAGCCAGCAACGGAACTGGGTATGTAGGATGAGTCCCCATAGTTGCCACGGCGGGTTCGCCTTAGACGAAGCAAAACGCAGAAGTTGGTACAATCCAGACGCAGTCCTCGGAAACCTCAAAGAAAGCATGATTTTTGTGGACGTGGGTTGTGGAGACGGCTACTTCAGCCTATTAGCCGCTAAAAAAGTTGGTTCAAAAGGCAAAGTCTATGCGGTAGACGTAGACGCCGCAGGCGTTGAGAAACTCCAGAAAAAAGCCGACGCCCAAGGTTTAACCAACATAGTCGCCGCAGTGGGCAGGGCGGAAGACACGGTTTTCTGCAAAGGTTGCGCCGACATGGTGTTTTTCAGCATGGACCTCCACGACTTTGAAGACCAAGCCAAAGTGCTTCAAAACGCCAAAGAGATGCTTAAGCCCAGGGGGCAACTGGTGGATTTAGACTGGAAAAAGATGAGTTGGGAACAGCAGGGTGCACAGGTCGGTCCGCCGATGCAAATACGGTTTAGCGAAGAAAAAGTGAGGGCACTGCTTTCTGCTACGGGTTTCAAGGTGGAATCCGTCGCCGAAGCGGGACCCTACCACTACCTCATAGTGGCTAAGCCAAGCTAAATCGTTGCTGAAGCGTACAGTTTGAGCAGGTCGGTTCTGAACCATTCAGGACGATCCTGATACGCCGAGTGCGCTGCTCCATTATAAACGAGCAGTTTTGCGTTGGGCAGCTTGTCGTCTAGGGCGCGTAATTCTTCGCTTGAGATGATGCTGTCGTTTGCGCCCCAGACGATTCGGACTGGAAAATGGAAGTTTGCGTATTTCCATACGAGGTCCATGTTTTCAAACGCGTATGCGGGGGCTATCAGAAGCAAGCCTTTGACGGGGTGCTTGGCGGCGTAGTTGAGGGCTATGTAGCCGCCTAAACTGGCGCCCACCACCACTGGAGCTGCGTCGCCGAAGACAGATTGTACTGTTTCCGCGGTAAAGTTAACGTTGACTTGGGGGTCACGGCTTTTGGGTTGGCATTGACTTTTCAATCCATAGGGCATATCCAACGCGAGGAACGGCACCTTCTTTTCAACTAAAAGGTCGATGACGCCTATGCGTTGCCAAACTTCTATAGTGTAAGATAAACCATGCAGAAACACGATGGGGGTGCCTTCGGCTCTGTTGATGAGGGTTTGGCATTTGTAGCCTGCAACATCGAGTGTTTTCTCTTCCATCAACCGTTCACTCCCAAGCTATACGCATGGCATCCATTAATTCGTTGCGACTCGAAAAGCATATAGCACTAAGAAGCCACTATTTTTTGGTGAAATTTTTGACGATTAAAGTAGGCGACAAAGCCCCAGACTTCACATTGCCCAGCCAAATGGGCGACAACGTAACCTTATCGGAGTATTTGGGCAAGAAAAACGTGGTTCTCTACTTCTACCCCAAAGACGAAACGCCAGGATGCATAAAAGAAGCCTGTAGCTTCCGTGATAGTTACCAGCAACTGGCAGATTTAGGCGCTGAAGTCTTGGGTGTAAGCGGTCAAAGTGTGGAGTCGCATGTGGCGTTTGCAACACATTATGGGCTGCCGTTTATACTGTTGGCTGATGAGGGCAACAAGTTGCGTGAGCTCTACGGGGTGCCGCATAGCATGGGGATTTTGCCGGGGAGAGTCACTTACATCATCGACAAGAAGGGCGTGGTCCGCCATATTTTTAATTCGCAGACTCAAGCGCAACGGCATGTGGAAGAAGCAAAAGAAACCCTCCAGATGCTAGAGCAAGAGGAAAAAACCAGTGCTTAACATCTACAACACCCTCACCCGCAAAATCGAGCCCTTCCAATCCAACGAACCGGGCAAAGTCAAAATGTTCACATGCGGACCCTCAACGTATCAGCGGGCGCACATCGGCAACTACCGCACTTTCCTCTTCGAAGACATCCTTCAACGCTACCTCGAATACCAGGGCTACAAGGTTACCCGTGCTATGGCGTTAACTGACGTGGAAGACAAAGCCATCATCCAAGCTAAAAAAGAAGGGTTAACCGTGGAGGCGTTAACGCAGAAGAATGAAGCGGTCTTTTTTGACGACTTTGAGTGGCTGCACATAAAAAAACCAGATTACCCAGTGAGGGCGTCACGGGCGGTTGACCAAGCCACTGGTTTAATTGCTAGGCTTCTTGATTGCGGTTACGCTTACTGGTACACTTATCGTGGCGTCAAAAACGCCTATTTTGACCCTTGGAAATTTCGGGGCTTCGGAAAACTCGTGCACCTTGACATGAGTAAGTGGCCCAAGCGGCACCGACGTTACCATAAGGACACCTACCCGGGCACGCCATGGAACATGGGGGACTTCATCCTCTGGCATGGTTGCGGCTTAGAAGATGTGTGCTATGACACGGCGATCGGTAGTGGTCGCCCAGCGTGGAACATCCAAGACGCCGCAATCGCAACAAAAACTTTGGGCTACAGCATTGATGTGGCTTGCGGCGGCATCGATAACCTCGTGCGGCACCATGACTACACTCTTGCAATCGCCGAGTCCGTTTCCGGTGAACAATTCTCGCGTTGTTGGCTGCATGGGGGGCATCTCTTTGTTGATGGCGAAAAAATGTCCAAGAGCAAAGGCAACGTGTATTACACAAGCGATGTTACATCTAAGGGGTTTAGCGGGACTCAACTGCGGTTTTTCCTCATTTATGGTCCCTACCGAGAAACGCTCAATTTCACCCTCAAGAAACTAAGGGAAGCAAGTGAGCAGTTGGATTCGTTGAGGCACATGATTGCGGACCTTCAGGGTATAAGTGGACCTGAGAAGTGTCAGGGTGACTCATACGTTGGCAGGTTAAAGGGCGAGTTTGAAGCACACATGAATAACGATTTAGACGTGAAAGGTGCCTTTGACAGCTTATCCAAAACGGTTGCTGAAATACACAAGAACCGCGCTACCTTATCCGATGTAGAACTAAAAAATGTGTTAGCTGATTTAGCGCAGATTGACTCCGTGTTGCAATGCCTATTCTAAGTCGCCAACGTATTTTACGCGGCTGAGGTTATCTTCTTTATGCGGTGCCATGCCGAGGTCTTCGGTGAGGTCTTTGCCAGCGCTGTGCATGCCCATATGTTCGCCCTCCATCCAGAAACTGCTGTCCGTTACATCGTAGACTTTGCCCTTGTAGAGTATGTATGCTGGTTTGCCGTTTTGCCCGTTGTTTTCTTCTAGTTCTTGCCGGGTTACTTTTCTTTGTGCCAACATGTTCACCTTGCTATATCTGGTGTAGGAGTGGGCTTAAAAGGTTTAGGGCTAACTTGATGCAAGCTGAGTCTGGTATACAGCATCGATGTTTATGTCGCCGAACCCGTTGACGCGGTTGGTTATTTCTATGTTGCTTGCGGCGGGGTAATTGTCTGATTGCAGGGGTGACTTGTCGCCCTTGAAGTGTGTGATGTCAGCGTGTATGTTGCCGAAACCGTTGACTTGAGAGGTGATTTTTGCGCCTACTCCGCCGTCCACGGTTAAGTTGACGTTTATGGCTCCGGTGTTCGTGTCAGTCCCCACATGCATGTTGCCCTGCAAAGTTTTTGTCTCAGAAATAACAATGTTAACTGCTCCGGTGGTTGATTGCAGGTCAAGCGTGCAGTTGCCGACCACTTCGGTTTCACTCATCGAATAATAGACTGCGCCTGTAGTGGTTTTCAAGGTGATGGTGCCTGCGACTGTGGTGTCGCTGTGGAGTTTTGCTTCCACTTGGCCATTGGTGGCTTGCAAGCTGAGGGTTTCTATGGTTGTGGGTTGATCGGCGTTAAAAGTGATTTGACCAGCGGTTGTGGCGACATTTAGGTTAAGTGTTAGGTTGGGGTCCACATATATGTCGCAGACAACGTTTGCTAAGGGCAAAGGCTCCTCAACCATAACCTCCATATCCACGGTTAAAACGTCGCCCACAGTCTGGTTTACAAATGTAACGTTTAGCGGCGCTCCTGAATTACTGGTTAAGCCTCTCGAACCGTTCCCGGACACATAAACCAAGATGTTGTCGTCGCCGTTTTTCTCTGTTAAGATGTTTACTTTGGCATTGTCTGCTTGGAAGTTCAGGTTTAGAGTGCGCACGTTTGGGCTGGAGTCCCCGTAAGGTGCAGCTAAACTCCAGGTCCCTATCGGTGCAGCCAAGATGATGGCGATGACCGCAGCAGAAATCAAGATTGCGGCTAGAGCCACGCCGGTCCACAAGATGGGGTCTCTGCGCATCGTTCTCGGCGGAGCAGCGGGGGCAGGTTGGGCGGGGGGTGGAGTGTAATAGTTGGTGATTACTTGGGTTCCGCATTTTTGGCAGAAACGCCAGTCCTCTTCAAGTTTGGCTCCGCATCTTCGACAGTACGGCACGCTTTTCTCCTCGAATACGGGGTATTATTGCTTCGAAATTTAAGCCTTGCCACCAAAAGACCAAAACATTCAGGGCTTTTTGCCATAGTTGAGCATACGCACCTTTCTTTGGCTCTGGAGGAGCTACCCCACAAAAAAAGCGTAATCTGCATTCACTTTTTTCTGGCATTTTGGCATAGTGGATGAACTTGGACGCTAAATTCGGGAAAAAACATTTTAAGCTTGATGCTGAGTCGGTTACTGGGGTGAGGAGTGCCTGTGATTCACTTGATTCATGAAAAACCAGATTTTTGCATGTTTATGCATTATTCGGTTTTTTCTCCTTATTGCGTTGGATTGAGTGTTTGAGTAGGAACAGACTCACCCCAAAGCTCTATAGTCTTTGAGCCTCTGACATCTGACGAAGAGGGCTGTTTTTTTGAAGTATCCTCTTTGGGTGTTGTCGGGTGGTTTAGTAATTGCCAACCGGTAAGCGAAATGATCAAAAGTGGCGGTAGGACAATTAGCCGCATTTTCTGACTAAGTCGCCGTTTCATGTCTCTTTTCTTACTACAGGTGCCAATATAGCACTTCTTGAGAAACCCGCTTAACGATTTAGTCAATTCCAATTCGCATAAGATGCAAAGCCCTCTTCACAAAAAAGCCAACCACACTACTCTACAACCCAAAACCTGAATAAAATTCAACACTCAAATGTACCCAATCAACAGCAAGCTATTTCTAAAGTCTTATATTCCCGACGCTACAAAATGAGAAAAAGCGGCTTCAAAAGCTTCGCAACGACGCCATCACTCTGCTAAACGAGATAACCACATCATACCCTGAACTTTAGCCAACACCACACACATAAACCTACACCCTATCAGACGAGACACAAGAGTTATTATCAAGAGCAGACTGGATTTTGAACAAAAAACCGTCTTGAGGGGATTTTGAGAAGCAAAGATTTGAGGGTAATTGACACCTCAAGTCTGTTTGAGAGCATATTGATTAGTTACTAGGAAAATAATGCAGAAGGCAAGTCTCGATAGTGTGTATCAAAAGTAATGCACCAATTTGTTTAAACAACCAAGGGCATAGTGTTTTTTGCTTGGAGGTTTTTGCATTCTCCTTCAAGACTTTTCTTTCCCTAATCAAAACCTGAATTTCTGCCATAGCAATTCTTATAAAGTCTTTACTTAACGTTCTGTTGATGATAACTTTGCCCGAAAAAGTTCTTGTCACTTCCGCTTGGCCCTACATCAACGCCATCCCCCACCTAGGCAACCTCGTCGGCTCCGTCTTATCCGCCGATGTAACAGCCCGCTATTACCGCCTCAAAGGCGCCGACACGTTGATGGTAAGCGGCAGCGACACACACGGCACACCCATGGAAGTAGCCGCCCTAAAACAAGGCATAACCCCCAAGGCGCTGACCGAGCGCAACCACGCCCGAGTCTCCGAACTCTTCCGCCAATGGGATGCCTCCTTTGACAATTACACAAGCACAGAGAGCTCGGTGCACAAGGAATTCGTCCAAAAAACCTTGCTTGAAATCGAGGCAAACGGCTACATATTCTCTAAAGACACTCAGATGCTCTACTGCGAGCACGATCAGCGTTTCCTCCCCGACCGTTTCGTCGAGGGCAAATGCCCCTACTGTGGCTGCGAAAAAGCGCGGGGTGACCAATGTGACAGCTGCGGCAAACTCCTCGAACCCACATTGCTGGTTGAACCTTACTGCATAATCTGCAACAGCAAGCCCGTCGTGAAAACAACGCGACACTGGTTCATCGACCTCACCAAACTCGAACAACCCCTAATCAAGTATATAGAAAACAACTGCCAGCTGCCCCAAAACGCCAAAAATTTCAGCCTCAACTGGATAAAAGAGGGTTTAAAACCCCGAGCAGTCACCCGCGACGTCGAATGGGGCATCCCTGCACCGTTCAAAGGCGCAGAGGGCAAAACCATCTATGTTTGGGTGGAGGCGGTTTTGGGTTATGTTTCGGCGACGATTGAGGTGTGCAGGCATCTGGGGCAACCAGAAAAGTGGCGGGAATTCTGGTTCGACAAAAACGCCAAAACCCTCTACTTCGTCGGTAAAGACAACATCCCCTTCCACACTATCATTCTCCCCGCCTTGCTGCTGGCGTCGGGGCAAGGCTACAACCTACCCTACAACGTGTCTGCCACCGAGTTCTTGCAGTTCCGCGGGCAAAAAGCCTCTAAGAGCCAGAAGGTGGGCATCTGGATAGACGAAGCCCTCGAAATGTTCCCCGTGGATTACTGGCGCTTCTTCC
>JBNIDO010000039.1:0-23756 GCA_050108095.1 Bathyarchaeia archaeon
GCGGTGCATTTGTTGTTGATTGCTTTGGGACGCAAGTATTGCAGAGCCCACAATCCCCTCTGCCATAGTTGCCCAGTGAACAGCCTCTGCCCATCTAAGGGGGTCTCAGAATGAGCGTCAACACAACAGCAAACTCGGCTGGGCTGAAGTTGCCTGCTGAAGTCCTCGAATACTTCCCCTACGGTAGTCCCCGACCCAACCAAGACAGTTTCATAACCACAGTTAACCAAGCCGTCAACGACCGCAAAAGTGTCCTAATAGAAGGTGCCAACGGCTTAGGAAAAACCATCTCTTCCCTCTCAGCTGTGCTGCCTGTGACGATGAAGAAGAACCTCAAAATCCTCTATGTCGCCCGAACCCACCGCCAACACGACCGCGTCATAGAAGAACTCCGCGCGGTCTACAAGCGACGCCCAATCACAGGCGTCTCCATCCGGGGGCGCAACGAAATGTGCCTCAACGTTTTTGCCTCCAAAGGCGCATTTGACTCCAAATCACTCATGGAAGTCTGCGAACTTCTCAAAGCCAAAGGCCGCTGTCCCTACTACGTCAATGTTGACAACCGAACCTACGAGTACCTGTCGATGCAGCAGGAAGTCGCCAGACGCCCCTACATGGGCTCCGAAATCCTACGCGCCTGCAAGAAAAAAGAACTCTGCGCCTACGAGTTGGTCAAAGGCGCCATCTCCGACGCACGGGTCATCGCGTTGAGCTACCTCTACGTTTTCGACCCCGTCATACGCACCATGTTTCTCAAAAACTTGGAAACTGAGTTGTCAAAGATCATTCTGATCGTAGACGAAGCCCACAACCTCCCGGAAACCGCTATCGACATCTCCAGCAGCCAACTGACGCTCTTTGTGCTCAAGCAGGCGGAGATGGAAGCCAACAAGTACGGGTACCGCGACATCGAAGGGTTCACCCACTTCTTCCGCACTGAACTAGACAAGTTAACCGACCAAATCCGCAAAGAAGAAATCATCCCCCCCAGCCGCATCACCGAAATCATCGAGAAACAAGGCAACATCACCAAGCCCCGAGAATTCTTCGCACACATCCACGAGGCAGGCGTCGCCATCAAAAAAGCCATGCTTTCCGAGGGCAAAAACCCCCGCAGCTACGTCAACGCCGTAGGAGAGTACCTCCAGAAATGGATTGACACAGTAGACGACGACTCCTACATTAACGTCGCAAGCAAATACTTCAGCAAAGAAAACAACAAAACAGGCAAACTAGAAATCGTCGCACTTGACCCCTCTAAAATCACTGAACCCGTCTTCAGCGCTACATACGCCAACGTCATCATGTCTGGCACTCTGCAGCCGCTGGAAGCCTACGCCCGCATAACCAAGCTTCCCCCGAGCACTGTGCAGTTTTTGGCGCCTTCGCCGTTTCCCAGAGAACACGTTTTCTCAGCCGTCGTCTTAGGCGTAACCACGTCGATGGAGAAGCGTACTCCCCAGATGTACCAGACCATGGTTGACCGTATAAACGAAGTTGTCAATAGCACTCCAACCAATACTGGCATCTTCGCTGCGAGCTTCCAAGTCCTAAACGCCCTTCTCGCAGAAGGACTCGAAGAGAAACTGCTAAAACCGCTCTACTACGAGAAAAGCGGCATGACCTCCAAAGCTAACGAGAAGATAGTGCAGGATTTCAAGGCGTGCGGCGACAGGGGCGGCGCAGTGTTTTTGGGTGTGCAGGGCGGGCGGACTTCGGAGGGGGTGGATTTCCCGGGCAACCAAATGAACTCCGTTGTCGTGGTCGGTGTCCCCTACGCTGAGCCCACGCCCAGAGTCCAAGCGCAAATCGAATACTACGAAAAATGTTTCCCGGGACGCGGTCGCGAATACGGTTATGTTTTGCCCGCTATGAAGAAGGCGTCACAGGCAGCAGGCAGACCCATACGCACCCTCGACGACAAAGGCGCCATAATCTTCTTGGACTACCGTTTCGGAACCGCCTACTGCAAAGGCTTCCTGCCCACTTGGATAACAAGCGGAATGAAAGCCTTCGAAAATAAACCCAGCGTCTTAGCTGACGCAGTCTGCAACTTTTTTACCAATCAGTCCTGAACTTCCTGAAGCTTGCGGTTCAAAAGCACCTTACCGATAACAACCCGCAGAGGTTTAGCTGAAACCGAAGTCTCAACCTTCAACGTTTTTCTTTCAGAGTTGATTGCCCGCAGTACACCGATGCCCAAGAACTTGGTGCCCCTGCCGTACAAGCCGACGAGGACGCCTTTGTCAGGGTCCTGTTTTTTGGGCACTCCATTGCGAGGTTCAACGGTGATTTGGCTCAGTGGGTAACATTGGAGTTTTGACCTGTGGAGGTATTTGGTGTAGGTCATTTCTCGGAGGATTCGGCGTTTTTCTTCGCTACGCGGGTTCAAAGCGTTTGAGGATTCAACGGTCATTACGCCGCCTCCACCCAGATAAGACATCAACGTTTCAAGTTCAGTTTGGGCTTGTACGCCGACGACTACATCGGGTTTTAGGTCTTTTATTAGTGTAAGCTTGTAGCTTATGGCGAGGTCTCCGCTGACAAAGCCATCGGTGTTGATCAAGATAAAATCAACTTGCCGTTCTTGGGCTTCATGTTTCATACTATGCAAGCCCCTTGCAGCTTGGTCCATAGCTGTCACCGGCGAAGTCACACCGACAAAGTACCCGTTCTGCAACCTCATGTTATAGAGCTCAGTTATCGGCCTTGTAGCAACTGCGTAGCCGACGCTTCCAGATGGTCCAATGTCAGATTGCCCCAAATCCCCATCCAAAATGGCAACCTTGCCGTTGGCTTCAACCAGCTTGTTAACCAGATAGGTGCAGAAGCTGCTTTTACCTGAATCCGCCGCACCCAAAACAATAATGACCACGGGGCGCTTGGTCAAACCCAACACTGTCTGGACAGGCTTACTCCAAGACTCAGGAACCGTGCTGCCCTCAACCTCCTTAACCGCTGCGTTAGCGCCCAACAAAACCTCAAGCACCGACGACTCAGAGGCGTAGAACGGCAGCCGTTTGCCCTCTCGAACCAAAATCCGCTGGGTTTCTTTTAGGGGGTTAGCGAACACTTCTACTTTTCCAGAAACCACTTCAACAGAAGCTGGGCCATCCACTAGCAAGGTCTTATTGGGTTGGACTGTTTGCCGCAATCGCTTTTCTCCTATGCACACAATTTCCTATTCGCCCAGCTATATGTATAGCTGAAGAAATATGCCTAATTTTGCGGCTATGTCGGTTTTCTCTTAGGGGGTGGCTGGTTCCAGCTTCCCCGACAACTTCCAAAACCACCTGCGGCGGCAACGCGTAGTCTAAGTATTCGAGCAATTCGCGGTAAACTGGGGTGCCGTTGCCGATTTTCACGGTTACCGCTGTTATTTGGAAGTTGATGCTTTTTAGGAATTTTTGGATGCTGGTGATTAATTCGTGGCTGCTGTAGCAGTTGCTTTCTTCGATGATTTTGCCGTCGGCAATAACTGCCAACCCAGTGGCTGCTCCGGGATCGATGCCGATGACGACTTTTTCATAGGCTTCCTTGCCTAGCAGTTGCTTTTTAACTTCGCCCGCTAAACCCTCTAACTCCGATTCCTGCCCATT
This sequence comes from Bathyarchaeia archaeon, assembly GCA_050108095.1. Taxonomy (GTDB): domain Archaea; phylum Thermoproteota; class Bathyarchaeia; order Bathyarchaeales; family Bathycorpusculaceae; genus Bathycorpusculum. The sequence goes on from JBNIDO010000039.1 coordinate 3,600, forward strand.
AAACACCAAAACCCTCTCAAACGCCACTTTCAATTTTTCATCTGGGGTAGTGATAGCAAGCTTAACCTTGGATGAAACGGGTTCGCCGGGAACTACACTGACAAAGGGAATGCCGCATTCTCTGAGCATGTTGACTATGAGAAAGTAGGCTTTTCCCCGCACTGTTGCAACTGCAACTTTTTCTTTCAATAGATCAATCCTTAACGTTTAAGTGCAAAACACAATATTATCATCAAGTTAATAATCCTTGAGTGAAAACATGCCAGAAATCTCCACGGGCACCAAATGCATCGACACAGCTTTAGGCGGAGGCATCAATCCCCAAACCATCACCCTAATCTACGGCGAACCCGAAACAGGAAAATCCACCCTAGCCATACAATGCGCCGCCAACTGTGCACTCCAAGACCGCAAAATCCTCTACGTTGACTGCGATAACACTTTTTCAGCCCAGCGACTCGCTCAAATCTGCGGCAACCGCTTTGACTCTGTGGCAGAGCAAATTGTACTGGTGAAACCCCGGGATTTTAGGGAGCAAACAGCCCTAATCGACCAAATTCAAGATTACACAATAAATGTTGGCTTAATCGTAATCGACACTTTCACCTCCCTCTACAGCGCCAAAGCAGCTGAATCCCCCAAGGCGTTTAGTGTGAACCGAGAATTAAACCGACAACTAGCCCTTTTGGCGCAGACGGTGAAAACCAAAAAAATCCCGCTACTCCTGACCAGCCAAGTACGCAGTATCCTCAGCGAAGAAAATGCAGGCGTACGGCCAGTGGCGACGCGGGTGCTCAAGTTCTGGGCTGAAAACATCATCGCCCTCAAACCCACCGAGTTACCCCAAACAATAAAGGTTACAATCGAAAAAGCACCCACGTTAACGGTGCAAAACGTATGCTACATACAAATAGGGGAAAATGGAATAAAAGATACACAATTCCCCAAATACGGTTGAAACCTCAATGGATGTAGTGCTACTCATAGTTGAAGCCCTAAAATTCATTTTCCCCGCCTACTGCGCCAACGGCACCCCCGTCTTGGCTGGAGGCGGAACCAAAATGGATTTCGGCCGAAACTTCATCGACGGCAAACGCATCTTTGGCAACAACAAAACTTTTCGCGGTTTCTTCTTCGGTTGGGGGGTCGGCTTCTTGGTGGGTATAGTGGAAGGCTTTGTTTTCGGCTTTGACAAGTACCCCGTGGTGTTCAGCGTGTTGATTCCGCTTGGCGCGTTATTAGGTGACTTAACTGGTGCTTTCATCAAGCGCAGACTAGACATTGCCCCCGGCGGATTGCTGCCGGTTGTGGACCAGATTGACTTTGTGGTCGGCGCGGTTGTGTTTTCGATTCCGTTGGCTTTGACGGGTTTGCTGGGCTTAACTTGGCAAGTGGCGCTTATAGCGTTGCTGATTACGCCGCCGATTCATTTGTTCACTAATTACTTAGCGTACAAGTTGAAGCTGAAAAGACATCCTTGGTAACGCAAAAATCACGATAGACGAGGCAAAATGATTTTTGATGGCGAAAAAGGGTTTTTAGCGGATAAAAAAACGCTTGACTAACTGGGATTAATCTTGAATAGGATTGACCCCTCGAGGAATATGTAGGACAGCAGCACGAATGTTACGCCCACTATTAACAGCATATATGCTTGCCGGGGTTTATTCGCGCTCTTGGCGCCTTGATAGATAGCTAACAAACCCACGAAACCTAACGCGTAGAGGAATACTGAAATGATGGTGTCAGCCACGAATTGGTTGCTTAATTCGGGATAGAGGAAGTAGAATCTGTTGTTAAAGAAGGCTGACGCAGGAGGCTGGTTAATGAGGGTGAATAAGCCTCCGCCGAAGAGGAAAATCGCGTATGAGATAAGCACCACACTTAATATGGAAGTTGAAGGTGCGTTTGTGGATAATTTACGGAACCATCTGCTAAGCGAAAATGACATGTCTTCTGAGGTTTTCTTTATTTTGCCTGACATCTCTGCTCTTCCTCTATTATGTGGTTTACTACTTCTTTAGCCCATTCTCCAGTTAATGAATTTTTCTGAACCGCGGCTAAATATTGGTTCCAAGTGAACTCTGATGCTTTCTGCCAGACTTTATATTTATCCACTATATTTTGGTAAGCTCTATAGTGAAGTATACAGTAACAATCCTTTTGGGCTTCACGACTGCAGATTTTGCATTTCATGGCTTCTTCTCTCCTTTCGAGGGGCAAGCGGGGTTTAGGCAAAGCCGCCAAGGCAATCGACCTTTAGAGTACAATGCTATGAGTGGTGCTCCGCAGGTTTTGCAGACCAAACCCAGAGGCTTAATTATGCCAGTTTGAGGCAACGGATAAGCCGTAGCGCATTTGCCGTCGAAATAGTTTGTACAGCCAACGAACCGTTTCCCAGACTTTTTTGAGCGCAAAATAACCAGTTGTCCGCTGCCACATTTTGGGCAAACCCCAACCGAACGCTCCCTCAACCGCGCCTCCCTAAGAGCCAAACTCAGCTGAGCCCCAATCGCGCCTTCATTATCTTTGAGTTCTTGAGTAACCAGTTTTAGGGTTTCTAACGCGTTTTGAAGGGTGCCCTGTTTTGTTTCTTTGCCCTGCTGAATAGCCTCCATTTTCTCCTCCAGCGTCCGCGTCATATCCGAAGAAACCACCCCTGGACAGTACCGTTCAAGCACTTCTGTAACTTCGCAACCTAGGTCGCTGACAACTAATTTGTCTGTTCCCACGATGTATTTGCGTTCTTGGAGGGTTTGAATGGTTGAGGCTCGGGTGGCTTTAGTTCCGATTTCCTCTTTCTCCATTTTCATAAGCAGACTGCGGGGGTTGTATCTGGGGGGAGGCTGAGTAAAATGCTCCTTCAAAGTGACACGCTTAACAGTGACTGGTGCTCCTTCAATGAGAGGCGGCAAAACATCGTCTTTTACCTGCACGTAGGGGCGGTAAAGCCTAAACCATCCCTCCATCAACGTCCTCGCCAAGCTAAACCTGAAGGGATAATCGTTCAGACTGACTACAACGTTGACGCTTTGGCGTATTGCCGGTTCACCGAAAACAGCAAAAAAGCGTTTAACAACCAAGTCAAAGAGGTTCTTCTCTGCCGCACCGAGGGTTTTTTGGGGCAAGTTGCCTGTGGGGTAGATGGCGGGGTGGGCTGGATCGATTTTTTTGCCTTCGTTGGGCTTCAAATGGGGTTTGGCTAGTAGTTCAGCCGCGTATTTAGCGTAGGCGGAGGCTTTGCCGAGTTTTTTTAGGATGTTTTTGTAGCCGATTGAGGGCGGCAGTTTTTGGCTGCTTGTCCTCGGATAAGAAATCAACGCGGCAAGGTAGAGGTGCTGGAGTATGTTGGAGGTGCGCATGGGTGTGTAATGGAAGAGTTTGTATGCTTCACTTTGCAATGCACCCAAATCAAAGGGCACTGGCGGCGACACCGAGAACTCGCTGGCTTCCACAGCGTCGATTTTGCCTGTTTTGGTCTTGCAGGCTTCACGCAACGCTGACGCCTCAGCTAGAGTTTCAAGCGTCTTCTCGTAACCAACATCAAAGTCTCTTTTGCCTATGCATATTTTCGCGGTTAAACTCCAATACGGTGTAGGCACGAAGGTTTGGATTTCTCTTTCGCGGTCCTCCAAAAACTTAAGGGTTGGACCCTGCACTCTGCCCGTGCTAAGCGTAGCATATTGTCCACTGCACTCTTTTGCTGCTTGGGTGAGGGCTCTGGAGAGGTTTATGCCGTAGAGCCAGTCGACTTCATGGCGGGTTAACCCCGCTTCAACAAGTGCAAAATCTAGTTTCGGCAGCAGTTGAGAGTAGGATTCTTGGATTTCCTCGGTGGTGAGGGTGGAGTACTTCATCCGTTTAGCAACAGTTTGTTTTTCTTGACAGGCGTATTTGAGGATGGTGTAGCCTATGATGCTGCCCTCAATGTCGTAGTCGCAGCCATCCACAAACGCTTCAGCATCGCTTGCCAATTCGGAGATAACTTTTAGCCAACTGCGGACCCGACTGGCTCCCCGTTCAGCTACATAGCGTGGTACCCATTGATACTCAAAAACAGGGTAACCCCGATTAACCCCGCGTTTACCGGTGATTGTGTAGAGGTGTCCAATAGCTGGAACAACCGTTATGCAGCCGTTTCTATGCGCCTGATAGTAGGGAACACCGCTTCTGCTTAACTTCTGAGGTTTACCCTCTTGGTCTAAAGCCGTGGCTATGCGGTTGGCTGCGTCGGGTTTCTCGGTTATGATTAACGTGTACTTTTCCAATTAGTTCTAAACCTACATCATCTGCAGCCTTTGTTCATTAAAAGCTTTACAGGAGCTTTGCAGAGGTGTTAACTTGTGGTTTTTAGCAACCAATAAATAGCCCATGTCCATGTAAATATCGGGGGATATATGGGTGCCGCAACGAGTAATTTGTCACGGTTGTAACTTTGTTTTATATGAAGGATCGGAGCTTAGACCTCCAGATGAAATTATCCAGCAGCACGGCGGAAAATGCCCAAAATGCAGTAGAAAACTGTCACTATTGCCCATTGAAGTGGAAGTTAAACCCGTAAACAAACGTTGAATTGTGGGAAAAACGGGTTTTGGTATTGCAGTGTCTGTCCAAAACAGGGGTTGAACCAACAGATGCAGAATAGTGTGTGCCTTGTTGTTTTCGCGATAATTTCGGGGCTGTGTATGGGCAAGTTTGGGGGGAAATGAAGAAAAATCTCTTGTAAGCAAGGTTAAAGCCCATAGTTGCTGGGCAAAGAACATCTATCTAAACTCTATTGGTCATTAGAGATACCATCGTTAAGTTTTGGAAAGCCATAAATAAATCCCCAATGTGTAAAATAGTACAATCTGAAAATACATTGGAAAGAGAGATGGCTTAAGTTGGGGGAAACAATCAAGGAGAAATTCGGCAAGAGCTTCTCAGGATTCGACAGGTTCGGACTAAACGTAAACCACGGCGCTATCCTTGCCATCTCAGCCTTAGTTCTAATCCTCTTTATCGCTTTCACCGTTCGCATAATGCCCCTACGCTGGGAAAACCTTGCGTCAGGCACCTCCTATCTCAACGAGTTTGACCCCTACTACCAGTTCAGCATCACCCAGCACATGATAAACAACGGGTTAGTTTCACCCTACTATCCAGAGCACTGGATTAACACGATGAAGTGGTTCCCCAACGGATTAGACATGGCCACTTCACTTCCAGCTCTGCCTATGACGGCAGCAGCAATCTACCAGTTTATCTCAGTCTTCGGCTTCCGCCCAGACTTGATGACTTTCTGCGCGGTTCTTCCAGCAGTTATTGCTGCGTTCTCATGTTTAATCCTCTACTTTGTAGGCAAAGACATGGGAGGAAAAGCAGTCGGCTTATTCGCAGCTTTATTCCTTGCTTTAGCACCTTCTTTTGTGCAGAGAAGCTCGCTAGGATTTTTTGACACAGAAATCCCCGGTATCCTAGGCTTAGTCTTGTTCATCTTTCTATTCATGCGTACATTAGATGGCAACCGGTCACTTCGAGCATCTATAATCTACGCAGTTGGCGCTGGCTTATCCTTAGCATATTTCATAGCGGGCTGGGGTGCAGCATACTACGTTATCGACTTAGCCGCACTCTTCGTATTTGTCTTGGTTCTGCTCAAAAGATACAACCCCCGAATGCTCATTAGCTACAGCATAACCTTTGGGTTAGCCCTCTTCATAGGTATGCAGGTGCCCTACATATCCCTCAACTACATCACGTCGGGCGCAATTCTCCCAGTCGCCGCTGTTCTTCTGGTGTTAATAGTGGCGGAGCTACTAAGAAACAATATTTCAGCAAAAACTAAACTCACAATAGGCATAGGTGCCTTAGCTGCAGCGGCAGGCGGCTTTGGAGTCTTAGCATTAACTGGTCGACTGGAAAGCTTGACAGGCAAATTCATCACTGTCTTAGACCCCTTCATAAGGGCGTCTTCGCCCCTGATTGACTCAGTGGCTGAACAGAGAATATCTGCCTGGGGCAACATCTACCTCGAATTAGGCATCAGCGTCCTATTCTTCCTCATAGGCCTCTACTTCACCATTAGAAAGCCAACTAACCGAAACATTTTCCTGCTACTCTTCGGCGCAACCTCATTGTACTTCGCCACTTCAATGGTTCGGTTGCTAGTCATCTTTGCTCCTGCATTCGCAATCATCGCAGCCATAGGCATAATCAGCACAACAAAACCCTTCTTTAACCTCCTAAGAGACTCTACAAAGACACTGGCGAAGTCAAAACGTAAACTGCCTAGGGTCAGCAAAGAATTCAGCGGAATCGCAATCCTGGTCATCTTCATACTGCTGGTTTCCAACTTGGCGTTTTCGCCTCAAACAGGCGGTACACCAAGAGTTATCTCGCAAGCGTATACTCCAACAGCAATCAGCGCCGCAAGCCTCCCACTGGGCGGAAACAGCTTAAGCGAGCCAGTCACGGCATGGACTGATGCCCTGGGCTGGCTAAATGATAATGCTCAATCAACCGATGTAGTGGCGATGTGGTGGGACTACGGCAACTGGTTAAGTGACATAGGAAACGTCACCAGTATCGCAGACAACACTACCGTTAACGGTACCCAAATAGAAAACTTGGGTTTCGCATTCATGGGCACAGAGAACCAAACCTTAGCTATGCTCTCCACCTATGGACAGGACCGCGTTAAATACATCGCCGTCTTCACTGTCCTTGGAATGTCACAGTCGACCACCGCAGCCAACACCTTCACCGCGTTCCCCTCTGGATACGGCGACGAGGGCAAATGGGTTTGGATGGCGAGGATTTCAGGTGAGGCACGTGATAGGTTCGTCAAAGACGGGTTCATAAGCGCAGACGAAATGTGGTCCAATGAAACTTCCTTCGGCTCAAGCAATTCCGAGACCGGCCAGTGGCAATGGAACGAAAGAGGCTTAAACTGCACCGTAGAAGAACTCATGAACTTCGCACTGGTAACCTACTCCACCGTCGTATCACAAGCAGGCTCATATACAGTTCAGCCTTCAGAACAAGCTACCGTGCCAACATACTTCCGCATGGCATACTTTGCAGGCCTCGACATATCCCCAATAGAGTACAGTGGACTGGTACCTATCGTCGCAATTTACTCCATCGACTGGGCAGCATACAACGCAGACAATGGAATAACATCGCCATAAAAGGAAGCGTAAAAAGGTGTTCCCGAAGGTCCCTGACCAACACAAGGTTGGTCGGCCCTTAGTTCCATGGGGTTTAGGCGTTTTTTACGTCCTATTTACCACTGTCTACCTTTTCTTAGTTTATTTTCTTCAAGAAAGCTCCAACCCGATGCCTGTTTCAGCAGCATTTACTCTTGCTGCCTGTATTCTCTTCGGCGGCTTCATGGGTATGATGGATGACTGGATAGATTTGAAATGGCGCTACAAAGCTTTCATGCCCCTAATCGCTGCGTTACCCTTAATCTATTACGCGCAGGTTGCAGGTGCAAGAACTTCAATAATGCTGCCTTTTGTAGGAGTTATTGACTTCGGTATAGCCTACTTCTATATTATAATTCCATTAATTGTTATGATTGTAACTAACACGGTAAACCAACTTGGTGGATTAAACGGGTTGGAATCAGTTTGCCCCGCCATAGTTATCGCCGGTTTAATGGTTTTCTCGCCGAATTGGCTGCTGATGCTGGGGCCCCTGCTGTTCTGGCTGGTGCTTGCCGCCTTGAACTTTTCGGGCAAAATCTTTGTGGGAAACACGGGGTCGTTTGCCATCGGCATGACCATAGCCTCCTTTGCTGTTATCTCTGATATGAAGGTGAATTTGCTGGTTTCGATGTTACCTTTCATTTTTAATTCCGCAATCATCTTGCTGTCGGTGTTCTTTGTACGTAAAAGAGCTGCAGTCAAATTCGACGGAAAGAAACTTTGTTCTGAAAGCCGCAAGAGTCTAGTCACCACAATAGTTTATCACCGACCCCTAACTGAACGCCGCGTCGTAATAATCATCTCCTGCATAGTAGCTTTGTTCACTTTGCTGGGTTTACTTATTCAACTGTACTCGTAGAAGCATAGCTGAATCTAAAAGCTTAAACACGCTGGTTGCGCCTAATTCCAATGAAGGAATCAGTTTTGGTTAAGGACAACGATACAACCATAATTGACCTAACTCCAGCAAACATTGCTGACTACGGTGTGTGCGGATACAAGGACGTAGGGAAGCATTTGGAGCTGAGGAGAAAAATCGAGTGGTTCAAAGAGTACTACCTAAAAGGACTTCGCATCAAGGCGCTTATTTCCAAGTCCGGCGGCTACCAAGGCATGCTCGAATACATCCCCGGCAAGTACGCACACCGCCCAGTACACGCCGACGACTACATGTTCATTCACTGCATATTCGTAGGCTTCAAAAGCCAATTCAAAGGCAAAGGACACGCCTCAGCCATGCTTGACGTATGTATAAAAGAGGCTAAAGACGCGGGTATGCAGGGTGTAGCAGTAGTCACAAGGAAAGGGCCGTTCATGGCTAAGAAGGATATCTTCCTCAAAAAAGGCTTTGTCGTTGTCGACTCGGCTAAACCCGACTTTGAACTCTTAGCCCTCAAATTCAAACCAGACGCCGCCAACCCAAAATTCACCATCCCACCCCTCAAAGGTTACAAAGAAGGGTTAACCATCATCCGCTCCCCCCAATGCCCCTACTCAGTCAAAAACGTTGACGCAATCATGGAAACCGCCAAAGAAATGGGACTTGCAGTTGACCTTGTTGATTTGAAAGACGCTGAGACGGCTCAGCAGTCGCCCTGTGCTTTTGGCACCTTCTGCATAATAAACGACGGCAAGATAATCAGTCACCATCCAATCAGTAACACCCGATTCCAAAACATAATCAAAAAAGGCTAAAACTCGTTCCGAAAATACCTGAATTTATTGTTCTGCTTGTGGAAAACGCCTCAACCAGCCAGCAACCCAACTCCGTTGCAGAAATCAAAACGCAACCGTCTACACAACGCATAGGAAGTTGTTGTGTAAGGGCGGCATTCTCTTCTTCTAACACTAGAAAAAACAAAACGCCAATTGGTCTCTATACGATTGGTGTCCGTGTAGGACATGGCGTAGTTATGCACCCAAAAAGCTTTCAAGCCGTGTTAACCCGATGATCTCCTCGAAATTCAAGCCCAACGCATCCAGCACCTGATCAAACGTGGACTGCAAGTAGGCAACATATTTTTCGACGTCCACTTCATTGCGGGAAGCAAGTTCAACGGGCTTAACTCCTGAATTATCCTCAACCCCCGCCCTTACAGAAGACCCTCGATTGACTTTAACGAAGCTGATTAGGTCGCCTGCTCTTAGTTCCTTGCCGCTTTTCTGCAGAATCCGCGCTGCCTTTACATGTTGAGGGGTGGTTTTGGTGTAGCTGGCTAATTCATCGCCTAACACCACATGAAACGCCAACTCGTTCATATCAGCCCATTCCCGACGTTTGAGGATGTTGTAGCGTTCGCGGACGATGTTGCCGATGTCTTTTCGGGCTTTCTCGAAGTCCTCTGGGTTCTTAACCTGCGCTAACCGTCCCTTCATCTGGTTAAAAGCGTCCTTGATAAAGAGCGGAATGTGCTTTTTCTTACCCGTCAACCCCTTCACGTCTACCGTGCCGTCTTCGAGGACGCCGAGGTAGTTCTTTTTTCTTGAACTGAAAACGGCATAGCGGTAGGTTTTCTCCATGTCGATGCCCATGCCCAACTCATGCTCGGTGTAGTGAATAACGTCGTCTATTTGGGCTCTGGTGGGGTTTTTGAGGAAAACGCTGTCGGTGTCTCCGTAGAGAACCGTGACGCCTACCTCGTTGGCGTGTTTGAGTATTTGGGTGATGCTGTAGCGTCCGATGGCGGCGGTGGCTTCAGCGACTGGTGGGCAATAGAGGTCAAAGCTGTCCGCGCCGAATACGCCGTAGCTGGCGTTTAAGATGACTTTGAGCGCGCCCTGTGTGATGCTATACCAGCTGCGCAGTTCAGACGGCAGGGTTTTGTCTTTGGCTCGGCTCTTGTACCAGCGCACACGCAGGTCCCGTAGCGAACCGATGAGAAGGCTTTCAAGAGCGCGTTTTTCGGTGCATACCCAATGCTGTGTGTCGGGAATGGAGTGCCCTTTGCAGCCAGGGTGGTTGCAGCAGATAGACTGGTACCCCAGATTCCACACCTTGATGATAGATGGGTACAGGCTGGGAAAGTCCATAACCGCCACATTGAAATGTACGCCGGGCTTGGGTTCCACCACGATGGCGCCTTTGTATTTCTTGCCTTTGATGACGGCGGTTGTGCTGGTTTTGCCTTTTTTTGTTAGGATGTCTTCTGCATTGGGGATGAGGTAGTGTTTCTTGCGGTGTTCACGGTGCATGAAATTGCGTATCCAGCGGCTCACGCCCTGTCGGCTCACGTCTTCCATGGGCATGCTGGCGATTCTGGCAAGCACCAAAATAAGCTTCATGGCGGAGTCGTTGTCGTAGCTGGTGAGTTTATAGGTAATTTCACTGTCACGGAAGCAGTAAGCGGCGAGTTCACTGTAGTTTAAGTCGCCAAAATCCTTCTCCAACTGGATTTTCGGAGTACCAATCAACGCGCAGCCGACGTCGTCGAGGCTAACGTCTTTGTATTTACCGCCATAAGCGTAAATCTGCACAGAGCGGTTGAAAAAAAACTTGTAGAGGTCAATGTGGATGCTGCTACGGAGAAGGCAGACGCGTTTGCCGATTTCTATGGGCACATCTTTTTTGGTTAAGCCCAAGTTGTAGGCGCGGTGGGCGAGGTAGCGCAGGTCAAAGTCGTCGCCGTTAAAAGTCAAAATGAAGGGGAAATCGTTTAGGGCGTCGAAGATTTTCCGAAGCAACTCTTCTTCGGTTTCGCAGAATTCAACTTCAATATCCTTAGTTAACTCGGGGTCGCCATTTTGCATGCCTTCACGTTTTAGCACAAGCACTTTTTTGTCGCCGTCACTGCTATAGATTGAGCAGGCGATGACTGGGCAGGCGCCTTCCCTTGCGTCGGGCACACGATTAGCCAGTGGCGAGTAAACTTCGATGTCTATGGCGGCTCGTCGGAACTGGGGCGCAGGGTACTCAAGCAGTTCAGCCCACATCTCCGCGTACTCTTGCTCCTCCACTGTGCAGTCCTTGAAGAGGCTGCGGATTTTTGTTAGGTTCTCAGCCGCTGAATCAACCACAACCGGTACCAGATTGCCGTTTTTGACCTCGTAAGCCATCCCTGGCAGAAGCCCGCGGTCGTAGATGTAGGACTGGTAGTACTTGATTCTGGATTCCCAGATTTTAGCGCCTGCATCTTGGATTCTTGTGCCGAAGACTTTGGGGAAATCTTCAGGGATGATGTCTCGTATGGTGCCGCCTGGTCTGCCGCCGATGGCAAGGGGGTCTTTGCAGACGATTTTGGTTACATCGACTTCTGTATCGATAAGGGGGTCAACTTTTTTTTCTGATTCAAAATGGTCAAAGCCCGGGTGGCTTTTTACTCGCTCAAAAAACTCCATTTCCGCTTTGGCTATGCTTGTAAGGCAATATGGTAAGTGCCCTGTGTTGTCGTACCAGAAGTAAATCTGCCCCGACTCTGGCTCATAGAGTTTGATGACTGCCTTTTTTTGTTTGCCATCGTAGGTGGCGGAGACGAAGTATGAGGGAGGCAGGTTTGTTGGGGCTATAGGAGGATATTGCTGGGGTATGCGTTTTTTGGGTTTAACCACGGGGGTGGCTGGCGCTTCTTGTGTTTGGGCTGTGGGTGCTTGCGCTTTAGCCTCTACCGTAACCACTGGGGGTTTAGTTGGTTGACTAAACCATTTGTCGAGTGTGCTAGCCATCCCTTCTTTACCTTAGCCTCAGTATGGTGCACAGAGACTAAAATGTTTAGTGACAAAAAACCAAAGGATTAAACGAAGCTTCAAAAAGCAAAAAACTGCTCAAATACGGTACGGTTCTTTTATTCGGTGTAGAGGCCGTTTAGGTTGTCATGCACTGATTTAATTTTAGGTTTATGGCTTTTCCGTATGTGGCTGTCGACTTCTACTTTGGTGTCAAAAACTTTGCCGCATTGCGGACACATGTATTGTCCAGCACGGGTTTGCGGCGTGCTTCTGCGCTTAACTATTTGACTCACCTTCACATGTACCTCTATTAGCGAGAAAAAAGGGCAAAGACACATAAACTGCTGTGTGCGCACATTTTGCTATGCACTATTCTTCTTCGTGTTCTTTGCCTTCTTCGATGAGTTCACGGACACGCGGACCACCTTTTGCTCCGCCTTTTCGTCCCGCTTCCTGCACCGTCATCTTGCCCTTATTCCAGTCCATGTCTTCATTTCGCCTTTTCGACAAACAATTCACCTCCATTGTTGGAGCTTGCCAAAGTACACACTGAACCTAGCACATTTGGAAAATTGATAAAGATATGTGGCTGGCAACATGCAGTAACAGCAGCCCATGTTGAATGGCTTAATTAGGGCGATGCATTTGGTTTGGTGTTGTGAAAATCTTTGCTACGTGAAGCTTGGACAATCGCTATTGAAACCTTAAGCTGGATGGAGATGCGTCGACTCAACGAACGCTCCGCACTGGTACGAACAACTACACAATTGGGCATCAAAAACCCTCAAGCCATCCGCCTCGCCTACGGCTTAGTCGTTGAAACTACCCGGCGCAAAAACCTAATCGACAAACTCATCAACACAGTGGTAGCGCCCAAAAAAATCGGCGAGTACAATCAGGGCATCCAAGCTTTTCTGCGACTATACGTTTACCAAACTCGAGTACACAAAAATTGGGGTAAAATTAACCTAAAGGAAGCGGAATCCATCGCCAGCTTGGGCCGCTCGATTCTGGGCTGGCAGGTCATGCGTGAAGTCGAAGTCTTCCTTGGGTACCTGTTGACACAGCCGCTTTCGCCCATCTTGAAGGCGGTCTCGGAAACCGAGCGCATAGCCCTTGAAACTTTCCATCCCACATGGTTTGTGGAGTACTGCATTAACCTCTTCGGCAAAGAGGAAGCAATCGCCTTTCTAAAGGGCAGCCTCAACCCCCCGCCCACCTACATCCGCCTTAACACTCTCAAGGCGTCCGAAGCCCAAATCCTGCAGAGACTTGAAGCTGAGGGCGTCAAACTCGAAAAAGTCGAGCCCCTAAAGTGCACTTACAAGGTTTTGGACCTCAAAACCCCGCTTAACACATCGCCTTGCCTCAAAGACGGCTGGTTCTACGTGCAGGACAAAGCCAGTTGCTTCGCCACCCAAGCCTCCAACCCACAGCCCAACAGCACCATCTTCGACGTATGCGCGGCGCCGGGAGCCAAAACCACCTTCATAGCCCAACTCATGAGCAACCAAGGCAGCATCATCTCCATGGATTTCTCGGCCAAACGCATGCGTACCTGGCAGAGGGAGACGGAGCGGATGGGCGCAACCATTGCTGAGCCGTTGGTGGCGGATGTTCGCGTGTCGGTGCCCTTGATTGGGGAAGCCGACTTGGTCGTGTTGGACCCGCCATGCACCAGCACAGGCGTCTTCGCCAAACAGCCCAGTGCAAAGTGGCGGCTGAGCCCAAGATCCATCCAAAACATGAGTGAAATTCAGCTGCAGATGATTACCAACTGTGCTGACAAAGTCAAACCCGGCGGCACTCTCGCTTATTCCACTTGCAGCGTCACTTTGGAGGAAAACGAGGGCGTAATCGAGCAGTTCCTAAAAGAGCACCCAGACTTCAAACTGGTGGAGATTGAACCAAAAATTGGCTTGCCAGGTCTTGATGGTTTAACGCAGTGTCAACGTCTCTACCCGCACATCCACGGCTGCAACGGCTTTTTCATAGCAAAACTGCAAAGAACAGAGGCTTAACCCGCCCGTTGCATGCTGTTCCTGATTTTAAGCATCACCCCTGTGGCCACACTAAACAGCGTTAGCCCCCAAACCAGCCAGTTACCAACTGGGTAATCAATATCAATCATTGCTGGATTCGCGTTGCCACCATGGATTAAGCTGACAAAGTACTCGTTTGGAGTAAGCAGAGCGGTCGCGATTAAAAGGAAACCGATAAGCACCATGAAGGATGCCAAACTCAACTTTTTAGTCAAACCTGCCACAGGATACGCCATAACCACCAAGCCCAACGCAAGCCCGAGGTAACCAATCGGCAATTGGTACCCCCAAAGAGTTCCCATTACGCTGGCTTCTGAGAAGGAATGGTAGCTGCCAAATGGCGCAAACAGTACCGCGATGAGCGCTGCACCGTAGAGGAGTCTAAGAGGCTTAAGATCCAAAGCAAACCCCACAATTAATCAGGCAACTGCAGATATAAAATTTAAGAACCACCCCCATTGGATAGCAACCTAAAAAGCCAACATCCCCCACTATTAGCAAACAGGCGGAGCACACGATAAAAGACGAACTCTTAATCTTCATACTCGTCAACATAACCGGAGTAATCGGCGGAATCTTCTTCCTAGGCATAGCCAACCCACCCACTGACTTCTACTACCTCCTACCCGTCTTCTCGCTAATCGGCATAATCGCAGCCAACATTGCGCTAATTGTGGTTCTTCAGGTCATCAAAGAACTCAAGGCTTGAGCTAAAAAAAGCCGCCAAGAGTCCCCTGTACCTCAAATAGGATGCCGCACCTCTGCCTCGCATCCGCCAATGCAACGGCTTCTTTATAGCATAACTACAAAGAACCTAACTGGTTTCTTCGAAAATAAAGACTTCTTCTATGGTTACCCCTAGCTCTTTTGCTATGTCATGGGCTAGCTGCAATGACGGATTGTATTTGCCTTTTTCGAGAAAAAGGATGGTTTCCCTTCGTACTCCCACTTTCTGCGCCAACTGGTCCTGAGTCAGGTGCTGCTTTTCCCGTAGTTCCTTCATTCGAGTCTTAAAAGGAATAGTGTCTAGTCTCCTGTCCAATCATAGTATACGAAGAAAGCAACGAATGACAACAGGGCTGCAACTGGAATCACTTCAAACGCCAACATGAATACGTTAGTGCCAGTTAAGTAGGCAACGCTTAGCATGGAAGGGATTAGAAAGATGAAGAATGCGTTGCGACCTGCCTTAGTTACGTTTGTGCTCCATCGTTCATCACTTAGAACCATTCCTTCTTTGGTTTTGGGTCTAGCGAACAGAAAGAGGAAAAAAAGCATAAAAAATATGTATAAAAATGAGTTGCCCTCTGTGAATCCTGCAAAGCCGAGGAATCCCATGAAGCCGAAGTAGCGTTCATTAAATTTTGCCATTTGTAAATCTCCTAAAGTGTGAATGCTCCTATAGCCCAGAGTGCTGGAACAATCAAGCCTAAAATACCTAAATAGCCTAGATATTTGAGTTCTTCTTTCCAGTAGCGGAAAAGCCAAAAGAGGCTAAAGCAGCTGAACATGAACAGGTATAGCGGGTTATCTGTTGAGAATGCTATAAACGCTTGAAAGCCGATAAAGCCTAAAAAGCCATAGAAGCCTTGAGTCCATTGGTATTTGCCGTTTCTGGCGGGGATTTTATTGATGTTCATTTTGTCCCACTCTTATTGTTATGTATTTCTAACGTTAGATATTTCTAACGTAGAAGCTTATAAAGTTACCTGACACAACAAACCGCCGAACAAAAACAACACCCAAGAAGACTACTCAACCAGCCCCAAAATCTCCCAGTGTTCTCTGCGTTGTCTCTTTACTGTACAATGGATAAGTAACTTTGCCGCCTTCCACATGCGCCAACTCGTTAAGTTGATGGGCGATTGTGCTGTCTTTGCTGATGATATGCAGCACCCTGATATTCCTCGCCACCAACACATCGCTAATTAGGATTCGGTGGCACTTCCACGGCAGCGCCTCCGCGCACATCAACGCCACACAGTTCTCCCTTGCCAAAGCCACGATTTTGAGGAGGGCATCGGTGAATTCTTTGGTTTGCATGTAGTCGGCGTAGCCGCGGAAACTGGCGTTTTCCAGTGCGGAGTTGATGCTGTCGGGTTTGGGGTGGCGTAGTCCGCCGATTTCTGGTAGGTGGATGTATTTGACGCTGATTTGTTTTAGGGTGGTGGGGAGGGCTTCTTTGTTGAATTGGGGGTTGTGGCGGCTGTGTGGGGCGGTGCGGATGTCGATGAGTAGTGTGATGTGGTAGGTTTGGAGGAGGTCGGTGAATTCTTCGAGTGTCCGCGTAGAGTGCCCGATGGTGTAGACTGTGAGTTGTGATTCTTGATTGCTCAACCCGTTTTCCCTCAAAGGGGGTAATGGCTGCTTGCATATAAGAATTAAACCATCCCTCAACCCTTCGGAGGTAATCAGTGTTTAGTCAAGGAATGTAACTGAGTCTTGTCAAGAAACCTGAACAAGAACCCTTTAATTGACAGCCAAACGCAAATTTAGACATGGCGCAGAAACATCAGATTGGAGCATTATTGCTGATTTTTATCACGGCTGCAAGCTTTTTTCCTGTTAGGTTAGCTAATGGGGCTCTTAAAATGCCCTCAACCCCCGAATACACCGTTCATTACATCAACGAACCCAATCACCGCGCGATTGAAATTATTGTTAGAAATCAATTGTTCACACCATACAAAGACAAAGACGGCAACACTGTGGACTTATGTTATTTTGCCCGCTACAAGGGGCACTTCGCTAGTTGGGGCAAGGATGGCTTAAACGAAAGCAGTGGGGGCGCATCTGTTGAAGCATACAATTCAAGTTACACGGTTTTATCGTTTGCTGTTGAAGGGTTCGGGTGGAACCCGGATTCGCTTGGTTTTGTAGATATTCAAGTAAAAGCTTTTTTGGGCTACTCAAAAACGATGTACCAATTTGACGGTCACATTTTACCCCTGAGTCAATACACAATTTATGTTTCATACGGTGAAAGCTCGTGGGGTAACACACAAACAGTCTACATGGGGGCGGATGGTTTTCGTTTGGGTCCGTTTGATGATGTGCCTGTTATTTTTTGTTCTGGGATAGTTGCGTTTGCCTGCATGATTACAGTTATTATTGTTATGGTTAGGCTTGAAAGACGGAGAAGCGGTCAACAAGTTAAGCGTTAGTACTACTAAAACAAATGTTTCTTGGTTGTGTTTGTAGTTTGTTCCACAATCAGCCAGCAACGGAGCCTACGGCGGCAGGAACTAAAACCAATCGGTGCAGCTTCCAAATCCACACCGCGCCAATCCCTGCGTGGAGCCATGTTGAGCGTGTGGAGGAAACCGTACTTTCCCACACCGAAACAGGCGTTATAAACGCTGCAATCCTAAAAAGCCACTACATTCAATTGCTGTCTTGTGGTGCCCCTAAATTGCTACAATCATAAAAAAACAAATTTGCTTTTAGATAGGGGATAGATTCGGCGAGCAGCAGATTCTCAACTGCTCGCGTCTGGACTGCTTGTGGAATCAGCCTCAACCAGCCAGCAACCCAACTCCGTTGCAGAAATCAAAACGCAACCGTCTACACAACGCATAGGAAGTTGTTGTGTAAGGGCGGCATTCTCTTCTTCTAACACTAGAAAAACAAAAAGCAACGCCCATTTTGGGCTACTGTTAAACAGGGTGTTTGCGTTGTGTGCGCTATTTTTTGTTCATGAGGTATTCATGCATGGCTTTTGCTGCGCGTTTACCTGCACCCATGGCGCTGATAACTGTGGCTGCACCGGTGGCGACGTCTCCGCCTGCGTATACTCCGTCGAGGCTGGTTTTGCCGTCGTCGTTGACTGTGATGGTTCCGTGCCTGGGGTCGCTTTGTAAGCCGTCGGTGGTGCGTTGGATGATAGGGTTAGGGGTTTGTCCGATGGCAATTATGACTGTGTCAACGTCCATGACGAATTCTGAGCCAGGTATGGCTTTGACGCCTCTTCTGCCTTTAGCGTCGGGTTCGGTGAGTTCCATGGCGATGCACTTCATGGCTTTCACCCAGCCCTTCTCGTCGCCGTAAAACTCCAGTGGAGCCGCCAAAAACTTGCAGACCAAGCCTTCTTCCTCAGCGTTCTCTATTTCTTCGTGACGTGCTGGGAGTTCCTCTCGTCCGCGCCTATATAGCAGGCATACTTCAGCGCCCAAGCGCATGCTGCATCTTGCGCAGTCCATCGCAACGTTGCCGCCACCAATGACCACCACGTGCTTTCCGACTCTGATGGGCGTGTCGGATTCGGGGAACTCGAAGGCTTTCATGAGGTTGACTCGGATAAGGAACTCGTTGGCGCTGTAGATGCCGCCCAAGTTCTCGCCCGGAGAACCCGTGAACTGTGGAAGCCCTGCGCCGCTACCGATGAAGACTGCGTCGTAGCCGCCTTCTTTCATGAGTTCGGGGATTGTGTGGATTCTGCCGATTAAGTTACCCACTTTAAGGTTGACGCCGAGTTTCTGCACGTACTCCACTTCATTTTGCACGATGTTTTTGGGCAACCGGAACTCGGGAATGCCGTAAGAGAGTACTCCGCCGCCGACATGCAATGCCTCAAAAATGGTAACGTCATGTCCCCGCTTGACAAGGTCCGCTGCCACAGTTAAGCCTGCGGGGCCTGCGCCGATGACTGCGACTTTTTTGCCTGTCGGCTCCGCTTTTGGAGGCAGTTGGAAGCCGTTGTCGCGTTCCCAATCCGCCAAAAACCGCTCCAAGCGTCCGATGCTGACTGGTTCGCCCATTCTGCCTATGACGCATTTGGCTTGGCACTGAGATTCCTGAG
Source organism: Bathyarchaeia archaeon (assembly GCA_050108095.1). Classification (GTDB taxonomy): domain Archaea; phylum Thermoproteota; class Bathyarchaeia; order Bathyarchaeales; family Bathycorpusculaceae; genus Bathycorpusculum. The sequence goes on from JBNIDO010000039.1 coordinate 22,295, forward strand.
GGCAGACGCGACCGCAGACCGCTGGAAGGGCGTTTTTGGATTTGATGATTTGGATGCCTTCAGCGTAGTTTTTGTCTTTGATGGCTTTGATGAACTGTGGAATCGGCACTTCAACAGGACAGCCGCCTCTGCACATTGGGTTAGGGCACTGTAGGCAACGGTTAGCTTCTTCTTGGGCTTCGGCTTCGGTGTAGCCCAACGCGACTTCGTTGAAGTTTTTAGCGCGGACTTTGGGGTCCTGCTTTGCCATTTCAACTGCTTTCTTGTTTAGTTTGGGTTTAGGCTTTGTTTCTGCCACACTTGCAACCTCCATGTTCATGCAGTTCTGCCAACACACTGCTTAACCGTTCCTCGGGAAGCATCGTGCGTTGACGCAGAATTAACTCGTCAAAATCAACTTGGTGACCATCAAACTCGGGGCCGTCCACACAGCCAAAGAGCATTTTACCTCCGACGGTAACGCGGCAAACCCCACACATGCCCATGCCGTCAATCATAATCGGCGTGGTCGTAACGATGGTTGGGATACCATAGGGCTTGGTGATTGCCGAAACATCTTTCATAAGGATAACTGGACCCATAACAACGCAGCGGTCAAACTTTTCCTTCTTGAGCAATTCAGCAAGGAAGTCTAAGCCTTGGTAGCCTTTGGAGCCGTCGTCGGTTGAGATGTAGACTTTGTCGCTATATTTGTTGGCTTCTTCCTCCATCATTATGAAGGGTTCAGTGCGTGCGCCGATTACGGTTGTTACGTTGTTGCCGGCTTCCTTCATGGCTTTAGACTGCAACAGAAGTGGCGCAATCATAACGCTACCGCCGATACAGAGCACTTTGCCATAGTTCTTGATTTCCGATGGGTTACCCAGTGGTCCTGTGACGTTGTCTATTTCGTCGTCGACGTTTAGTTTACCGAGGTCTTTGGTTGTTTTGCCGACTTCATGGAAAGCAAACGAAACCGTGCCTTTCTGGGCGTCATAACCGCATATGGTCAGGGGGATGCGTTCGCCTTTTTTGCCGTGGACGACGATTAGGAATTGGCCGGGGTGGGCTTTTGCGGCGATGTCTGGGGCTTCAACTTCGAAGAGCTTGATTTTGGGGACAAGTTCGGTTTTGCTGATTATTTTGTACATTGCTCGGGTGCCTCCACTTTAGCTGTAGCTGTTTTAGATAAATCGGTTATTTTCTGGTAGAACTCGTCTACTTTGGCTTGGAAATCTCCTTCGCAACGCGGTGACTCCTCATAGAGCGTGAACCTTTCGATTAAGCCTTCTTTTTTGAGTACATCAAGCATGACGCCTAAGTTGCGTTCAGCTGTGTCTCTGCCCTCTTGCAGTTTGCAGTCCTTGGAGCTGCAAACCACTGCCATGACGCCGTCAAAGCCGCAGTTGAGTGCGTTGACTACGTGGACGGGGTCGAGGGATTTGAAGCAGGGCACTTCGAGCGCCAACACGTTTTTGCCTTC
>JBNIDO010000040.1:0-23577 GCA_050108095.1 Bathyarchaeia archaeon
GGTATCGCGGCTTGCCGCGCCCTTCTTCGGTTCTCAAGCCGAGCCATCCTCCAGACAGCGTGGCATGTTACGGGCCAATGGTAGTGTCTGTTTGGCGTTTAGTGAAACACATATGTTTCAAATTTAGTGTTTGGCGTCGTTGTATATGCTCTGCCTGTGCATGGTGTCATTTTGAGCGTCCAGTATGGATACGCCCATTCACCGCTTCACTCCTCATCGTGTTATGGTGGGGAGCTGCATTTACTTGTGTAACCCATGTTACTGGGATTGCATAAGAAGCAGACTCGGCGAATATAAGTGTTACGTTACACTTCATCCGCGATTATCGTCGGTGCCTTAACAGCATCCGAAGCGCTTCTCCGCATGTGCACCCACATTATTTCGGGTGGCACCCCTTAACGATAGGGAAACAAACTAAGCATCAAACCCTCAAATAAACCTGTCGCACCATATAGGACAACAGAACAATAATTTGTTCCAGTTAAGACCAACCGAAAAGAGTTTTTCGGGTCTTTTTTGGGCTCTTTTGTTTTATTTCAATCTCTAACTCCCGCCAAAACCAGACATGTGCTAGCGTATTAAGCCAAGGACGTGTTTACGTTCAAAAAACAGCTTGTTCACTAGCCCATTTAGTAATAGTAAATAGTAAGGAACCCCTTCTATATCCTTGAGTGAAATGAGATTAAGAACGCAATTCTTAATCAGCCTCCTCGTTTTTGCTTTTGTGGTCGCTGCCTTCGTCTCTTCAGTTCTCTATACGAACGTTCAGCTAGCGCAGCTTCATGTGCAACGGAACACGGCTGAAATGGCGGAGGATAACGCAAGCAAGCTTGACTATTTTTTCATGCATTTCTTGGAGCAACAGAACCTAACACAATGGCAAAACCTGGTCACCCATGTTAGCCTCGAATTTACCAATCTTCATTCTACAAATCCCAAATTAGTTAACATAGTTATTCTAGACTTGAAAAAAGTAAACGACACATTCCACAGCAACACACCAACGATTAATACTACACAGTTAAACCAGGATATATCCGCCTTCCAGAATCTCTGGAGCACCATTGAAAATCAAACACAGCAGTTGGCCTCTGACGCTGAGCAACTCAGTGCATGGTTACAGGAGCAAGAACAGCAGATGACTCAGATCAATCTGCTCCTGATTTCAGCTCTTATAACATCATTCTTAGCATACTTTGTGTTCATGTATATGCTTGTTTTTAGGCGAACTCTAAAGCCGATTAAAGATTTAAGCATAAAGACAAAAAGCGCCAAGGAAGTCACACCAAAGAGACCCCTCGCTAATCAACCCAACGATGAAATCGGAGACTTGTCCAACGATTTTGATGAGATACTGGGGGAACTCAAACAAACCAATGCCTCCAAAGAGTTGCTTGAAAGAGAAGTTTCTGAACGCAAAAAAGCTGAAGCAGCGTTAGTGGTTGCGCAATCCCAATTGAAGGATTATGCGAATAACTTGGAGAGAATCGTTGAGGAAAGGACAAAGAGGATAGTTGAAAGCGAACAGAGTTACCATGAGTTGTATGAGAGTTTCGGGGAAGCTTTCATCGCGATGGATTGGGAACTCAACGTTATCCATTGGAATAAAGCAGCTGAGAGAGTGACTAGTGTTAAGGCGGAGCAGGCGTTGGGGAAAAAAATCTATGATGTTTTTCCTGAAATGCAATCGGTTGACGTTACACCTTATTATGAGTCTTTGCGCAATAAACAGCCCACACGTTTCCAGATGAATACCACAAGCAGAGAGACCGGTCGTTTAGCAACTTTTGAAATCTCAACCTACCCCTCTACACAGGGCATAATAATCATCGCTGAAGACATAACCGAGGAAGAAAAAATCAAGCGACTATCAGCCATCGGTCAAACGGCAAGTATGGTTGGGCATGACATTCGCAACCCCCTGCAAGCCATAACCAGCGACGTTTACCTTATCCGTGAAGAGTTAAAGACCGTCCCTGAATATACCCAGCGAGAGGGCTTGCATGAAAGCCTTAACACAATCGAAGAGAACATTTTCTACATAAACAAGATCATAAGCGACTTGCAGGATTACACAAGACCCCTTTCTCCAGTGAGCAACGAAGTTAAAGTTAAAGAATTGTTGGAAAATATTCTTGAAGGGATAAGAATCCCCGACAATATAGAGGCGGAAATTCGAAGCCAAGAAGATTTAGCCATCTACACTGACGGCGATTACCTAAAAAGAGCGCTAAGTAACCTAGTTATGAACGCGGTACAGGCTATGCCTAACGGGGGGAAATTGACCCTGAAGACCATAAAGGTCGGCAACAAAGTGCAGATTAGCGTCAGAGACACCGGAGTAGGTATACCGCAGGAAACAAAAGACAAGATTTTCACGCCGCTTTTTACGACGAAGTCTAAGGGTCAGGGGTTGGGGTTGGCGGTGGTTAAGCGGCTTGTGGAGGGTTTGAAAGGCAAAATCACGTATGAGAGCCAAGAGGGGAAGGGCACGGTGTTCTATGTGGAGTTGCCGCAGAAATTAGCGGTTTAAGTTTGGCTCACTAAAAAAAGAGACCTAACCAACACCTTTGGCAAGCAGCACCCAGAGTTCCGTAAGTGTTCAATGGAGAATTGGGCAGTAACTTTTATTTGGGTAAAGTTTTATGTGTCTGTGTATCTGGGCAAAATTTGGGTGCCTCGATAGCTCAGCCCAGTAGAGCGGCTGCCTTGTAAGCAGCAGGCCGCGGGAGCAAGGCCCGCTCGAGGCTCTCAAAAACTCTTTGGGTGTTGAAAGCTTTTTCGATGCGGCTGTTGTTTGCACAACGACACCTAACTATACTAAGTCAACCCAAAGAACAACCGTTGAGTCCAAGGCAGCCAAAAATACGCAGGGTTATATCGGTGTATCCGAGAAAATCGCGGTTTATTATTTAGCGATTGCCTTTATAATATTTTGTATCTCTTCTGGTATCTTTTCAGCAGATGTTAATTCAGCAACTTTTTTTCCGACCGATATTTTCCATTTATCATAGTAACCATTTCTTTTCAAAAAGTGATTAATTGCATGAACCCGACCTCCTTTTAAGTCTTCATCTGCGGGTTTCTTTCCAGTCATCTCTTCAAGAATTTCTGCCAAAATATCAGTGGGATAGTAATCCTCAATATCCCCTTTGCCAAGAATAAAGCAATTCGATTGTAAAACCAGCCCCTCTGAAATTGCTTGCTTACCATGTGACTTTGCGTCTTGGTCTAGTATCACATAGATAAGCAAGTCTTTTTTATTAGCAACCGACATAGCCTGGGTAATTAGCCCTCTCCAAAAGCTAAGATGGAATTTCGTTTTAGATGCTCCAATTAAAGGAATGACACATATCCCATACTCCTTAAAGTCAAGGCCAAGAGTTTTAGCCCATGCAGGTATTACATTTTCTTCAGTTGGCCCCTCGACAAATAGAATAGCCTTTGAATAGAGTTTTATTCGATCTTGCAAGGTTGCTTTAAAATTGATAGAAATGACTTTTTCAATCAGACGACTCCAGGGGTCCCGTTCTTCGATCTGAAGATCTAATATGTCTAGTGGATCAATAGAAGTTCTATCATTAAAATAAAGGGCGGCGTTTTTAGCTTTTACCATGAACATTTCGTTGGTCGACGATTTATACGGAATTTTGTTTATTAGCTCTGCAAATTCACAGAATTTTTTCCCATTATTCTTAACAATGTCTAATAATAGTAAAGTCTTCCACGCAAAATTAATTACTGGGTCAGTCTTCGTTGCTAATTCAGATTCAAGAGCTAACGCGTAAGGTTTGGCTTTGGTAAGTTCTTCTCCAACCGCCACCATTGACTCTTGAGATAACGCTTTTTCGACAAAATAAAAAATTTGAGATATATAATGGCACGTCCTCTGGTGGAATAAGTCTTCGGAGTAAACACCTTCTACAAGAAACGGAAAATCTTTGGAGAGTTCTATTGCCGCCAAATAATGCTGGAATTTATTTTTTTCTTCAAAAATACCTTCTGCTATTAAAGCTTGGACTTTTCTAAAAAGAACCTCGAAATCGTTTTCTTTCACGAAATCGGGATATATTATTTGCGGATGAAGCTTGAAGACCTTTAGAAGCGCTTCGTAGTCCTGGTAAAAAATGAATCTAATCCAATATATCTGAACTAAAATTCCGGGGAGTTTATATTTTTCCCCAAATTTCTCGCTCTGAATTATATAATTCTCAACTAAGTCAAATTTTTTGTTATTAATGCTCACCTGAACTAAACCAGTTAGGATTAGGGCTGGGATCTCATAATCTAAAAATCGGGAATCGGGATTTTTTCTTTTAATCTCCGCATGGCTCTTGACGATAAAATCGCTGACTTCCGGTCCCAAAGCTAAAGTCCTTTCGAGGCATTCCTTGGTTGGGTCAACAAGCAGTAACTTTCTTAATAATAGGATAAGTACGTAACCTGCGATAATTGAAATTTCTGGATAAATCCTATCATCCTTTCTTCCTTTTTCAAAAATATCCGACAAAGTTTTGATGAAGTTATCAACGGTACCAAATTTAGGATGAAAAATAAATTGTCTTAGTTCTACCGCTTCCTCATACTCCCTAGAGATTCGTAATAATGTCAATAGTTCGGGAATCCAACCATATTCAGGACTTAGACTTCCAACAAAAGCATCAAGTCGTCTATAGCTAGAATCAATGTAACTTTCGAAACTTTCGTACTCGTTGTTATGCTCTAAATCTATCATGTTACTATCAAGTGCTTTAATTAAGTCAGGGTGTTTAACAAAATGAAGAAGCATTCGAGCGTTCTCACGTTGAAATTTATTTGACGCAAGTGTATACAATGGTTTGTTCGGATACAAGCCGCTTATTAAAGTAAAACCTTCCGTTTGTATCCCCCAAAGGTTTAATGTATCAAGAAAGAGGTAAATTTCGTGTTTAGGTGGTAAGGTGAATAATAAGTCTAATTTATCTATTATAAAATCTGAAAGTTCCCCCGCCAAATCCCCGCATTTCGAAAAGTGCTTTAAAACTAAATATTCAATATAAGATACCCTATTTTTAAGGAAAAAATCACGCGCTTGATTCATAAAATCGTCAGTTATTGAAAAAAAGGTTATGCCAAAATTTCTATTATATCGGTCAATGGCACATGCAAGACTTGCCGCCACTAACCCTATCTTTTTTGAATCAATTAGTGGCAAAGTTGAATTTATTTTGAAAAATTCATTAAAATATAAAATGAGAAAATGCAAGGCTGATTCTCTTATTTTGGGGGCATCTAGAACAACGAGATTTTCTCTGCCTGCCTCATCAAAAAGCAAGGTATATCTTGAATTCTTTGAGCTCGGTCCATTTGGCGTTATTAGATTTCGACGACCAATCCCGTCTATTTTACCGTTGCCTATTTTACGGGCGAGTTTTCTTGAGAGAGTTCGTGAATTTGATAGTACTACCTCAAAGTTAGTGGCTAATGGCAATAATTCTAACAGTTCATATGCCAAAACTGGAAGAGAATTATAACCAGATAACCCGAACCGTTTTTTTCCTTGGAGAACAATCCATTGCATGTCTAGATTTTGGATGTTTGCAGGGCTAACAATAATCGAAATAAGAGCACCCTGACAAATACACGGATCACTATCTTTACATTTCTTGCATACAAGCCGTTTACATTTAGTGCAAAGGAACCCGTTCTCTAGTGGTTTATTACAGTTGTCGCAGTATAGCACTTGTACAGCCTCTAGACGCTACTGTTAATACCTTCATAACTGCGTCCGAAAATAAGTATTTGTCTAAAAGTCCGCTTGACGACCCAAAAAAACAAACTGGTTTTACTTTGAAATTCAATAATTCAACTGTTTAAGACGTATGGAAGTATGTTTGATTTCTATTTGTGGTTTTTTATTGTTTCTTATAGGGGGAGGGAGTAGGTGGCAGAGCAACCGTGTTCCAGCTGTATGCTGCTGTCGGCTGCTTGTAGAAACCGCCACAACCAGCCTGCAACCCATCTGCATTGCAGAACCCCAAACAGAGCCGTCTGCTAAGCCCGTAGGTAGTTGTTGTGTATAGGCGACACTTCACTGCAACTAACACTAGAAAAACATTGTTAGGCGACTGCAAACGGTGTGCACGCTGTGTTATGCTTATATCTACCGAGTGCAGTACATGTTTTTTAGGAGATTAAAAAATATGCCAGCTATTGAAGTCGGCAGGATATGCGTCAAACAAGGAGGACGCGAATGCTGCACCAAATGCGTCATCATCGACGTCATGGACAAAAGCTTCGTCTTAGTCACAGGCCCAAAGAAGCTTACAGGCGTAAAACGCAGACGCGTCAACATCAACCACGTAATGCCCCTCGAAGACAAAATCGACGTCAAACGGGGAGCATCAGACGACGAAGTCACCCAAGCGCTTGAAGCATCAGGCAAAACCGAAGAAATGAAGCAACCCTACTAATTTTAAACTTTAATACCTCGAATTCTTTTTCTTACCCTTGTTTAGGAGAAAAAAAGTTTTGCCCAGAACGCTCCCACCATGGGAAACCAAACGCACACTACAAACCAAAGCAGAAGACCACACCGACCCAAAATACGGCTGCAAACCATCCGAGCGACCAGCCAAACAATACATAAAATTCGGCACCATAAACCTCGACAAACCCGCCGGACCCACAAGCCACGAAGTCGCCGCCTGGGTAAAAAAAATCCTCAAACTCGAAGTCATCGGACACGGCGGCACACTCGACCCAAAAGTCACCGGAGTCTTACCCATCACTTTAGAAGAATCCACCAAAATGGTGCAGGCACTACTCTACAGCGGCAAAGAATACGTCTGCGTACTAAAACTACACGGCGACGCCGACGACGCCCACCTCAAGCACGTCCTAAACCTCTTCGAAGACGAAATCTACCAGCGCCCACCCCTGCGTTCCTCGGTTAAACGTGCCCTGCGTACAAGACGCATCTACTACATCGACTATCTTGAACACGACGGCAGAAACGTGCTCTTCAAAGTAGGCTGTGAAGGCGGAACCTACATACGCAAACTCTGCTACGACATCGGCGAAATCCTAGGCATCGGCGCCCACATGCAAGAGCTCCGCAGAACCCGAGCAGGACCCTTCCAAGAAACCAGCGCCAAATGCGTCACGCTCCACGACGTCGCCTACTGGTTCAGTGAGTACGAACGCACCAAAGACCAAAACTACCTCTGCAAATTCATCGAACCCATGGAAACCGCATTGATGCAACTTCCAAAAATCGTCGTCCGCGACTCTGCCGTGGATGCCCTCTGCCACGGTGCCAACTTAACCGCACCAGGCGTGCTACAAATTGACAGCGGAATAGAAAAAAGCAACATAACAGCAATTTTCACGCTCAAAGGCGAAGCCATCGCTTTGGGACGCGCGCAGGCTTCAACCCAGCAAATCCTCGACATGCGACATGGCACTGTAGCGACGCTGGCGAGGGTGCTAATGCCACGGAACATTTACCCCAAAGTTTGGAAGACCGGTGCAGGCGGCGATGAGCAAGAAAAACAGTAGAGACGTCGAGCACTACTTTACATCTGCGCCCAAATGCAATGACCGCTTTGGCTTGGTCCGCGCTAATTTGCGGGGGCGCAACTTTGAGTTTTTGACTTCTTCAAGCGTTTTTTCTAAGCGTAAAGTGGATTTAGGAACCCACGTGCTAATAGACGCTATGATTTTGCCTCAAAAGGGCATGTTACTTGACATCGGCTGCGGCTACGGCGCGGTAGGGATTGCGGCTGCGGCTTTAAACCCCAGTTTGCACGTGGTTATGTCTGATGTTAACATGCGGGCGGTACGGTTGGCAAGGCAGAACTTGGAAACTAACCAAATACGCAACGCTGAAGTGCGGTATGGCTACCTCTATGAACCCGTCGAGCAGAACCGCTTTGATTGTATCCTTTCTAATCCGCCAGTGAGTGCAGGCATGAATACAGTTAAAGCCATCATTTCGGGGGCACCGCAAGTTATGGTTGGGGAAGGCAGTTTCCAGATGGTTATCCGTAGTAAAATCGGCGCAAAAACCCTTCCTGAAGCGTTTCTTGCTGCGTTTGGGAACTGCGAGGTTTTGGCTCGGGAAAGCGGCTTCCGTGTCCTGATGGGTAAATTAAGCGCTTGATTGCCGATACGTTTTAATTTGTTTTGGGCTTTGTGCTTTGCAGCATGACAGGCAGATAGATGGTGGTTGTTTGTCTGACAAGCACTTATATTTGAAGCACACAAAAAATTGACCATTAAGCAGCCAACAAGAGTGACGTATATGTCTGAAGGTAACAAACGTGAACGCATAACCATCCGATTAACCAAACGGTATCTAGACTTACTAAACACACTCATCGAAAAAGGCGTCTACAACAGCCGCAACGAAGCCATCCGCGACGCTCTCCGCATCATGTATGAATACCACGGGTTAAAAGTTGCTCCTGAGAAAAAAAGCACTGCAAAACCTAAAGCCGAATCGAGAGAGCCTGAATAGTTATTCCCTTTTTCGATATATGCTAACACCTGAAATTCAGCTTATATCCCTTATCCCATACCTGTTTTTGGGGCGCGCAGCAAATAAAACAGCAAGACATCATCGACTCCTGTGAATTAGGCGTTAAAGGCTCATGCGTAACCTGCGAATTCAGCAGTTTCTGCAACGGCAAATGGAGAAAAACCCAGTAAATCCAATTCTGTTTAACAGAAGTCACACAGTTTATTGATACTGCCCATCCAGAATAGTTGATGATTTCTTGTCCAAAGAAGTTCGAACAGCCAAAGCAGCGACAAAAGAGCAAACATGACCAAGAACCCGTTAACAAAGGCAGCAACCCCGTTGGGTTGCGCAGTCAAACCCACACCACAGCCACACCCGATGGACGCTACAAATGGTATGAAATGCGGCTACATATCAAACACCCTCCAAGGCCGATGCACATCACTTACGTATGCATGAGCGTAAGCTACCACAGAGTACATACATTCAGCACCATGGTTTACCGCAAAATACAAAAAGCCAACCGCCCATAATGAAGAGAAATATCATCGTTTAGGGGCAATGATAAAGATGAAACTAAACAAGACCGACGAGAAAGTTGTCGCAACACTGCAAGCGGAAAATAAGGAGTTAACTCTTCAAGAAATCGCTGACAAAAGCGGTGAAACCACCAAAAAAATTTTCCGTAGCCTACGCAAACTTTTCGAAAACGAAATCGTCTCCACTCAAGCCCGCAAATACAAGCTTGTGATTTCTGATACTAAAGCGATCAAGGCAAAGTTGGCGGCGAAAGGCGAAGAAGAGACAGCGGCATAAGTGCTTCTCTTTTTAATCATTTTGTTCATTTTTTAGCTTTTGTTCGTTGTGTGGGTGTGGCGGTTTGCGGGGTGCCACACGACTGCAGCAGTGAAGTGTTTGCTTTTATTGCCTGCAACGTTTTTCCGCGTCTGTTTCGGTGTGGCAAATGCGATTTCATCCACAGTACAGGGCTCCATGCAGAAGCCGCCGCGGTGATTTAGAAGCATGTTGAATGTCCCTATGATTCCACAAGCCAGCAAAAAAAGCAGTGAAAGTTAATGCAGAGCACTAGCAGCCCATTAAAGTGCAAATTTGCTGTCAGAGTCAATATTCCAGCAGTCCCGATAAGCAAGTTTAGCCATTTGAAAAAACATTTTAGAAAAAAACAGGATTGCTAACCTACAATTATTCCTAATTATACTATTTTTCAGAAAAATCCGAAAAACTTATCAGTTTAGTAGTGCACATACAAAAGAAGTGAAAACCAATGTCCTGTTGTGGAGACGATACCTGCAGAATAGACGCAGTAGTAACCATGGACGCCAAAGGCCAAATCGTACTGCCCAAAGACCTACGTGAAAAAGCCAACATAAAACCTAATGAAAAAATCGCTGTCGTAGCCTGCGAAAAAGAAGGCGAAGTCTGCTGTATTATGCTGGTAAAGGCAGACCAGTTAGTAGGCGCCATCACAAAAGCGTTAGGTCCACTCTTAAAATCAATAACCAACCAGGAGAACCAAGCATGAAAGAAAAAAACGTAAAGAAAATAGTCAGAAATCGTTATGCAAAAGTTGCCAAAACCAGCGGTTCATGCTGCGCATCGAACGTCAGTTGCTGTTCAGCACCACCCTCAAGCGATCAAGTAAGCAAACTGGTCGGGTACAGCCAAGAAGAAATCAACGCAGTACCCGGAGGCGCCAATCTGGGACTTGGCTGCGGAAACCCAACCGCACTAGCCTCTCTAAAGGAAGGCGAACGCGTCTTGGACTTAGGTTCGGGCGCTGGTTTCGACTGCTTTTTAGCTGCAAAGAAAGTGGGTAAACAGGGCAAAGTAATCGGCGTAGACATGACCCCTGAAATGCTAGACAAAGCGCGGTCAAATGCAGCCAAAGGCAAATACACAAATGTTGAGTTCAGGCTCGGCGAAATTGAGAACCTTCCAGTTGCAGATAATTCCGTTGATGTCATTATCTCAAATTGTGTCATCAACCTCGCCCCAAACAAGAAACGCGTCTTTGAGGAGGCGTTTAGGGTTCTTGCATCCAACGGTCGAATAATGGTATCTGACATTGTCCTGTTAAAGCCATTGCCAAAGGCAGTGCAAGAAAGTGTCGAAGCATATGCCGGATGCATCGCAGGAGCTGAACTAAAAGACAAATACCTTGACCTAATACGGCAAGCGGGCTTTGAAAAAGTCAAAGTCGTAGATGAAAAAGCCTATCCGCTTGAGTTCATAGTTAGCGAGGACGCATTCAAAGGAGCTCTCGATCAACTAAACATGTCCCAAGACGAATTAAAGGCGACTGCAAACTCTGTTGTAAGCATCAAAGTCGCTGCAGTCAAAAAACCCTAACTCCTCTTTTTCCAAAATTTCACACGAGTAGTATCTCAGCTTTCTGAGCCCAGATAGCATGTGTGATAGAGGGAGGGTTAGCTTGTGCTGGTAGTTTATCTATTTTATTTTCTGTGCTTCTTCTTTGCTTGGTAAAAAATGGCTCAGTGGATTCCTTATAACCTGGCAAGCTTCTATCTTTTAAACTCAGGTGTTAATAAAACAATATTTAAAAATTGTTATGTTATTGATGTAAGTATGAATGACACCAACAAGGCATTCCCGCTTTTTCTTGTATTAATAATAGCTGCGCCAACTCTAAGCTTAATACTAATTGAACCTTCAAATGCCCAAACCTCAAACCCCCCTACCCCAGAATTTTCTTTAAAGACCATTGACACCGGCACTAAAGCCATCGAGTTAACTATAAAACACCAACCTTTCGAAGCCTACACCGATGATAATGACCAAGCAGTCTCTCTATACTACAATGTCCACTTCAAACTGCACGATGCAGAAAGCTGGACCGCCATGTACTATTGCGGCGATGTTTTCCCTACTCATTCTAACTCTGACACTAAGCTAGTTTACCCCTTGCAGTTGAGCGCAGACAGTTCAAGTTATCATCTGCTAAAAGAAAACGCTGGTCACTATTACCTGCTTTCCGAAATACCGTTTAATGGGCAAATGGATTTTCGCGTCCAAGCCATGGAGGGCCAATTAACCTCAGCAAGCTTTACAGGTCAAACAAGTGACTGGAGTAACATACAAACCATAACAATACAAGAAACATCCGCCTCATCGAATCCAACGCCGACTCCAAGCGGTACAGATTTATCATGGCTTGTCATCGGGTCCTTGTCCATAATCGCCATCTTAGTTGTTCTCGTCACGTTTAGGCGAAGAAAGCGAAAGTAAGTAAAAACAGAGAGAAGCGCAGGAACTACAGATTATGGGCTTCTTTCAAACTGCTTTTGGCACCATGTCGTACAAAAACCCACACTATTAAGGGCATTATGATACCGAAGATTAGCCGTGGAGTCATAGTTATGAACAATCCATAGAAGCCATAGACGTACAGGGGGGATGCGAATTGATCAACCAAGAACAGGAAGAGCCCACCTACTAACGCAGCCATAAATCCTGAGAAAATTAGCCGCGAGAGTTGTGTGGACTTCTTATTTAGAGCGCCTGCAATATAACCTATCAGCATGGCACTGAGCAGATAGCCTAAAAGGCCCATGTTGTGAATCCATGAGGGAGATGCTATACCGTATAAACCGTACCAGAGCGCATAGATGCTTCCCAACAGGAAACCTGTGGCTCCTCCAGCCCATTTGTTCCATACTAACCCGATTATCATGGGCACTGCAACTATCATTATTACTTCTTGGACGCCGAAAACAAAGATGCCTTGGAGGGCTGGGTTTAGGTTCATCATGTTTTGTTCGTTTAGGGGGAACCAAACTATTATCAGACAGACGATTAGAGGAGCTATGATTCCTAACAGGATGTCTCTGAGTTTTATGTCTCTTAAGCGGTCAGACATTTCGATCAGCCAGTTGGTGTAAAGCTAAAAATATAGTATAAATATTTAAATATTGTTATATAGTTGAAAACTAATATGCTCAACAGAGAAACAAATTACAGGTTCAAATCAACAGTTCTAAACGCACTCGCAGACCCAATCAGACTAGAAATCACAGATTACCTGCGCGACGGCGAAAAATGCGTCTGTGAAATCGTCCCCCACCTCAGCCTCATCCAGCCGCTTGTCTCAAGACACCTAAAAATCCTCAAAGACGCCGGCATAGTACGATGCCGAAAGGATGGAACAAAACGCTTATACTCCATCGTTGATAAACGGATTTTTGCCGTAGTTGATACGCTAACGCCAGAACTGATCACTGTCTTGACCAAAGAAGCTTTCGAAAGCGCCTTCTGCAAATGATGCCTTGCAATCATCAGATATCCAGCCGCTACCGCCTGTAGATAAATAGAAGTTGCCAAATTAGCGTGTGTTTAGTCTGGCTGTGCCTCGCTTTATTTAAATAATCTTTAAAGCATATGGGTTTTGAAAATCTTTGAGTGAACCAACTGATTTCGTGCTTCAGCTATCGATTCTCTTAGTCGCCGCCATAGCTGGCGGATTGCTGATTAAGAGGTTCGGTTACCCCGTTGCGTTGGGCGAACTCTTAGTCGGCATAATCTTGGGGCCATCGGTGTTTAACGTCATCACCGATCAAGCCACCGTCGCCGTGTTTGCAGAGTTAGGAGCCATCATACTGCTCTTCTACATCGGGTTGGAAACGGAGATGGGGGAGTTGAAGAGGCAGTTTTTGCCTTCAATTTCGGTCGGTGTGCTTGGCGCGATAGTGCCGCTCGTGCTGTGCTATTATACGGCGTTGGCTTTTGGGGTATCGGGCGATGAAGCCCTATTCGTGGGGGTAGTTTTTACGGCGACGAGCATCGGCATCACTGTGCGGTTACTGCGGGACATGGGGAAACTCAACAACCCCATTGGGTTGACGGTGTTGGGCGCAGGCATCGTTGACGACGTAGTAGCGGTGATTCTACTGTCGGTTGTGTTAAGCATACTTTCTGGCACCGCAAACCCAGTTGACATCGGATTAGTAATTGTTAAAGCCATAGCTTTCTGGGCAGTTATTGTCCTGTTCACCTCAAAAGTCATCAGAAAAGTACTTGATAAGCTCAGATGCGACGACGAATACATAATCCTGTTCTTGCTTGCCTTCTGCTTCCTATCCGCTTACATTTCAGCGGCAATCGGGTTATCCGCCATCGTAGGCGCATTCGCAGCAGGCCTACCCTTAACGCGTAGGCAGCCAAGAGTCAGAATGGTTCTTCAACAAACAAAGAGCCTATACATGTTTTTCGTGCCGATATTCTTCATATCCATAGGTACACTCATCAACCTCAGCGTTTTTGGTGAAGCAGCGGTTTTGGGCTTGATAATTACGGCGGTGGCTTTTGTGGGGAAGATACTTGGAAGCTATGTGGCTGCCCGCGCAAACAAGTTTTCGACTCGGGATGCGCTTAGGATAGGTATCAGCATGACGCCTAGGGGCGAAATGGGACTCATCGTTGCAAGCCTCGGATTAACCAGCGGATTGATCTCGTCAAACATCTACTCTGTAGCGGTAATGGCGGTTATCTTAACAACTTTCATCGCGATGCCCATACTAAAGATGGCGTTAGCCGACAAAAAAACTGGCAAAACACCACCCACCAGAGAAGAGGAAGAGTGCTCTGGAAACTTTGAACCGCAGGAATGCCAACCAAAAGTCTAATTTCTCCAAAAAAAGAGGTAACATGGTTGACTGGGTGTTTTTTGACCGATATCTTGCCAACTGCAATTCACCTGAATTGCGAACCATTCTTGTCCAAAATAATTAAATTAGATTATTTACATTTCTATAATGGACAAACGTTTAGGGAAGAGAGATAACTTGGTTGTTGAAACTACAGAAAAACTGGTAAGCTATGAGGCTTACCTTGCGCAGCACGCTAACGCTGACACTCATGCAAGTGTTATCGAATGGACGGATTTTAGATGGCAACTCGCCAACTGTATACGAACGATTAAAGCGTTCGAACAATTCACCGGCATAAATTTCTCTGAAAAAGAAAAACAACTCCTTAGGAAAACCATAAAAAAATTTCCCTTAAGCATAACACCGTATTATGCTTCATTGATTAATAGTGAAAATTACCGAAATGACCCAATTTTTAAGCAAGCGTTTCCAAATCCAGCGGAATTGAGGATTTCAAAGTCTGATATGGCAGACCCCTTGCACGAGGACAAAGACAGCCCTACAGAAGGCATCACACATCGGTATCCTGACCGAGTACTTTTTTTGATTAGTAACAGCTGCGCAATGTACTGCCGACACTGTACTAGGAAAAGAAAAGTCGGCGACCCCGATCATATTCCATCGGAGAGGCATATTCAACGAGGAATAGACTACATCAGAAGCCACCGAGAAATCCGAGATGTATTGCTCTCGGGCGGAGATGCACTAATGATGCCCGATGAATACCTCGATTGGATCCTCACAGAATTAAACAGCATTCCACATGTTGAGGTTATCAGGATCGGGTCAAGAACCCCTGTTGTTCTTCCTTACCGTATTACTGATGAACTGGTGTCGATGCTTAAGAGGCATCATCCACTGTGGTTAAACACACACTTTAATCATCCCCGTGAACTCACCCCATCTGCCCGTGACGCGCTTAGAAAACTTGCGGATGCAGGCATACCCTTAGGAAACCAATCCGTTCTACTGGCGGGAGTTAATGATTGCCCCCAAATCATCAAAGAACTCAACCAGAAACTCGTCCAAAATAGGGTTAGACCCTACTACTTGTTCCAATGTGACCTTTCAGAGGGACTGAGCCACTTCCGCACCCCTATCTCCAAGGGCATCGAAATCATGGAGAGTCTAAGAGGTCACACCAGTGGCTTTGCAGTGCCCACATACGTCGTTGACGCGCCAGGCGGAGGAGGAAAAATCCCCGTTATGCCTAACTACATTGTTTCTTGGTCGCCCAACAAGGTTGTGTTAAGAAACTATGAAGGCGTAATCACAACGTACAAGGAACCAGAAAATTATCAATCGATTGAATGTAAAAATGACTGCCGCAAATGCGGCCTACACCTACAATCTGTGCCCATTAAGAAATCAGCTGTGGGCGTGGAAAAGCTGCTAGGGGATTCAGACGAGATTTCGCTTGTTCCAAAAGGGAATCTTAGGCATACCCGGCGAAAAAGCCGTTGAGGTAGAAAACGCTGAAGCTTAGTTCAGGTTATCAAATAACAACCGTATCCGTCGAAGACATAGACGAAGTCTATAAACTCTTAATTGCCAATCGACCCTACGTGGGATTAAACTCCCGCTATACCTACTTTCTGTTAGCCAAAGATTTCTCCGACACGTGCCTTGTCGCCAAAAAAGACGGCAAAGTTGTTGCTTTTTCATCTGGATATGTGCCACCTAAGCGAAAGGGCACTTTTTTCAACTGGGAAATAGTCGTCGACCAAGAGCACAGGGGGAACGGACTCCAGCAGGCGCTTCTGCTTCAACAGATTAAATTGTCAGGCGCCAAGTATTTGGAGTTAACAGTAAACCCCTCCAACGATGCCTGTAAAAGAAACGTTTTAGATTTAGCCAACATGCTAGGCGCGGGTTATGAGGAAAGCGTTTTGTTCAGCAAAGAAGACTTTGGAAACGACGGCCATGAAACCGAAATCCTGTTCAGAGTAGGCCCCATTTCGCCTTCAGCGATTTTAAAGATAAAGCCCTGATAAATCGGCGGCTTTAGCAGCCAAGTTCCCAAACGTTTTAAAACACTCAAAGCGTATTTCCCTCAGTCAAGTGGTAAAGTGTGAGTTTAAGCTACCATTACATGCAGTTGCCCCGCGAAGTCATCGTTGGAAAAGGCACATTAAGCCGATTGCCCGAAGTAGTGGCCCGACTGGGGCTAAAAGGCAAAGCATTGGTGCTCTCAGATGCGCAATGCTACAAACTTGCAGGCGAAACGGTTTCTTATTTACTTGAAAAATCAGGGTTGACCCCTGAATACTTCTTGGTTAAATCAATGACTGTAGATGACCTTGTACTGGTCGAGAAACAACTCAAGGAACAGAAGCCCCGTGTCGTATTCGGCGTTGGCGGCGGCACCATCATCGATGCAGCAAAACTAAGCAGCGCCAGCCAAAACATCCCCTTCATAAGCATCCCCACCACTGTGAGCCATGACGGCATCGCCAGCCCCCTAGCCTCAATCAAAGGCTCAGACAAACCCTACTCCGTCCTAGCACAGGCACCCATGGCTATAATTGCAGATACAGAAGTCATCGGACAGGCTCCATGGCGCTTTGTTGTCAGCGGGTGCGGAGACGTCATCAGCAAATTTAGCGCCGTCAAAGACTGGAGACTCGCCTACCTGGAAAAAGGCGAGTACTATGGGGGTTACGCGGCGAGCCTCGCGTTGATGAGCGCTAAACTTGTAACGGAAAACGCGCATCAAATTGAAGAGCAAACCAACGAGGGCTTACGGGTTCTGCTTGAGGCGTTGATTAGCTGCGGCGTCGCCATGAGCATCGCGGGCAGTAGTCGTCCCTGCAGTGGGTCTGAGCACCTTTTCAGCCACGCCTTAGACCTAATCAACAGTCACCATGCCATGCACGGTGAACAATGCGGCGTAGGCTCGATCCTCACCTCGTTCTTGCATGGCTCGAACTGGCAACGCATAAAAGCCACCCTTAAACAAATCGGCGCACCCACTACAGCCCACGAACTGGGCGTCAAAGACATAGACGTAGTTAATGCCCTCCAAGTCGCCGCGCAAATCCGCCCCGAACGCTACACGATTTTGCATAAACTCAACTTGGGCTTCGACGCGTGTGAAACCGTAGCAAGAGCAACAGGAATAATCAATTAGGTTCGAAGTGGCTCGATTAACGCAAAAGCGTTTCCTTCGGGGTCTTCTGCCGCTGCAATCCAGCCGACCTCTGGAACCTCCTGTTTAGGCTGCGTAACTTTGCCGCCTGCTTTAACGACTTTTTCTAAGAAGTCAGTTATGGATTCTACGGAGTAGTAGTTGATGGGTTTGGCTCCGGGTATCTGGCTCTTGTACATGCCGCCGTTTACTCCGGGGCGCAGTAACTTGCCGTTTTGGTCAGTTGGAACCGTTTGGATAACCCAGTACTCGATGGGGCCCTCGACTAACACGATTTTCCACCCAAAAACCCTCTCGTAAAAAGTCTTTATTTTTCCCACGTCATTTGCTGGAATCTCAAAGTGAACGATTGTGTGGTCCATTTCTGCCTTTTCACCTCAATTAAACCCACAGAAATGCACTCTATAATATTGGGTTGGTTGAATTTAGGTTTTTATCTTCTTTGGAAAAGTAGACAATAAAAAGAAAGGTGGCTGCGCGTTATGGCGCTTCAGGTTTGGCTTCTTCAGCTTCCGGTTTCTTTTCTTCCGCTGGCGCCGCTGCTGCTGGTGCAGCTTCGGGTTTTGGCTCAGCTTTGAAGGTTTCAACAAACCGTGTCTCAGCTAAGTTCGGCAGGAACTTCTGTATGTCCATAGCTATGCCTCGCTTCGCGATCTGGATACCTTCAACGTAGAAGGTTTCCTCGGGCATGTCGATGGTTAAGTTCTTGGCTTTGATGGTTATTTTGAATTTGTCTTCTTCGACGACTGGAACTCTGCGGTGGATCAAAGCAGCGATTTTTGCTTCCTGTGCGTCAAGTTTCTTGGTGACGGTTAAGTCGTAGATGAGGGTTCGTCCTGCCAACGCGGGGTTGTAATCCAAAAGTACGCGTCCTGCGCCGATAGAGCGGACAGTCGCCATTTTGCCTTGAAATTCGATGCGTGCACCGACAACTGGGTTAATGTCTTTTGCCAGCAGTTGCTTGAGGGGGACGCGGCGGATTTTTTCTGGGTCACGTGGACCGAAGGCTTTATCGGAGGGTATTTCCACGGTTGTTGGTTTGTCAACTTCAGCGGTTAATAGGGCTTCGTCTAAGGCTTTTAGTACCCAGTTTTCGCCGATAACGACCAGTTTAGCCTCGTAGATTTCGCCTTCTTTTTTGAGGTGTTCTTTTTTTGCCACATCATCTTTTGTAGTGTCGAAAACTTCGTTTGTTTCCTTAACTTTTGCTATATAATCGATGAGAATAAAATCTCCTTTTTGTAGGGTCATCTGTTAAATCTTCCTGTTTCTTTCGGGGAAGGTAGAGTTTCAAAGGAGCATAAAAACTTTATCCACCCAAAGGCAGGGTAATGTGTTTTACCAAAAAGTTTAGCGGTTGGCAAAAATGTGTGCAGCCTTACCCCAATGTTAGAAGTGGGTCAAATTTTGTTTGGCTTGTTTTTCTAGTTTAAGAAGAAGAGGGTGTCGCCCTTGCTCATCTTCTTCTTGCGGGTTTGGCAAGCGCTTGTGTTTTAGGTTCTGCCGTGGGTTTGGGTTGCTAGCTGATTGTGGACGAATCCTCAAGCAGAACACACCTACCTTGATTCTAGAAATGAGTTCTATTGAGTTCTGGGTTTACTGGGACTCGAAGGGTAAATTGTTTTGCTTTCACCCGTTACTACTACGCCAGTCTGCTAAGTTGTCGCTGTGGGAATTCATGTGCTGGTTCGAATTCTTCCAAAAGACTTCGCCCACATTTGCTCAAAATACGACTCAGCCAGAGCAATTATACCTGAATTTTTAGTCCACAAATAAGGCATATAGCCAAAGTTTTCCGAGTCATACAGGCCAAAAAAAAGCTCAGATTTATCAAATAAAATGAAGGTACAAGGAATTTTGGTCGAAGCAAATTTTATTTCAAAAAGCAGTCCCTCGGAAGCATCAATCTTGCCCTCGTTAATATTGTTTGTGAGAAAATGCATCTTCACACCTCTCTTTCTTGCGCGCCTAATAATTTCTAAATCCATGGGCTCATACTTTTCCATTATCTCATTGTTGCGTACAATAATTACTCTTGATTTCGCAGTTTTGTAAGCAGAACGAATTCTATGTTCGAAGTCATCTGGATACAAAACAAAGGTTTCGGAATCAAAAATAATAAAATTATAAGTCTTTGAATTTTCATAGTTCAATATCATGGCTGTTACCTTTTTCAGTTTTTCATCTATTACATTGTGCGCCTTTTTCTTCTAAACTGAATTTACATTTTATTAGAGTCCTCTAAGCCCACATTTTACCTATGCATTTTTTGTTTTCCCAAAAAAGGGAAGGGGGAATTTTTTGTTTTTTGTCTTATGGTCGTTTTCTGAGGAGCAGCAATCCGACTAGCGCTATTGCAATTATGATAGCGATAACGCTGACAGCTAAGTATGTCATTAGGTCGCTGGTTGTTGCAAAGCCTGTTATGGCCTCTGTTGTTGGTTCCGGTGTCGCTGCTTCATTTGCATAGAATGCTGTTTGCGCTGACGCTGGATAGTAGGAGTTGGAGCCAGCAAAGCTTGCGATTACTGTGTAGTCGCCTGAAATGTCAGGTGTCCATGTAAAGGCGAAGGAGCCACTCGCAGTGCTTGTGGTTTGTCCGATTTCGCGGTAGTTGCCGTTTGAGTCAACGACACTTATCGTAATGGGCACGCCAGTGATGTTGTAGGGCATTTCTTGCTGCTGGTAGACTGCTTCCATGAAAGCGCTTTGGCTTTCATCAGAGACACAGGGCAACCCGTAGGGTTATTTGGATGATACTAAAGTCGATTCTGTACCTGGCGAGAAGTCCATGACTGAACCCGAGATGGTAATCGGTGTAGCAGTAGTTACTCCGACTGATGGTGCCTCAACTGTGACACCGCTTGGGCCTTTGCCGAAACAGTAGAGCATGTTGTCGTAGGCATTTAGAGATACAAGTTTGCTGTATGCGATAGCTGTGGAGGTAACGCTTGTGTCCAATGTACGCCAGATGAGTGAGCCGTCTGTCATGTTGACTGCATAGAGTTGGCATCCGTGGAATAGCGGTGGGTTGTATTCATGACCAGCCGTGATGTAGGCAACATTGTTGGATTGACAACCGCTTGCGAAACCCCAAAGTGGCCAGATGTTATAGGGTGTCTCAATTCCAGATGGACCTTGAAGTTTAGTTGTGTTGGTGTACCAGTTTATGGTGCCAGTCTTACAATCAACGCTCCAGATGTCGCCGCCTAAACCGTTGACTATGAAGGCTTTATTTGCGTGGTACAATTTCATGCCAAAAACGTCATATAGGTTTGTTTCTGCGCCGTTATCGCCTGTCAGCTGTACTTCCCATGCTTTACTGCAGTCTTTTGTGTTGATACCAACGAAATAACCGTTGACGTTGTTGCAGATACCATAGATGCCGTCGCCTGCTACTGTTCCAGTTCTACTCCAAGGCAGCATAGCATTTATCGTCGGATAAGTCAAGTTTGCAGAGCCAAGTACAGCACCGTTGTCTTGATTCATCGTCACAATGCAACTATAGCCTTTTTGTCCCGTGCTCGGGTTTCCTGCGGTCAAGACCAACTCATTGCCAGTTATTGCAACCAATCCAAGGGCGGGGTCAATGGGGACACCGCTGATGTTGTTTGGAACTGGCACATCCCACATGTAACCTGAACTAAAGGCGCGAACAGTGTTCTTAGATACGCTAAATTGACCACCTGTAAATCCTGCAGCCATGGTCAAGTTAACGCAGGTCAGGTGTGGACCAGTGTTTGTTACGACAGCGCTTGTTGATTGTGTCGGATAGACGGTCATTGTGCCTGCGGTGTTGTTGATGAAGTAGCCGATCAAGTTACCGTTTTCGTCGTTTCGGATTCTTATTTCAGAGCCGTTTACGAGACTGAGAACGTAGCTTCCTGTGACAGCGTCGAAGAGGTTCCATTGTGTTCCTGTATTACGAGGGACTGCCCCGCCAGTCTCGCCTGCAGCACAAGTGCCTGTGGTCCATATGAATGGTCCAAGAACACCATATTCATTTAGGTTTTGATGGAAAGTAACCATGCCGCATCGCAATGTACTTGTTGTGTTGAGCAACCAAAGAGTTTCGCCAGTATACAGGTTGAGGGCTATTATGCCTTGTTTACCGGCAGTGCCTGTAGTTGAAGTGAACCATGTGGAATATAGTACACCGTTGATGATGACAGGAGCGTATCGAGGTTGATACTGGAAGGTTGACCAGTAGTGAGACTTGACTTCGTCTCCGCCGAGTTCTCCGCCTGCTACACCGCCACCGCACCAGGCTTTCTTCCATAGGACATGGGCGGCTAATACGTCTTCAGTGTATGGGTTGTAGTTGCCAGTATTGTTGTATGAGCCTGTGATGGTAAAGGAACTAGCGCCAGTATATCCATACCACGCGCCAGTGAGTGCGTACCAGTTTTGCGAGTTTTGTGCGGTTACTGGTGTTTCCCAATAAGTACTTGGGAGCGGTGTGAATGGGTATGAGCGTCCAATGTTAGGTTCCTCCTCGACAACAAGCGTTACTGGTTGGCTTTTACTAGCGTCAGCGATCATGCCGTTTTTCAATGTTTGTCCTAAGTAGTAGAATTGTATTGTATAGTTGCCGACTTTGTCTGGTGCAAAGTACGCGCAGGTACCTTCAGTCGTGTCGGAAGTGAATGGTCCTAAAGTGGTGTTAGTTCCGTCGGGTTTTATTAGGTCTACATAGAAGGGGTATGCTACTTCATTAAATGGAGTTGCAAGGAATATGTTGAGGGTGACTTGTTGACCTACTCCAGCGGGGTTAGGGAAGACGTTGAGGTAAGCAAAGGTTGGCATATGGGTCCCGGGGGGCATAACGCTATCTCCATTGGCTGGATGCACCGAAATAACAAGTGAAAGCAACAGTATCGGAGCAAGCAAAGCAATCGTAATTTCTTTTTTACGCATTTTTCTTTTTTCTCCTTGTGGTCACTTGATTGTGGGTGAAGCAGTAATAAGGCTCACTCACTTAGCGTGAATGCAAAAAAGTGTTAATATTTTTTTGCTGACAATTCATACAATATTAAAAATAGCATCAAATATGTTTATCCATAGACTAGAAGCTCTTATGACCAGTACGTCAATGTAATCATTAATTTGCTTATAGCAACGCGAGCGTACAAGACCTTATTTTTTGCCATGGTTCATCCTCCATGCAATCGACGTGGCCGGTCCTTGTTACCTGCATTTTCCAAACACTTTTTTGGGAGGTAGTTGTTTGCATCAATGATGTTTAATTTACTTCTTGTTTAATCATCGGCGTGTCGTTAACGCTACTGCAAAGAGAGAGTCTCAAAGCCAACAAGCGCTATAATGTTATTTGCGAATAAAAGTTAGCAATAGCACGTTTTTAACTAATGCAACTAAAACCAATAAATTTTTAAAGTATTCAGCGGAAAATCGAAAGTAAAATAAAGATAGGAAGGGGTAGCTTAGTGGTATGTACCCTGACAACAATTATGCCACTTATCGAATGATAGCAGAGTTTGCAGCAGCGATTATCTGCCTTGTTCTCGTATGGTTCATGTCAAAACCATATAAGTTAACTAGAAAGGTAAGTCATCTGGGTTTACCACTTGGATTCGGTTTTCTAGGAATATCATTTATTCTAGGAGGCATTTCTATTTCAAAAATATTTCCTTCGAATGATGCATTTTGGTTACCAAGTTTAACCAAAACATTCGCGTTCATTTTCATTGCGGTAGCTTATTTTTTCACAACCAAAAATTCAGAACAAAAACGTCGAGCTGGAGACATTACAATTGGGATCTTAATAATTGCTCTCGTTGCTTCAATTCTGCTTGCATTTGCCGCGCCACAATTTGCTCTAGACTACATAGCCACGAATCAGTACCTAAGAATATTTAATGTATTCTGTTTGATCTACATAGTTATCCACACTCTCAATAGACATATTAAGAATCTTGATCCAACTACTATTTGGATTCCTTTGGGTTTCATTTTTCTCGCCATAAGTCAGTATTCGCTACTCTTTTGGTATATCGATTATAGTTTTTCTGCATTCGTAGGAGCACTTATCTTGCGGTTTATTGGTTTAGGGATCTTTCTTTTCGTTGCTTATCGTAGCTTTTACAGAGAGGCGGGATAAAATGAAAAAGATTCCTCGCAGAGACAAATTGATGATTTATGGAGATCTTTTGTCTGTGCTGAGGGACAGTAATTACTGTGAAAAAGTAATTTTAACTCGGATTCAGGTTCGAATGAATGTACCG
>JBNIDO010000041.1:0-23092 GCA_050108095.1 Bathyarchaeia archaeon
GTCAGCGCAACTGGACGCAGCATCACCGAGGACAGCGCCGAGAGATACGCCATAGCCAACGTTATCCAAACCAGCACGCCAATTAACCCCGGCAACTCAGGCGGATTACTGCTTAATTCGATGGGCAACGTAGTAGGCATAACTACCGCCATCGTTAGCGATTCGCAGGGCTTAGGCTTCGCTATTCCATCTAACACTATTCTGCGGGAACTCCCGTCTTTGATAGCTACGGGCGGCTACAGTGGGCACTCTTATTTGGGCGTTACAGGAACCGACATGAGTTACCCACTGGCTCAGGAAACCAACTCCGAGGTTACCTATGGCTGGAAGATTGCCTCGGTTGTAAGAGGCGGACCCTGCGATGGCAAATTAACCGTTGACGACATCATAATCGGCATGAATAACCAGACAATACGCAACAATGATGACTTAGCAAGTTACCTCGAAGAAAACACCCTACCCGGACAAAACATTAACTTATACGTCGTGAGAGGCACAGACACAATAGTTGTCCCTGTGACTTTAGGCACTCGCCCAGCACCCTCTTCTTAAACATTCTCATTGTTTTGTTCTTCACTCGATAAAAATACTCGTTTTACGGAAAAGTAGATATTAAACGCAACCCACTGCATAATTCACGTTTAGAAAGTCTCAGGGCAGATTCTAAGCGTAAGAGAGGGGATAACAGTTGCAAATTAATGACTTACAGGGTGTGCTAAAGGGGCAGAAAATCGCTTACTTCTCCATGGAAATAGGCTTAACCAACGAAATTCCCACCTACGCAGGAGGCTTAGGCACCCTAGCAGGCGACGCCATACGGTCAAGCGCAGATTTAAAGTTGCCCCTCGTTGGAGTCACCCTGATCAGCCGCCACAACTATTTCAAGCAAAAACTCGATGCAAACGGCCACCAAACAGAGCAGCCCAACGAATGGTTCCCAGAAAAATTCATGACGCTTTTGCCCAACGAGGTTTTTGTGCAGATTGAGGGGCGCACGGTCAAAGTTAAGGCTTGGCTCTACAAATACAGAAGCATAACAGGCGGTGTGGTTCCCGTTTTGTTCTTGGACACCGATTTTGACGCCAACGCACAGCAGGACCGTGAAATAACCTATTACCTCTACGGCGGAGACGAACGCTATCGCCTAAAACAAGAAGCTATCCTGGGCTTTGGCGGCGTACGCATGCTTGACGCATTGGGTTTCCATGTGCGCAAGTACCACATGAACGAGGGGCACTCCAGCTTCTTAGCGGTTGAACTCCTGCGTAAATACGCCATGGACGAGGAAAAAGTCAAAGAACTCTGCGTCTTCACCACCCACACACCAGTTGAAGCGGGACATGACAGATTTACCTACAACATGGTGCGCGAAGTCCTCGAAACAGTGGACCTTTCGTTGCTCAAGGATTACGGCGGCGAAGAACGCCTCAACATGACGCTCCTCGCACTCAACCTCAGCAACTACGTTAACGGCGTCGCCAAACGACACCAAGAAATCTCTGCCAAAATGTTCACAGGCTACGAAATCCACGCCATCACCAACGGCGTCCACTCCTACACGTGGACAGGGGAAAACTACCGCAAACTCTACGACAAGTACCTGCCCGGCTGGGCAAACGAGCCTGATCTTCTCGCCAAGGTGGATTTGATTCCAGACGGCGAAATCTGGCAGGCGCACCAACAACAGAAACAGACGCTCATCGACTACGCAAACCAAACCACCAAAGCCCAACTTGACCCCGATGTATTCACATTGGGGTTTGCAAGACGTGCCACCGAATACAAACGCGCCACACTACTGTTTTCTAACCTTGAGCGGCTACGCACGATGAGCCGCAAAAACAAAATCCAAGCCATATTCGCAGGCAAAGCACATCCAAGGGACGGCGGCGGCAAACGCTTAATCGAACAAATCTTTAGCTATGCAAAACAGCTTAAGGGCGACTTAGAAATCGTCTATTTAGAGAACTATGATATGTCTATTGCTGCTAAGATGGTGGGCGGTGTGGATGTTTGGTTGAATACTCCGTTGCGGCCGATGGAGGCGTCGGGAACCAGTGGCATGAAAGCAGCTCACAACGGCGTCTTAAACTTCAGCGTGCTCGACGGCTGGTGGATTGAGGGCTGGATAGAGAACCTGAGCGGCTGGGCCATTGGACCGCATCCCAAAGAAGACATTGACGATCCCGTGTGCTTCCAGAAGGAATTTGAGGACCTCTACAACAAACTCGAATACGTCATCACTCCAACCTATTATGACCGCCGAGACGAATGGATTGGGCTTATGAAGAACTCCATTGGTAAAATCGCCTATTACTTTAACAGTCACCGCATGATGCGCAGATACGTAACAGAAGCCTACCTCTAATTCTTTTACACCAATCCATGCTGCCTTCGGTTACATTCCAACGTGTTTACCAATAGCGATTAATGCCGTTGAGCAGTCGGCGTATTAAAGGTAGGCAGAGACATTATTTATTACAAACCAAATCCATCTCATCCAGCGGAGAGAAAAAACAACGGTTTTAATCGTCGCATCAGTTGGAATCAGTGGCTCAGGAAAAACCACAGCACTTGAATACCTCATAACTCACTTTTCAGGAGAAGGCTACTGCGTAGGCGCAGTCAAACACATTCACCACGAAAACTTTTCCATCGACAGGGAGGGAACCAACACTTGGCGTTATGCCCAAGCAGGCGCCAAAATCGTTGTCGGCGTCTCCCCTCATGAAATCGACGTCATAAAAAAGACTGAACGGGAACTCAAAGACCTCGACAAAATACTGGGGCTTATTCGAAACGAACGGCTTGACATAGTCTTCATTGAGGGCTTCCACGGGTTAATTGGTAAACGTCCAGATGTCATAAAAATTGTCACTGCCAAAGAGAAAGAAGATTTGGAGCGAACCCTGCAGGGCACTTCTGGACCTGTTTTGGCAATCACTGGTGTGTATGCAAAGAACGCTTCCGAAACTAGTTTTGAGGGGGTACCGCTGGTTAAGTTGCCTGAGGAAGGCGTTAAACTGATTGGGCTGCTTCAAAAAGAACTTGAAGATTAAAGCTGAACACGCCATGGGCAAGTGTAGACGTTCATGCGTTTACCCCGCACAAATCCCACAACGCTTATGTTTGCTTTCTCGGCTGAGGCTACACCTGAGTTGAGCACAGCTGCCACCGAAGCCAAAATGGGCAAACCCACCTTTGCTGCCTTGTAAATCATGTCGCCAGGCACCCTGCCAGTAATGACCATGAAGCATTCAGCGAAGTTTAGATGGTTAAGCAGGGCTTCGCCGATGACTTTGTCGACGGTGTTGTGTCTGCCCACGTCCTCGGAGAAGGCGACCAGAGTGCCGTCGGCTCTAAAGATGCCGCTGTCATGTAGCCCGCCTGTTTCACGGAAACCCTTGGCTTTCTCATTCATTTGTGCGATGGCGTCCAAAATAACCTGCGCTTTAACAATAAAATCAGATTTTACAACTGAGAGTTTGTGGTCTTTTTGGTAGGCTGCGGTACTTGCTTTCAGCAAAGGCACAATACGTGCTCCTCGGCGGCGGTTCTCCATACGCTCATCAATATCCACTTCGAGTTTGAATTGTACGTAGCATACGTTTTTTGCTTCATCCGCGGTTACCTCTGCGATTTCGTCTATCGAGTGCAGGATACCTTCGGCATAGAGATGCCCCACGGCTAGCTCTTTGAACTGCATGGGCGAGCACCAGATGACGAAAGTGTATTCGCTGTTTACGGTGATTTTAAGCGGCACTTCCTCGGCGACCCAGTCACGCATTTTGGTGGCTGTGCCCGCGGAGAGGTCAAGCCTTGTCATGTCAACCTGACGCATACAACATCGCCTTTTTTGAGTTTAACCCCTCTGATAAGGTATTCGGCTCTAACTTAAGAGGAATAAACATGTAGAAATTAGCATGAACTAATGTATAGAATTAACCAGAAATAACCGAGTGACCATGCATTAAGTAACAGGTGAAACACTTGGCAAATGAGAACCAAACTATCGACCAAGACCTAAAAGCGCTTAACATAGTGTACGATGAGCTTTCAAAGGATGCCCGGACAATCGCCAAAGACCTAAGCGAGGCAGTATCGGGATATTTCCTTCTGGGATTTTACATGGTGGCATTCGGTTTGTTCTTAGACTACTACTTATACCTAACAGGCAGCATCGACTTATCAAACATCGGATTCCTTGCAATATGGGTAATATGTGTCAATTTAATACCGATAGGCGGTGGCACATGTGTACTATATCGCTATCACAAACTCAATACAAGATACAAAAAATTGTTTAGACTCGAAAAAAATCTCCGAATTAAAGAATTCAGAGAACAGAAAGAAAACCGGGATTAAGTAATGCCGCGAACCCATTCGCCGCCGCCACCCTCTAGAGCGGCTGAAAGACTCAAAGAGTACCTCGATATCATCATGACCGCTCAAGCACAAAAAGGCAAAGCCGTATGGTACGATATTTACCGAAGGGCAGGAAACCAGTACCAAACAGACCACACAATAGAGTACCTGCAAAAAAACGGGTTAATATCAGGCAGCAAGGAGGAGGGGTACATTTTGACTGAGAAGGGCCAAATTTGGCGTGACATATTAAGGAAGCATCAGGATTTCATCGGTGTGCTAACTCGCGAGTTGAGCGGTGAAAGAAAGAAACGCTGGTAACGACAACAAAAATTCAGCTCTTCCAAAAAAATAACAGTAAACCGAAAAATCCGGCTGGTCTGCTTGCGGAAACCGCCGCCAACTGCCTGCAATGCCATCTCCAGCCTGAAACCAAAACACAGTCGCCTGCAGACGCCACTGGTTGTTGTTGAAAAAAGAGGGGTCCCCAGCAACAACTATGATTGAAAAAACAGAAACCAACAACCCTTCAATCCACTTATAAAAGGGGGCTTACAGAAAAGAAACGCAAGCCAACGAATGTTTAGAGGTATTTTTCGTAGAATTTCAAAGCAGCGTTTGCAGCTTTGTTCGCGAAGATTTTGCCTGTACCATGCTCACTGAGGTCACCTAAAAACACGTAGAAGGGACCCGCCACGTTAGTTTCGATGTCAACTTTCACTTTGGGCTTAGTACCATCAATGGTGAAGGACGGCAAGATTTCGAGTGCGCCGCCGACTACGATTTTGCCGCCGCTCATGCACGCGCCCGCTCGGACATCGCAGCCTTTCTCAACATAGATTGCTCCATCACTCATGTGGTAGCCTAAGAATCTGCCGGCTGAGCCTTTGACCTTGATGACGCCGCCTTTGAGGTAGCATCCCACGTCAGTGCCTACGTTGCCATCGACCGTGATTAAGCCGCCTTTCATGCCTGCGTCGTTGCCTCTAGAGGGCGATGCCAAGTAGTCGCCGCCGTCGCCGTGGATTTCGATAGTGCCTTTCTTCATTTCGCTGCCTGTCCAGCCGCCTGCACTGCCGTTAACGGTGATTTTGCCGCCTGCCATCATTTCGCCTGTGTGCATGCCGATGTTGCCGTTGCATGCGATTTCGCCGGTTTTCATGCATTGGCCGATGCGTTTGACTTTGCCGAAGTCTCCGTTTAAGGTGATGTTGGGTGTGGTTTCGGGGGATTCCTCGATTTTGAAGAGGTCGCCGATGGTTAGGTTACGGTTGCCTTCGGTTAAGGGGAGCTTTGCGATTTCAGCTTTGGTTTTGCCTGCAAAGTTGTCGGGTGTGATGCAGGGCGCTTGGACGGGTACTTCGAATGCTCTAAGTGGAGTGAGGGTTATCATTTTATACACTTGCCTTTACAGTTAGTTTACCTGGAACCTTAACGTAATGGTCGCTGACTGGGTAGTTCTCGTACTCTATTGTCCAGTACTCGCGGAACTTGCGTTTCATGTCGTCGTCGATTCTGCAGGGGTCTTTGGTTTGCGAGTCAACCCAGATAGTTCTGCCCGGAACCTGGCTGTTAACCACTTTACCGTCTTTAACAACGACTACGCCGTCTTTGACTGTGTATGCCGCGTTGTAGAAGGCTTTGCGGGCGGTTCGGAACTTCTTTGCAATGTCAAGGGTTTCAGGGTTAATGTCAAAGACTGCTACGTCTGCTTCTGCACCGACGCCAAGGTGGCCCTTGTTGGGTAAGCCCAAGGCTTTAGCTGTTCCCGCACGGGTCACGATGGCGATTTCGTAGAGACTCAGTTCGCGGTCAATTGTGGGCAGTAGACTCTTTTTGCGGGCGCTCTTGTGGCACTTTGCCAGAGTGGCTTCGCGGGCTTTTTTGCTGTATAGCCAAGCCAATACTTTGGGGTAATCGTAGAAGGGTCCGCCGTTGGGGTGGTCGGTGGTCATAAAGATTTTCCATGGGTCCTTGACGAGTAGGGCTATTTCTAAGCCAATGCTCCACTGTAATGCGTTGACTGGGCTGTTTTTCTTGTAGTGGAAGGGTATGATGCCTCCGCTGCTTTCGGTTTCCACGTCGCTGTTAACCCATTTGTTGTGGCCGCCCAGTTCGT
Source organism: Bathyarchaeia archaeon (assembly GCA_050108095.1). Lineage (GTDB taxonomy): Archaea > Thermoproteota > Bathyarchaeia > Bathyarchaeales > Bathycorpusculaceae > Bathycorpusculum. Next base: position 6,485 of record JBNIDO010000041.1, read on the forward strand.
AGAGGCTGAACTCGAAGGGGCCATCAGCAGTCATGGTTGTGGTGTCTGCGAAGGTAACTTGCCCCATGTCCAAAGTCATGTGACTGTGAGCGTTCATGTAATTGGCGATTTCTGCTGCGCCTGACTTGAATTTGCCCCAGTTTTCGCCTTTAAAAGCTGCGAATTGTATGTGGGTAATGTGGCAGATTGGTTTGCCGTCTGTGGATAAGTCTTCCAGCGCAGCCATGGTGTCGAGCGTGGTTTGGTAGTTTCCGGGGACTCCAAGGTTGTTAGTGTGTAGGTGAATAGTGTGGGGCATGTTGAGTTTCTTGTTAACTTTGACTAAGCCCCGCATGATTTCTCTGGGTGTGATACAGAAGTTGGGCACTTGGTCGTCTATGCTGTGAACGTTGTGTCCAAACCCCCAAGATTCTAAACCGCCGGGATTCACGACTTTGATAGCGTATCCGCGTGAGGATTGCATTAGCCAAGCGACGAGCCGAGCGCATTCATCTACGTCACCTTTGGCGAGGTTTTCAAGTACAAACCACCAGTCGCCAGTCAAAACGTAAGTTGCTTTATCCATGAGGGGTATGTCGTTTAATTCTTCGTGGCAGTGTTTAGCTTTCAGCGGCGCTATGGAGCCGTTGAAGACGGATGTGTAACCCATCTCTGAGTAACGGTAGCCTGTAACAAAGGTTGAAGGAATCGAGTAGCCAGTGCCAGCGCGGGTGATGGCTGTTTTGGCTACGGGGTCCTTGTAGTGGTCTTCTGGGCGAATCATTCTACCCATATTGACTTCTGCACCAGCTACGTGACTGTGAATATCGACTCCGCCAGCCATAACAGTCTTGCCAGAAGCATCTATGACTTGGGCTTTCTTCTCGTTGACATCCTTAACAATTTTGCCGTCTTTGATGGCTATATCCATCTTTTCACAATTAATCTTGTTTAAGGGGTCTACGACAAAGCCGTTTTTTATGAGTATTTCAGTCATTTAGCAACCACCTTCTTTTTCACTGTTTTTTTAGGTTTAGCACAAGGCTTCTCAGCCTTGACTTTAACCGTGTGTATAACAGGTTTAATTTCAGGCTGTCCCACCACGTCGCCGCATTTGACTTTGATTTCACGGACCTCTTCTAAGATGCGAGTTAAGAGTTGCTCGTCTGTTAAGACGCCTTTGGGGGCTTCCACCACTTTCTTGAGAGTGATTGGAACAGAGTCCATGCGGTAGGCGGTGCCTTCGTATTCGATGCCGCACCACTGTGTCGGGAACACTACGTCACCGAGTCGTGAAATTGCGTTCCAGTCGGGGTTGATGGTGATTAAGGGATGTTTCATCATGTTTTGCATGGCGACTTTGGGGAAGTGAGCACCTGGATCAGCGGATATAACCATGGTTGCGTCGTTGTCGCCGTGTTTTAGCAGGTCGATAACGGTGTTTTCGCCGGGGTTGTACTGTGGGTAACCTTGTGAGAAGTCGATTGCGTACGGGTAACCGGTTTGCCAAGCAAACACTGTGTTTGCGCCTGTGACGTTGAAGTGTCCCCTCATTGGTGAAATGATGAATTTGGTTTTTCTGTTGAGGTCGCGTGCGAGTGCGATGGCGATTTCGATGTTTCGGAACCTGCCCAAGCTCTGGGTCATGCCTAAGCCGAAGTAGATGACGCCGAATTCACAGTTCATCATAGCATCGGCGACGTCACGGAGGTAGTCAACGGGGATTCCGCCGACTTTGTCAACGTCGATTTCTTGGTCCTGAACCATGCACCGCAACGCCTCAATCACGTCGTAGTCGCGGTTGGGCTCAATCTGCAAGAAGTAATCTGCTGCTTCTGCAGTCATGGTTCTGCGCACATCCACCACGATAAGTTTGCGTCCGTGCTTCTGCAGTGTTTGTGGCGGAGGACCTGTGAAGCAGACAGCTGGGCGAATTGGTGGCTCAGCGCGGGCAATGCGTTTTGAGGCGACTTCCATTTTTTTGCGGCTTGCACCCGCTTTCATTTTCTGCATGTAATCTTTCCATTCGCTTCCTTCGAAGCGGCCATCGGTGAATGCTGTGTAGCGTTCAACGTGGCGTGGGTGACTAGTCCATGGATTGCATGCCCAGTAAACGATTAAGTCTGCACGGTGGCGGATTTGCCCTAGGGTTGCGGCGGGGATGCCGATTTCCTGTGTCGCCATAACTGAGGGGCCATGGCAGACGCTGCAGCAGTTGTCAAGGGTTGAGCCGAGTTCTTCAGCTAACTCGACGCCGATGCGTTGGGCTTCGCCTACGGTGCTGCTCCAGCCGAAGAGTAAGGGGTATTTGGCGTCTGTTAGGATTTGGGCGGCTTTTTTTATTGCTTCATCCATCGAAACAGGCACGAGTTTGCCGTCTTTGCGGATGTGGGGTTTTAGGATGCGTTCTTCGCTTTTGTAGCCGTGAACCATCTTTGCCTCGCAGACTGCGCAGCCATTCTTCATCTTGACGATTTCGTTGTTTTCGACGGTTACTTCTAAGTCGTCGCAGAGGCAACCGCAGATTGGACAAACTACATTTTCTATTATTTTACTCATTAACTATTCCTTGCCTTCCAAACTCTTTGAGTAAGAGCTCATCTAAAGTCAAGACGGGTTCGTTTGGGGCAACTTCAACTTCAACGGGGAACCCTTTGAAGAGAGGCATGCCCATGCTGAATGTGTCATCGCCAGTGATGGCGTTTGCCCATGAACCACAGGGAATGAAAACCATCCCAGGCATTGTTCCCCAAGGATATTTTTGGGCTTTAACTACGACTGAACCAAACTTGGAGGTAACTTTGACGGTTGAACCTTTTTTTATGCCCAGCTTAACCATGTCGGATTTGTCAAAGAAGCAAACGGCGCAGCTGTCATAGTACTCAGGGGAGCCTTTTCCAAGCTCTTTGCCAACACCCTGTTCTATAGTTCTACCGGTGATTAGAGTTACGCGTAGTTTTTGCTCTACCATTCTCTACAACCTGTATCAATAGAAATTTATGCACATATATTTAAGAGTAAGTTCAATTTCACCTCAAATTCACAATTAACTCTATAGATTATGAGGCTTACTTAACCGATAAAAGGGATACGTCAAAGGGTTTGCCGCTAAACAGGCAGCCTTATTCTGTTTTTGCTTGATCTGCAGAGAAAGATACGTTGTATGTTCTTTTGTGGGTTTTCTCGTTTAAACTGCAGGAAACCTCGCTGGTTATCCGCACACCTCGCAGGCGGCGAAGGTCTTTGGTCATGTCAGGTTCAGTGTCGTCAAACCAGCAGAACACATAATGGTCGGCTTTGCCTTCAGCCGAAGACAGATAATCTGCATCCCCCATCAAAGTGAAGAAATCCTCAAGCTCACCCGAGTACTTGGGGTCATTTCCGCTGTCCACGAGGGTTATTTGTTTAGCTTTGATTACGACAAAGGGGTCAGATTGCCAGTCACCGCCAGACCGCTCCTTAAAAATGCAGATTACAGGTTTCTTCCAAACCATTTCCGACAAGAAACATTCCTCAAACATTCTACCACTGGCGATTATAAAAAACTTTAGCCAGCGTAGACTTGCTTGAGGGTTATGTGGAAAACGGATTGTTCGCCGGGTGGAAAAACAAAGAATACCGTGCAGCTTTCCGCTGATGAACCGCCAAAGGTCTGTGTGTAGGGTGCTTTGCCTGTTACTAGTGCATCTGTGCATTCAATGTCAGCGAGAATGGGGTAGATATCTCTAGCTATGCAGGTGTGGTTGACGCCTCCGTCCCAGTAGCCCTTGTAAAGGTACACGTCGGTCCAGTAGTTGCCGCCTCCAGCCATTTTTGTGGCATTTACTGTTAGCTGCCACTGCTCGTTGGCGCCAGTCGCTATGGGCACATAGACTAGGGAGACAGAATCGTTGAGGAATCTTAGGCATGCGTTGCCTCCAGCGACGGTGAAGTCAAGTTCTTGGGGACTAGCTACTGGCGGGGTAATGACTGACTCGAAGAGAACAACAGAGCAACAACAAACAATAATGATAATCGGGATTACGCCTATAATCAATCGCTTATTCAAAGGTACACCATCCATTGCTCATCTGATCGCCCAGTAACACCAGATCTCCATTGAAGCTCCATACTGAGCCATTGATATTAGTATTTTTCGCAACAAAATCTAAATCACGACTAAACTGTGGAAGTACATTTGAGGTCATCGAAAATTTAAAAAGCGCCTAATCAAGCATCTTAACCTATGAAGTCTTCTCTAAAGATAGGCTCCGCATGGGGCATTCCCATTGAGTTGCACTTCACATTCATCCTTTTAATCTTAGCCGTTTTGGTTTTGTCTATACTTGAAACGACCTACTACGTTTTCTTAATCGTGCTCTTCCTGTTCGTATTCGTGGTTTTCCACGAACTCGCCCACTCCGTAGTCGCTCGACACTACGGCATTACAGTGCGCAAAATCGTGCTCTACCCCATCGGCGGCGTCTCAGAAATCGAAGAACTCCCCGACAACCCCTCACAGGAATGGCGCATGGCTTTCGCAGGTCCCCTCACAAGCCTGCTGTTGGGTCTCGCCCTTTTAGGCATCAGCCTCGCCATTTCCCCCCAGCTTGCGCCTGCAATCCTGACTTTCACCACAACCGGCAACCTTATCTTTGACCTTGCAATCCTCAACATTTTCCTAGGCATATTCAATTTGATCCCGGCTTTCCCCATGGACGGCGGCAGAGTCTTCAGGGCGCTCCTAGCAGAACGGATGAAATACTCTGATGCCACCAAATACGCTGTTTTAGTCGGTAAAATCCTTGGCATCGCCATGGTTATTGCTGGCTTCATTTTGCCTGCTTATTTCCTGTTGATATTGGTTGGCTTGTTTGTTTACATCGGTGCAAGCGAAGAAGGCGAACAAACCATAATCTCTACCAAACTTGCAGATGTCCGCGTCAAAGACGTCATGCAGTCAGAGGTAGGCAGCGTGAACCCTGACCAAACCCTATCCGAAGCCCTCGAAGTCATGTTTAAGAACCGCTATCACGACGCTCTGGTTGAGAGAGACGACGTTTTGCTGGGAGTAGTCACTTGGACGGAGCTTATGAAGGTTGACGCTGACCAGAGAGAAACATTGAAGGTTGGAGATATGCCGACTCGCACCATTTCTGTTCATGAAGACGAGTCGATTCTTGAAGCAAACAAGATAATGATTCGCGAAAAAATCGATTTAATCCCTGTTCTTGATAAGCACACACCTACCAAAGTGGTGGGTGTCTTAACAAGTGAAGCCATCTCAAACGCCTACGAAAAAGCCAAGAACCGCTAAAGAGTAAGTTAAACAAAAAGTATGTCATTTCTGCAATAGACAAACCCTATTATGTCATAAATCAGCATTCAATATCGTTAACAGAAGATTATTTGCCAAGTTACTGATGGAGTGAATAAATTGGGAATTGAATTACGCACGTTTACCTCGCTCAAAGACATCTCAGAGTTCGTAGTCAACCAAACAAGCCAGTACAAAGCGTTGTTTGAGGACTACAGTCAATGGCTGGGTAGCGTGTTGAGGGATGCTGAGAGCAAACATAAAAGCGAAGAGTGGTTCCAAAAATCGGCAGCTCTGCAAAAAACCCTAAAAGCCCAAGCAAAGAAGCCTCCGGAAACTGATAAATCAAAAAAAGGCGGCAAAGGCAAAGAAGAAGAGTCGCCTTGGATTCAAACGGGTGATATATCAATCTCTTTTACTGAGCAGGGTCAATCAGAACTGCTCTTTGAAGCAATCGAGAAAATTTCGGGGAAAATACAGGAATATGAGAAGTTTAAGGGCACCATACAGCAACTTACACGTTTAGGGCTGGGTCAAACAGTTAACTACATCGTTTACCTCGAGGAGGATGTGCCTAAAAAGATAGTGCTCAAGCAGAAAGCCACTGGCAAAGGGGAAGATGCGTTTAGGTTCAACGCTGAGTTGGTGTTGCCCGCATACTATAGTCTCACAGAAAACCCGCCGCCGCAGAACCCATGACGCCACCTTATTCAGTAACATTGGATGAAAAGTACAAAAGTTAAATATGGAAAAACAAGCAATGAAGTAGAGAGGAATCAACCGTAAACCCGCAGTATTCTGTCTCAGGAGTCACCGTTTCGATAAGTCTAAGTAGCCTACAGGCTGAACGAAGCGGCGTCTACTCCGGGTCGGAAGAACTGTTTTTTGACGTGAACGCCAAAATCGAAGAACAAAAAAAGGAAGCCAACCAAGTGACTTTGGGCTTTCAACTGGCAATCTCCACCAAACCAAACGTGGTTAAATACGCCACTACAGGCACCGTGACTTTGATGGGGAAGACCGATGACATAAAAAAGAAACTGGAAGTTAACCCCAAAACACGGATCCCCCAGATCCTCTTCACTATCTACCAGCATGTTTTCAACTCCATCTACATGCTCTCAAGCAACCTTAACACGCCTTATCCGCCTCCGGACCTGTTGCATCCTATGGCAGAAAAAATTCAGATTCTGCCTAGCACACCACTGCAGGGCCAGGCGGCATCCGAAGCAACCGAGGCATCGCCTGAATCACCAGAGGCTTCATCCAGCGCTCCAGCCGCGGCTACTTCTTCGTCTGCACCCGCCCAAGCGCAGCCTTCGTCGGCTCCTGCAACGGCTCAGACACAGCCAGAGGCTGAAAAGAAACCGTAGATTAAGCAGTATTCCTAGGAACATATTCCCGAATTCGACATATTCTATCCATTGGAACTAATCTATAATATATTTTTCAGTATATTGGATGCTTGAGAACGGAGGAGGAGAAGGTTTGGAGTCGACAGTAGCCGCGTTACTTTTAGTTACGTCAGCAGTGGTTTTAGCCTGTATAGTGGTCGTTTACGCGGTGGATATGGTGCAGTTATCTTTCAGTGAAACAAGCCCCCAGATGCAGTTGATGAACCAAATTCAGAAAAGCCTCCAAAACCAGACATCTATCTTTAACGGCACTCTGCCAGAATTGCCCATGGCGACCCCTATGCCTACACCAGTGCCTTAATCTGGAAATGTGTTTGGAATATTCATGCTTGGCTGGGTATGTTGATTTGTAATTCGGTTCTGGGATTCATAAGCCCTAATAAGGTTTTAATCATCTTTTTCTGGTTGAGGATTAATGTCTACTGGTACCCCCGAAGTTTCACCTGAGATTTCAAGGTTTGACGCCGAAAACGCAACCGCTTTGACAGCGGACTTCTTGAAGCGTCTAGGCTACAAGGGAAGCTGGTTACCTATGAAAGTCTCTATGGACGGGGAACTCTACATTGTTGAAATGATGCTTCAGAAGTTAAATGCTAAAGTGCAGATTAACTCTAAAACCAAGGAGATACGGGAGTACGAGTTCCAAGAAGGTGAAGGCTCCTCCAAAGGCCGTTTATCGAAAGGAAAAATCGTATTCTTGGTTGCAGCAATCGCCATCGGCATCACATTGGCAAAGCTGTTTAATGTCTTCTAACCCTGCGTGTCAGGCTTTCTTCCTTACAGGCGAAGCACGTAGAACCGAGTCCTGAGGAAGACCCGTGTAATGCACCACTTTGGCCTAAGGGTTAGCTTCAACTATTAGGATTCCTGTGCCGTTGGCGGTGTACATATCGCGCGTTTTAGCTATCGTTCAGAAAAAATAAAAGTTTGCTCTAAAATATTGAATCTGAATCTTATTCCGCTACTTAAATGCATATACAACCCATTTTTGCCTGAGAGAGGTTGCTTTTCTGAGAAAGCTTCGATACTGATTAGTGAGACACGACCGTTTTATATTTCCTCAGGCAACCTTTTTCCCAATATGGTATCGACCCTAAACGTACACCTAGACAGCCATAAATGGGATTCAGGCAAGGCGAAAAATCAGCAATGACCATTCTCGCCATAATCTCTTTGATTGCTGCCCTGTTTTGTATGTGCCTTGGAGCATTGGTTCTCTACCTGAATCGAAAACCAGTCTTAAACAAACTGTTTTTCTTCGTAGTACTAATAGGATTTATTTATTCACTTGCAACCGCAATGAGGTGGATAGCACCTGATTTTGAAACAGCAATTATATGGGACAAAGTTGCCTGCGTGTGGCCCCTGTTTGCGGCGATAGTTCTTCATTTTGCGCTTGTTTTCACCAATAGCTCCTGGTTAAAAAACAAGCTAAACTATATTGTGCTGTACGTTCCTGCATTTCTCTTTTTTCTAGTAGATTTAGGCACTAACTTCATTAATTTGCCGCCAGTCATGGCATACTGGGGTTGGTCCAGTCACCCATCCAGAAATTGGCTCTATGGCGTATCCACGTTCTGGTCAGCCTTTTTGCCGCTTGTAGCCTTTGGTTTATGCTTTGCATACTACCGCAAAATAAAAAAAGGCAGAGAGAAAAAACGCGCAAAAAACGTCGCCATAGGCTTTGCCATACCTATCGTTACTTTCATAGCGACTAATATGGTAGTTAAAACGTTTGATATAGGAATCCCCAATCTGGGTCCCTTCTCAACGCTGTTTTTCGGAGTATTTGTGGGCTACGCAATAGTAAAATATGACCTATTCACTATCGACACAACTTTAGCAGCGGAAAACATCCTCTCAACCATACCCGACTCACTTATATTGGCTGACAAAAATTCCATGATTCTAAGGGTAAATGAACGATTAGTTGAATTCTCAGGCTTCAAGGAACAGGAATTAAACCGTCAACCCATATCCAAATTGTTTGAGGGAAATGAAAAAGAAGTAAAGAAAATTCTGGATGAACTTGCCTGTTTTAAGATAGTAAAAAATCGTGAGTTAGTGCTCCAGACCAAGGCAGGGGAGAAACGCCATGTTCTTTTCTCAGGGTCTATTGTTGAATCAAAATTCAAACGAGCCAAGGGGTTAACCTGCGTCATCCATGACATCACCGAGCGTAAGAAAGAGGAGGGAGAACTTACAAACACCAAAAATTATCTTGAAACAGTTTTAAACTCCATGTTGTCTGGCGTTGTAGTGTTAGAAGCAGATACACATACTATCATTGACGTGAATACTACAGCTCTTAAAATGATTGGCACAACCCGTGAAGAAGTACTGGGGAAAGTGTGCCACAAGTTTCTCTGCCCGACCGATAGGGGAAAATGCCCCATTACAGATCTGGGCTTAAGCGTTGACAACCAAGAAAAAATACTGTTAAAGTCTAATGGCGGCAGGATTCAAATCCTCAAAAATGTTGTTAAATTGCAAACAGCTACCAAAACTTTGCTTATTGAGAATTTCATCGACATTTCTCAGCGGAAAAAGATGGAGGAACGCCTCGTTAAAACCGAGCGGTTGGCATCTATTGGTGAATTGGCTGGGCAGCTTGGGCATGATTTGCGTAACCCCTTAGCAGGCATCAAAAATAGTGTATACTTATTGGAAAAGAGAGGCGCGGATTTGCCAAAAGAGGAAAGAGATAAACTGTTACATGTTATTTCAGCGTCAAGTGAGGATTCTGACCGAATTGTTACCAGTTTAATCGATTATGCAACTGAACCGCATCTTGAACTGGAATTTTGCACCCCTAAGTCTCTTGTGGCAAATGCACTCAATAAAATTGAAATTCCAGACCATATAACTGTTCAGAATGAAGTGGTTGACGAGACAGGGTTACTGCTGGATGCGCCGAAGATTCAGAAAGTGTTCGCAAGAATTTTGCAGAACAGTATACAAGCTGTAAAGAATAGAGGAGTCATATGGATTCAAAATGAGATAGAAGGCGACAAAGTCAGCTTTATCTTCACCGATTATGGAACAGGTGTCTCCCCTGATATTTGTAGGAGAATTTTCCAGCCTCTTGTTACAACCAAAGCAAAAGGAATGGGCATGAGTTTAGCGATTTGCAAGAATGTGGTGGAAGCACATGGCGGAAAAATCGTTGTAGAAAGCGAAGTTGGAAAAGGCACCAAATTCACAGTTACATTACCGATTAAACGGTCGAAAGCGGATTTCGTGGAGCTACAAGCGATTAATCGGTCAGAACTGATTGGCAGCGCGATTGGAAAACAAGTGTTTTAGCTCAGGCACAAAATCTGAAGGGGCTACTGCTTGGGAAGGTACCTGTTTTTCTCTGAGAAGAAATCCATAACACGGGTTTTTTGATTGAATTTGGCTCCGTGCATTGCACTGGCAGGGATAAGGTATTCGTCGCCGCCTCGGCAAACGCGTGGTTTACCGTCAATGCGCAATACCATTTCGCCCTCGAGTACCATGCCCCACTGTGGATAGGTGTGGTTGTGGTCTGGCAGGTTCATGTCTGCTTCAAACTCGAAAAACACCAGTTGCCGCGTATCCGACTGCAGTATCCAAGCTCTGGCGCCTTTGAAGGTTATTTGTGCTTCTGGGAGATTAGTTATTAGTTCGGGGTAGCCTGTTTTGGGTTTTTTGTCTGTGCCGTTCAAGGTTGGTGCCTCTGCTATTTTTGGATTGGCAGAGAGAAAAAGGCATCGGTCGCCAAACAGGCCACGGTGAAATTCCCTTAAACGTTAGGGTAAAGCCTTATGTGAATTGGCATCATCTGCTTTAACATAATGAAGCCTCAACCGCCAAACCCAGAACACAAACGAATGAAAAGAGAAAGAAAAACCATCCAGTACATGGTTGACCTCTACTGCAGAGGACACCACAAAACACACGGCGAACTATGCCCGCAGTGCAGCCAATTCAAGGAGTACGCTTTTCTGCGGCTAAGCAAATGTCCCTTCCAAGAGAAAAAAAGCACCTGCGGCAAATGCAAAATCCACTGTTACAAACCCGACATGAAAGAGCAGGTGAGAAAGGTTATGCGGTATTCTGGTCCAAGGCTGCTTCTGTATCATCCTGGTTTAGCGTTGCATCACGCATGGGATGCCCGGCGTGCGCCCCCGACCTTAGATAAAGCCGACGCTTAAACAGTCATGGTTTTTAGGGCTGAGATAGGGCAAAAGACAGCTTGACATTTGCCTTAAATTCTGTGCCGTCTTCTATTTCTTTGCATATTTCTTTGGGTGAATCGTATGCGAGAGAAGCTTTTGCTCTTAGTTTTCGCTTTAATTTTGTTGATTTCTGTTCCCACCGTAGCTGCTGCCGTAGCGAGCAGTGAACGCATCCACGTAAACGGAACCTTCACTTATTCACCCAACCGAGGTTTCACACTCTGGTTCACCAACGGCACAATTCTCTCTAACCACTTAAACGGCTTCCAAATCCCCGTAAGCGACAGCCCAACCCCCACACAGTGGACCTTTAGCTTCACAGTAACAAACGACAACAATGCCCCCATAACCATAACAGCAACCACCACCAACGCCGTTGCCTTACCCCAAAACATCATCTCCACCTTCACCTGCAAAGCCACCAACAACCAAACCTCCACCACCATCGCCGCAGGAGGCAAAGAAACACTTCAGCTCAGCGGCGACTTCCACACCAACGGTGCCTACACTCCGGGTGCCAGTTTCAACTATGCTATTCAAGTCACAGTAATATCCAACGCAAGCAGTTTCGGCAGCACCTTTGGCGTTTACGGAGTTGCCCAGTACCCCACGGCGCCGTCTCCCACGTCTACTCCACAACCAACCCCGACCGTTACCAGCGGCGCTTCACCCACCCCAACTACAACGTCCCCTCCGCAAACAACCCCAACCAGCAACCCAAGCACCCAACCAACCTCTGACCCAACCGATACACCAACAACTAACCCATCCACATCCCCCACACCATCCGACACAGGCACAATACCCGAACTCAACTGGATAGCCGTTGTTTTGGCGCTGCTTATACTTCTGCCCGCAACCGCAGTAGTGTTTAGAAGATGCGTGAAGTCAAAAGCGGGGGTGTTTAGGGTAGCTTCGGTTGCTTTGGCGTTGGCAATGGTTTTGGCTGCGCTGTTTATTAACCTCTCAATTACCCCGCCGGCGGAGGCTCAACAGCAAAAGTCCCCACAGGTTAGCTTCTCGTTGTGGTTTGTTAACGGCACAGCTTTCCCGCTGAACATAAACAGCGGCACCTTCCAATATGGCAACCCGCAACTAAACATCGGCGGAATCATAGTCTCACCCAGCGCGTACGGCAGCCAATTCATGCCTGAAACCAACCTCATAGTGCTCCGCAACGACGGCAACACCCCCATAACAGTCACCACAGCATTGGAAAACGTCAACACCCCAGCCAACATCGAGGTCTCGCTGCATAGAGAGACTCTGGGTTTGTCATGGGCTCCTATTGGCACACAATGGATGGGATACGACAACTTGGCAACAGGCGACACAGTTGCGCCTGGTCAGTGCATGTGGCTGGGGCTAACTTTAGTTATAGCGCAGTCCAACAATGCGCCCAGCGGCACACCGACGTTTGGGTTTACCTACAGCTTTGACATCGTTGTTACTGCGTCACAGGGTTAGCTGGTGATATAGCTATCTCCGTTGATTGGACAGCGTCCGAAGCCTTGATTAATCGCACATGATAAAATCGCGCGGCTACACACAGCACTACTGCCGCTATTGCAAGGTAGAAAGGAAACAGAAACATCGCAGTCACCGAAGAGCTAATGCTGGCGCTTAAAGGTATGAACGAGGGGAAAGAGAGATTCACGTTAGCCGTACCCACCAGTGGAATGCCCAAGTCAAAGAAGCCTGCACTCAACACGATTACAGCTAAGCCCACCACGAAGCTCAAAAAACCGTAAAGCGGCTTCTTATAGGAGAAGCAGAGCAGGTCTTTAGAGTAGGATTTTGTTGGGAACACTGAGTAGACCAGCATGATTACGCCGCCGGCTGTGAACAGGAGGATGTTTGAGAGGTTCCATGCCCAAAGCAGAGGAAGAGTAAACTGGGCGCCGTAGAACCCAAAGTTTGTAACAATCGGCGAAGCATAAACGCTAGCAAAGTCGTCGCCGACGGTGAGCTGCCACCAAGGCACAAACACCGATACTGCAACCAGTACAAGCGTTGTTATCCCAGCAGCTAAACCAAACCAGCTAATCGTTCGCTCCATACATTTCACCCTAGCTGAATCGACCCCAAGCCCGGTATTTCATCTAAATGCAAACTGATGCCTCCAACGGTGACGATTAAGTTTTCTACAGAAATTTCGGCGCTGTCCCCATATTGCTCTCTATAAGCTTCTAAAGCCGCTTGATCGATGTTTCCGTTTATGTCTATGACAGCTGATTGTCCAGGGCTAACGTGTATTGCATCTGGGATGCTTATGGTTCCTAACAGTTCTCCGTTACCTGTTTTTATGTCTGCGGAGAGGTTGTCAAGTGAGAGTTCCTGTGGCAGCGGATTGGTAAAGTTGAGTGGATACGAGAAATCGCCTGTGGACTGGTCATAAGTTGGCTCGCCTAATGGTTTGATCGGCTCCATGGATTCTAAGGCGGTGAAATCTAGGTTGCTGATGTCACTGTTGGTTATGCTGTTTTCAGCTGTGTTTTGAAATGACGGAAGCACTAACCCTAGAAGATTATCCCGATAAAGGCAAACAACGCCGAGTAGAGGACCTACTGTGAGGACAATAGTTAGGACACTTAACGCTATCTTGACCATCTTGGATTTGTTCATGCTAACTGTCGTTTAAGGTTCAAGGAAAGAATCTTTTAAGCGTTGGGTATCTATAATCTGTACACGAACTGTACATTTAACTGCTGACTTAGAATGCTAGCCGCGTTATAGACCCCAACTCTGGGCAACCGTCTGATGCCCTGCTTGCTTTCCACGCTTCTCCTTCTTCTTATCATGAGTTCCAAACCGGTTAATCTTAACGGTTGAACCCTCAAGCGAAATCCAGTGAGTGATGTTGTGGCCTCGACTGTAGAGAAACTTTTTCACTGCTTGATGCAGCCCCGAAATCGTTACTTTTTCTGAATCAACTGCCAATTTGTCTTTTACTTCGAAAACCTCGACTTTGAGTCGTGATTCAAGGTATTTTATGAGGTTTTCTTTTTCGCCTTGTAAGTCGCCGAGGCCAACTTGGAGCTTGTTTCGGGGTTCATTTTCGTTTTTACGCCTAAACAGCAACAGCTTGCCCCCAGTAAGGGTAGACTTAATCGTATTAAAGTGTTAAGCTTACGCCTGCTTGGGACTACGACGTTGAGGGGGAACATACGGAATTTGAACAATGAGTCACCGTTAATGCTATTTTTTCTTCGATAATTTTGTTGCTTCTCTAATTGCTTGAACGTACACTTCTTCTTTTAGCCTAAAGCCTTCATCTATTAACTGGTCAAGGGCTTGCAGAAACCCATCAAACATGATTTTTTCCTCTTTAAGAGCCAGAAGCAAAACGAAAACAGTGCCCCGAGGCGTTAAACCCAGCAGTCGAGCGGCAGAACGAGCCGACACCTCATCAATCAGTATCGTCTCCAAATTCAGCTGCTTTGCAAGGGATAAAGCCTCTTCCTCGCCCTTATCCAACTCTATCGGCATCTCAACGGGGTCAACATCCGCAACTTTGATCCAACCTTGCGCTATCGCATTTTCCACTACATATGCGTCTTTTTGTCCAAGCGATTTTCCCTTTTCGACTACCTCAATCCATACCTCTTTTGGGATAAGGGTTTCTCCAAAAAGAATTCTCAAGAGGTCAAGTTTGCCTATTTTAGCCAGATAAATAAGAGGCGTTGAGTTTGAGACGACGCCTTGCACTAGGAGGCCTTCTTTAAGCCCTTCAAATCTTCCTTAAACTCCGCCAAAGTATAAGGAACATGCACTTCTCTTCTTTTCGCCTCATCAATCATTTCCCAAACCGACAAGCCGCATTTCCGAGCAGCCTGCCATAGCGTTATCCTGCCCGCTTCATAATCGTCTAAGCATTTTTCAACCAGCCACTCTTTGGCTGCCTTCATGAGGAACCTGCGTATGACGGTTGACCTGTCCATGCCTTCCTCTTCGGAAACCTTGTCGATGAGTTGGGCGAGATCATCTTCAACCCGGGTCGTAAGTGTTATAGGCATATTTTCATCGCGTATTAAAATGCTACAAATTAATACTTAAGATTTATGGTTTTGTTATCAGCAGCAATTCTAAAAGTAACACCCCCAAAAATCCAGCATAAAAAATTAAAATACTTTTTAAAACTGAGTTAGCCCTTAATAGAGAGTGGTTCATTGAGCAAAGAAAGCGTTATTAAACAATTGAAGAGGCTTTATCACGACATAAACGAAGACGCACTCTATTCAAAGAAAGAAGCGATTTTTAATGTTACTAATAAAAGCAATTTTGCGATGACCGAAATAGAAGAGCCTAATGGTAGAATGAGTTTTGAGCAATTAGTTAGAAATCTATACATAATCTTGTATGAGGCTTCGGGAGATGCAAAAAGGTTACCGCTTACAATTGATGAAAGCGGAATAATTCAAAAAATCAAAGATTTGCGTAATAACTTCTTACATGATCAAGAACAAGGGGAAGCTAAAAAGATACGGAAAAAAATTGAAAATATCAATGAGATTTATAAATTCCTAATAGAGAAATCTTTTCCAACTAATGACGACGACTGGGTCCACGCGGGATACAATCTTATTGAAAAGACGATTATTCCTCAAAGAATTAAAGCAGTATTTAGCAACCCCTCAAATAGAAAAACAGGGTTTTTCCAGTCATTTTGAACATGACATTACCGCTTTTCCTTCAAAGAAAGAAAAATTTCGACGTACACCTGTTTCAGAAAAAATCTCTGCGGGAGACAGCCTTTTACTGCTTCCCACCTATAGCTTTAACTCGCCTGCTGAATTTGGGAATACACAATCCGCGATTTATCTAACATCTGAAGCACAAGATGCAGATTTTACAAGCTTCAAAGAGTTCTTACGAGAGATTGAAAGATTATGGACAACGAATGAACCAGATGGATTTGCCCCGGCTTCAAAAATGATTCCATGGTCAATTACAGTTAAAGGTGAAATTGCTTATGGATCGGGGTCTGAAAACCTTATAACCGCTCTAGAAATGAGCTATATTAAAAGAAGAGCCGCAATCTCAATTATACTTCAAGGAATATATGGGAATGATAATGGTCATACATTTTTCATAGTTATCGGTAGCGATTTAAGGGGTGAGAGATTTACGTATAACTTCTTAGATTTTTATCTCAGTTGTATCCCGATTGAACAGGACTGGATTAATGCTTTCAATAAAGCTCTGGATAAATTATCGCCCTATAACGTTAAAGCAAACAATTTTGATCTAAGAAAATACGTTTTTCAAAAATGGGAAAGCGAGGAAGAAATAAACTTAAAGAACGGAGTAGTCGGAGGCATAGGAAGAAGCGGATATGAAAATAAAGAGTGGGATAATTTTGAGGGGTTAATTTTAAAACAAGAGGATTTAAAAATTAATTTTTCTTTAGGTGATGATTCGTGGAAGCTTTTATATGACCGACTCGAGTGTCCAAATCGGTATGCAGGTGAATATACGGTAAGCATTCCAAGGATATCATACGAAGAAATTAGAGATGGTAATCTAATTGGTATCCGAGCACCAACAATTTTTTTATTCGGCTTTGGGGGCAAAGGTTGGAGTATCTATGCCATCAACATAGATGCTTGGCCTAAAGAAAAAGAGGATTCAGTTGACGTTTAATTGGTTGTTAGAAATGAAGTGGTGGGGCTTCCCGGATTTGAACCGGGGTCTATAGCGCCCGAGGCTACAAGCC
>JBNIDO010000042.1:0-23074 GCA_050108095.1 Bathyarchaeia archaeon
CCGCTGGGAATAAACGCGTTCATGTTAAGGTAGTAGAGCACGTAGGCTTGGTTTACAAACAAAGTAGCCGACAATGCAACATAGAACAGGCGGATTTTTTTGGCGAACGGTACCAGCAGAACCAGCATGCCGATGGCTGGGAACAAATAGCGCTCATGTATCCGCGTGGGCAACATAAAGAAGCTAAACAGCAACATGAACGCTGCAAAGAACACAAGCATCTCCCCAGAAACGTGAAACCGCTTATACAACACAAACAGCGTCAAAGCAGCAAAAATCCCAAACAACACCCAACCGACAAAGTAGAGACCAGTATCAGGTTGCCAGAGCCCAAACATCCCCCACAGGTTAAACGCGTTAATCGAAGTGTATTGGTAATTGTTGTAGGCGCCAAAGTAGATTCTGCTCAGGAAATCGACTGGGTTATTCCCCCATTCAAACGGCAAAATAACCAGTAAAATCGTCGCTGCAAACGCGCCAATGGAGGTTAGCAGCCTCTTAGCGCCGCTCTGCATGAAAATAACCAATGCAACAAGCGGCAACAACGCAATACCCTGCGGTTTAGTCAGCAAAGCCAACGCAAAAACCACCGCTGAAACCTCCGGTTTTCGCTTCAACGCAAAGATAAGCGAGAGCACCAAGAAGAGGGTGTAGATGGCGTCGAATTGTCCCCAGACGGCGACGTTAAAGATTATGGCAGGGTTGAATGCGTATAGGGCGGTGGTTAATAGTGTTTGGTTGGTGGTGAGTTTTTGGCGTAGAAACAGGTAGATGACCGCTATGGTGGCTAAGTCAAAGATTGTGGGTACAACTTTTACCATGTAGTAGATGCTGATGTTGAGTGAGTTGGCTATGTTGCCGAAGAACCAGAAGAGGTAAATGTTTAGGGGCGGGTAATCAACCCACGCTGTTGCCGGGTTGCTCCAGAGGATACTGTAGAAGGGGCGTACACCGTTATCTGCTGCTGTGTTGAACCATGAAGCGAAGGAGGCAAGGTCGTTTTGGTAGCCTTGGAGGGGAAACAGGGCAAGCCTGATTGCGAGGGCAACAAGAAGCAGGACTACTAAGCCTATGACTTCACGTTTGTGGAGCGAGAAGTTTATCGTGTTGACCCCTCTCTAGGGGCAATACTGGTGCTTAAACATAAGAAGCTTTTTCCAAAACCCACCCAACAACACAGCAAAAACAGAGCTAATGGCGAGCCATCTTACACTGCAAAACTCTGAGCGCCGCCACGCTTTTGAGGGCTTCTCTTCTGCCCGCTTTTGGTCGCAGCTCCAAAACCGTATTCTTAACCCCCAACCTGCTGACCGCGTCGAAAATGCGGGTGACCTCAACTTTGCCCTGTCCAAGCGGAAGGTGCTGGTCACCTAATTTCTCGTCAACCACTTCGGGGATGCCCATGTTGTCGTGGATATGCATGTGAGCGAGGTATGGGGAAAGCATTGATACGAAATCCAAAATGTCAAAGCCAAACTGATTCGCTGCGAGTGTGCCGTGTCCGATGTCGAAGCAGAACTTGAGGTTCTCCTCATTGACCGCTCGGATTACCTGCTGGATTTCGTGGGGCAGTATTCCTATGCGGTCGTTTTTCTTTTCTTTATGCACGTTCTCGATTAGCACTGTGATGTTGTATTCGGCTGCCATCTTGCACAACTGCTTGAGGTTTGCAACTATGTTTTGGAAGGCTTCGCGGTATTCCGTCTCAACCCTGTCCCCGTGCATGACTACGTGTTCAGCATCGAGGTAATCGGCTATCTCAAAAACCTCCGTCATAATCTCAAAGTTGCGGTTGCTTTTTACGCCTAAGTTGACAGCGTTGCCGTAGTAGTCATGGTTAAAGGTGAAGGGTCCATGGACCGAGTACTTGTTTCTAAGGGTAGAGAACTCATTGAGGCGTGTGCGGTCGATTTCACCGTTTTTTAGGACGCCGGATTCGCCTATGCCGACTTCGATGAGGTCTACTTCTTCGCTGAAGATGGGGCCGTTTGAAACCTCTTTAATCATCCGACTGTTTATTCCGACGTTTAAGCGTTGGAACGTTTTGGTTTCTAGCTGTTGCATCATGCGTTCCTGCAGCCTACTACACCGCCGGCGTCTTATATTGATTTATCAGATAAACTATATTCTGTATATAGGGTTCGTTAAGTTGCGCGGAAGACTAACCAAATTGATTTATCCCTTTTTTTATTTGTTAACTATTGCTTTCTAAAGGAGTTGGAGCATTAGGTGAATTAACCGCTCAGGCATCAAGCTGACGCTTAGCTTGTGATTGATTATTCATCTCTCTGAGAGTATCATCTTGCTTTTTGGGTAAACAAAAACTTCCCCGCAAAGATAAGCCACACAACATCCACCACCATACATACCGCAGCAGGTAGGGCTCCTTGAGGCCCCAAGAGCACCAACGCCAACGACGCCGCCATCCCAGTATTCTTATAAGTACTAAATAGAACCTCGGAAACGGCACTTGCATGTTTTACACCCTGTTTATCGATAAAGCGATTATAGGCTATGCCAACGCCAAAGACTCTCACGACCGCCAAAACCGCTAAAGCCGCCACCACAGTCCCCGCTGAGAAAAGCAGACTTCGATTTGCACCCATCACAGCAATTACAAGAATAAAGAAGCAGATGTTGATGAGTATGTTCCGTGTTTGGGTAGAGGTCAGGAAACGTTTGACTAATCTTGAAAGGACCAGGGGCAGAACTATTTGGAGACTCAAATAGTACAGCAAAGTTAACACATTTACCGCCCTGCCCAAGAATACAAAAGTTATAACCGGCGTAACCACCAGCGAAGCAAGATAGATAACAATCGAGGACACAGCAGACGACTCGGTGTCCCCACCCCATAAACACGTAAAAGATACCACTGACACAGCAGACGGCACAGCAGCTAACAGTATCCAGCCAGCCCTTAGCTCCCCACTGAACAAATATGCTATGACTAAAGTTACGGCGGTTAAGAGAACAAAGGACAGGACGAATGCATTTCTAACATCTTTTACGTAGAGTTTGAGCTTGAGGGTTTTGAGCTGTATTGAAGATAATGCAAGGGTCATCATTAGTATGAGCGCTACCATGGCTATGTCGCCGTTTGATACTGGAAAACCACTTGGAAGACCTCCTAGGCCCAGAACCAAAACTAGGGCTGTCAGCATCATAAGCGAACTATTGCTTAGAAATCTAATCATGACGCGTGAACTTTGGTTAAGGAAGCTGCCAGTGGTCATTGAGTCGATTTCATGCAGCAGTTTATTATTTATTTTGGTCATGAAAAAGAAAATGAACTGCAAGCTTACTATAATGTCCAAGTACGTCGGATGCTACCGAGCAATTGCCTGTATCTTACACTGCACTCGTTAAGTGGCTTGATTGAGCGGCGCAGTATCCCCTGCAAAATCAACCAGCTAAGAGACAACTTTGGCACTTTTCTGATTAAACATGGCGTATACGGGAAGAAGTGGATTTGCTGCCTAGCCGCATGCGCGCAGTTCCCTTTGCCGAGTCCGAGGAAGCAGTATTTGTTGATTTTTGTCTCATGGGAACGTTAGGTGTACGGGTTGCGGTGGCAGCGTGCAGCAAAGTCCACAACCAGCCTGCAACGTTACCCAGATGCAGACGCCAAAACACAGCCTTCCCCACAACCTGTTGGTTGTTGTTGTGTATAGGGGGTTCTCTGCAACAACAACTATAGAAAAGAGCAAAGCCCCCAGAAAATGAAGACTATGAACGACAACCTCTTCTCTAAAAATAGAAAAGCATTGAAGGGAAGTGTGGAGCCTTCGGCGGGATTTGGACCCGCGACCATTACCTTACCAAGGTAACGCCCCACCGGGCTAGGCTACGAAGGCAAATTTCTGTTCTTCCCCCAAAACAAATACGATAGTAAATAAAGAGCTTACGGTGCGGGGGTCAACCTTCGACGGCAAAATCAGCCTAAGCGAGGAGTTTTCTGGGCAAATAAATATTTAGGGAGGCAGAACTATCCTCATACGCGTATCTCTGTGCAGGGGTCTCCAAGCCAGGTCAACGGAGTAGGGCTTAGGACCCTATCGCGTAGGCGTTCGTGGGTTCGAATCCCACCCCCTGCACCACCTAAACATCACAAAACCAAGGATCACTAACGGTTCATCTTCTTCGAAGAAGCCTTTGATGGTGCCACCTCTTCTCTGGGGTCAGCTATAAACCACTCAAATTCGTTCACAGCAGATGAGTCCTTCAAACCGAATGAGGGCTTTTCAGGATCTATGTAAATTTGGAACCAGAGCTCCAAAGTTAATACCATCCAGAAGAATTGTGAGACATCATATTCGATTGCAGGGTCAATGCTACCGCTGCATAACATATCGAAGGTCTTGAGAAGCTTGCTTTGGTTAAATATTCCCCGTGCCTTAAATTTATCGGAAGACAGGATTTCGAGGATTTCGGGGCGAAGGCTCTTAACCCACTTGATTGCTGGAACAGAGCTACCGAATTTCCGTTTGGATTTACGGACCGCTTCGGGTATCAAGCCTTTAACGGCTTCTCTTAAAACATATTTAGATACGCCTCTTTTACTTCTCTGGCTTTCCGGCAGTGACATACAAAAAAGCGCGAATTCTGGGTCTAAACTAGGATACCGGGGTTCTATTGAAAACGCTGAGAAAATCTTATCCTGAGCCTGCAAAATCTCTGTTATGCTTCCTATTGTTCGGTCAACTTGTGATTCTTCGGTTCGGGCAAAATTCTCAGTGATGCGTGCTTGAGCTATGTATTCTTGGTTTAAGAATTGTGTTTCTTGTCGTGCGGGTCTTGGTGTTCTAAGTAACTTTAGCTGGTTAGCTATCTTCCCAAAAGTTATGTAGGACAAATCTTGATGCACTATCATTCCTATTGTTTCAACCAAAAACTTGCCGATCTTCCTTTTTTGCCAAAGGATCCTTAGAGCATCGTATATCTCAAAATCGCCAGTAACGTATGTGTCCATTCCAGTGCCCAAGAAGGCCACTTTTGCTTTTTCATTGTGCAATTCGTTGGCTAAGCAAAATGACAGATACGCACTCTCAAGGTGGTAGGGTTCTTCTAGGCAAAAAACCAATCTCTCCAACTCTTTTAGTCTGAGTGATTGCGGAAGGTTAACATACTTGACTGCGGTTCCCCGGAATCGTTCGTATTCTCTAATGTAGGGTTGCTCATTTACCCCTCTGGAGCCACCTGCACATATGGCGGAAACCAGTGTTTGTTTCTCAACTTGATTTGTCTTAGCAAGCTCATTTGAAATCAAAGAAGCAATAGCTTGGCTATCGATGCCTCCGCTTGTGCATGTTCCAAATTGTACCTCTTTAGGTATCATCTTCTTTGTTGTATGGTGTAATTTATCCAAGAAAAGCGAGGGGTAGTTGTATTTGCCCTGTTTTGACGCTGGCGGAGAAGGTAGATGCCAGTACTCAGCAACCTCTGGCTTGTTTTCATCTAAGGTGAAAACCGCGTAATATCCCGGTAGTACTTCCTTTATCTGGGCAAAATAGGTGTCGCCGTTTCTAAAGTGGTAGCGCTGTATTAGGTATCTGCATAATAGATCGTGGTTTGGTTTACGTGGGATTGCTGGGTCAACAAAGATGGCTTTTATCTCGGATGCCAAAACGTAACAGTCGCCGTTTACCGTGTAAAATAGCGGCTTACTTCCAAATCGGTCTCGGGCAGCAAACAACTTTTCTTGTGTTGAATCCCATATACAGAAGGCAAAGACGCCGTCTAACTGTTTTAAACAATCTATACCATTGGTTTCATAAGCTTTTAAGATGAGTTCTGCGTCTGAGCAAATTGTAGATGGGTCTTTATCAAACTGTTCTTTGAGTTCACAGTTATTGTAGAGTGTTCCGTCGAGGGTGATCCATATGTTTTTTTTCTTGTTGCAGAGTGGTTGGTGAGCGATTTTGGAGCCCTTGTAAGTTGCGACGTTTGCTATGGCTACTTTTGAATCTGCAAACCAGCCAGAATCGTCTATGCCCCTATGTTTGAGGATTTGACACATTTTTGGCACTAATTCGTTGGATCTGACTGAATCATACCCTAAAAGAGCGACAACGCCACTCAAACATGACACCGGTCATTTTTTGTATATTGCCTATCAATTTATATATTGTGTACTGACAATTAATAAATCAAGAAATTTGCTTATTCATCATTGGGCACTTAAGATGCCAGAAGAAAGATTCCCAAAATTAGCAGTTAGAAAGGTTTTTCTTAAAAAAAATTGGGGGGTGTTAAAACCCGCTTCCGTCAGGTATGCCGTCGCCGGCATTTGGCGCTGGACCGTTGCCGTTGCCCGCATTTATCTGGTTGGGCTGGTCAAATCCGCTACCGTCTGGAATGCAATCGCCAGAATTAGGCGCCGGGCCAACGCTGGCAGCCGCCATTCCGCAAACCATTCCACAGACGATTAAAACCGAAAAGATAAGGGTCACAATTTTTTTCATTTTTTGTCCTCCAATTTTTGTGTTCAAAGATTAATTACGCGTTTGATTTAAGGGACACTTTGAACTAACCGTTTCACGAGTAGAAACGCATGCGTATGGCAGGGAGGTGTTCGCGGACCCTCAGACACCGAATGCTGACATGTTGGTTTTACATATGTTTGGTCGCTTCAAGGATGGCTTGATTTATGGACGAATTTTGAAAATAGACCTCATGAACCCTTAAATTGTAGCCGCCACTAGGAATGTATTGCTAAGTTGTTCTGTTGCTTTTAGGTGATTCAAACATATTAGCCCGCTATTTTAATGGCTTAAAAGAACGGTTTTATCGTTCGAAGTACTTCCTGTTAGTGTTTTCCATTGTGTTTTACTTACTTTTTATTCCCTACAGTCAAGGCTATTTCGGCCAGGTCTTTCTTTCACTTATAGTTTCGTTGGTTCTGGTTATTGCCGGATTTTCAGTCAAACAAGAGAAAACAATTGGCACAGTAACCTTGTTGATAGTTTCTGTGACTTTGTTTTTTGTTTGGTTCTTCACCATTCAAGGAAGCCAACACAGCGAAGAACTCGTACGATTTTTCACGACGATTTCTTTTTCGCTTATTGGAGCCTTGATCTTTATTAACATCCTCAGAACCGAGCGCAAGAAGATTATTGAAATGGATTTTGTGTGGGGTGGGGTTGCAACTTATCTTTTGATTGGATTGGCTTTCGCATCGGTTTACCGTTTGGTTGAATTGTATGTGCCGGGCTCTTTTTCGAGTTTGTCGACTCCGCCTACTCATGATTTCTCTAACTTTATCTATTTCAGCTATTACGCGTTGACTACGATAGGTGGACTTATGACGCCCAACACGTTGCAGGCGCAGTCGCTTGTTATGTTGGAGCCCATTATAGGGACTTTGTTTATCGCTATTTTGATTTCACGTTTAGTAGGCATTGTTGGGAATAAAGGAAACCAAGCCTCGCAATGAACCGAAAGGATGCAAGGGTTAATGTATGGAGGGGGCATGGTAGCGTCAAATAGTTTTTAAGCGAATCCTTGGTTTTATTTTCAGGTAAGGTTGTTTTTATGGTTGAAGATTTTGATCTTGAAGATTATAACCTCATCGACATGAACGCCAAAAAAGTTCTAGTTGCCCTATCAGAATTCGATCAGGGATTGCTGATTAAAGGGGAGATGGTACACAAAAAACCAGTTTAACACCTGCCGACATAAACGATGCTGTCAGGGGCCTAAAAAAGTCCTTGCTGGTCGATATACCTGACGCCCTCAAGAGCCTGCCACCCTACGGGTTCTATGCCGTCGAAATTACTGATTTTGGGGAGACAAGTACTGGAACAATTCAGATAAGCAAGGGAGTAGCTAAACCACTAAGTAAGAGGCTCCCTTGAAGAAACCTTCTGCATGGTTCCAAAATCACAGTTAGACTTAACTCTAAAGACATACAATAGAATCAAACTGGAGCCCTTTGAGTAGTGAAGAAGAAAAAAGAAAGCGTAGACGTAAGTGAATGCGAAACCTTCCAGTCCTACAACGAAAAACTCAGAGCCAAGTACGGTGACCAATGGCTCGGGAAAGGTAAGTGCACGGGACTGGAGTTTAAACGCTGGCTAGCTCTACGAGATAACCTCGCAGAAATCCCATGACGACTCACTTGAAAACCCGCCGCTGACTATTTCTTTCAATAGTTTTTTAAGGCAACACAACAATAACTTTTCATTCACTATAGGCATTTACCTATGGTCGGGAGTCCAACCACTTGCCACATCTGGGATGCGAAAAAATGAATAAACAACTGCTAACAGGTATTTTTATAGCATTTTTCCTTCTTTCAATCATAGTTTTTCCCCAAATAGCCTACTGCCAAACAGTTGAACCTTCCGCAACAGAGCCAGAGCCAACCGAAGCAGCACAGGGCGGCTTTAACTGGTTACTTATTGGCGGAATCTCGGCGGCTGTGGTGGCAATAGTTGTTGTCGTAGTAACATTTGTTTTCCTAAGGAAAAGAGTTAGCGAAAAAAGCCTCAGAAAAGCCTCAGCCCGTACCTTCGAAGATTGGGTTATTAAAAAGTTCAACGGCAAACCCAGCGATCCCACTTCGGGCGTAAGTGCAGTTACCGAGGGTGGCCAACCGCTCTTAATTGTACAGTCTGACCATGTTGGTTTACCCGAAGTCGAAGACTTTGTTAAAGTATTGAAGAAGGGCGGAGCAGAAAAAGGTGCAATCATAGCGTTCAATTTTGACAACGATACCGTCGAGGGAAAGGTAAACGCCATGGATAACGGCATTGAACTCCAATTGCTGCGCGTAAATGAACTGATGAATAAACGCTATGCTGAGAGGATTAAAAGCCTTGCCCGTTCAAAAGCTACCTTTGAGGCTCCGCCATTAGGCATAATGGAAGAGCCGGTTCCAGATACAAAAACGACATCATATGAAAGAATGTCCATGCCCTTAGAAAGTAATCATTCAGGAGACGCTCTGGGAAGACCCCGGGTTTTCATATCTAACAGCAACACAAAGGTAGCTGACCAAGTGAGAAAGATGCTGGATTTCCTAAACTACAACTATGTCATGGGCGACAAAGAAGAAACAACCGTGCCCATTCCAGAAAACAAGTTTGGGTTAATGCAGAACTGCGACTGCGCAATAATCAACATCGCCGCTGCTGAACAGGAGAGACGCTACAGCGGACTCTATGTCCTAAACTCAACGGTTTCCTCAGAAATCAACGCTGCCTACTTAAAATATAACACGCAGGTAGTTTTGCTGGTTGAAAGAAAAGTTGACTTGCCAGTGAATCTTAAGGGGGTAAACAGAATCGATTACGACAGTGACGATTTGTCCTTCAATGCGGCGATGAACTTGAAGACAATGTTAGAAGGCTTCAGAAAAATAAGCTAGCCTCAGAATCTGTGCATTAGGTTTCTTTTGAGAGCTTCTCAACCAATTGCTCTCCTTCCGCCGTTAAGTCGTATTGATGGTACTCGCTTCGGGCAGTTTCTTTCAATTCGCCTTTT
Source organism: Bathyarchaeia archaeon (assembly GCA_050108095.1). Taxonomy (GTDB): domain Archaea; phylum Thermoproteota; class Bathyarchaeia; order Bathyarchaeales; family Bathycorpusculaceae; genus Bathycorpusculum. Next base: position 9,487 of record JBNIDO010000042.1, read on the forward strand.
AAGAGGTGGGCTCTCTCCAAGACAGCCAAATCATGCATCACCTGCTTAACATCGTAAAACGCTGGACCCTCAGCCTGAGGCATCATGTCAAAAGGCCGCATTTTTGCCACCCGAATCAAAAGAGACCTGTAGCGTTCAAACCCTTCGTCGAAATCTTTGAGTTCACGTGCTTTGTCTTCTTCAGCAACCATATTCAACTTATTCTTCAACTCTAAGGACATAAACACCCGCCAAACTATCTGAAATCACTTAAAAGAAACCATATGAAACCATATTCTAATCAGCTTCTGTGGCTAAAGAGTCTTTAGGCGACTTGGCTGTCTCTGTTTTTGCTGTTCTCTGCCTGCACCACGGATATGTTGGATGTTCTAAAGATTAGTCTAATAAGACATAGCGGGCATACAAGGGTCGGTGACATCATGGTACATACCGCACGATTTTGCGTTTTGATAATTGCGAGTTTACTGCTTGCAGTATGCCTAATCCCAAGCATAGCCGCTGCATCCATAATACCAGAGGCAAATTCAGAATACGCCAGCGGCACCTTGACGCAACCCTTCTCCCTAAACGTGTGGTATGCATGGGTTAATGTTTCAGGTACACAGGTTATCTCGTATGCCATGTACGTACCGCCTGATTCACTCTATCCGGGACCCGTCGCAAACATTGTCGGGCAACATCTCCAATTGGAGGACGGCACCGATGTGTTCGTTGCAAGCGCCTTAACCAAGTTTGAAGTCTATCAAGACCTAAATGGCGATGGCATCATCCAAGCAACCTCTGGTGCAGACAACGAGTTGCTCTATTACATGTACACTAACATGAGCGATGGGTTCGATGCAACCTCAATTCAGAAAGTTACTGAAAACGGTTTCTCGCATTATAAATGGGACATTTCCTATCGGAATGTCTACGGCTACTTGGGCTACGTTTCTTCCTCTAGCTGGGGCGGCTATGCAGCCAAAGTAGTTTTCGACCACATCACCCTAAGCTACGATTTCAGTCTCAACGAGACAGCCTCTAATCTAAAAACAAGTTTTGACATTGGCAAAGTGACAAGCGCATACGCTATCGACAAAGACACCCTTGAAGTAACCACCACACCCTTCTCGCTTGACAGCTTAGGCTTAGCTTTACTCTACACCACATCCACTTACACATCCCAACCTTACCAGACATCGGTAGACGGAGAACTCTACAACTCCACCGCTCCAGACGCTTCATCAACCCATGTGGATTTGGCAAGCGTCACAGTAGGAAACAGCAGCGCATACGACTTTGTCTTCGGCGGCACCTACACTCTTGATCCAGAAGGCAACGCGCAAACTCATCAGGCAAGCGTAGAGACCTATGCTGCAAAGGCTGAGGCAGTGGCACTCGCGGGACTGCCAATCACCCTCTACCAGCCAGCGTTGGCGCAGATAAGTTTCTTTGCCAATTACCTGGACCTCAATGACCTCTTCGGCGGTTCCTGGTCCAATGTTGCCATAGACTACAGCGCAAGTTCCTTTAATTACAGAATCTGTTTTCCAGTTTGGGATGGTGGTCAGATAGTGCATGACCCCGTCTACGTCGGCTATGTGTCTGGGGCATCTCAGGTTCCTGAGCTTCCAGCAGCGTTGGCTGCAACGGTTTGTTTGCTTGTAGTTACAGCCATAGCAATCGTGGTTGTTGCCTCAAGAAAAACCAATTAAATAAGCCCTTTTTTGTCGGCTAAAATTCCAAACGATTAAACATCGAGATGTCAAGTCTTTGTAGCATTGTTGCTTTTGGAAATAACCCTTCTCCTAAATTTTATTGGTATATGCAAATGTTCAGCTTTTTTTGGACTTTTGGGAAAACAACTAAATAGTTGAAGAGTTCAATCATACGATTATGACCTACGTAAAGAAACGCTCTAACACCAAAATCTACCTCGCAGTCACGTTAGTTGTTGTACTGGTCATAGCCGCCTTCGCTGCAATCTATTTTGTGAACTCTGCATCTAAACCTGTAACTGTGGGTGTACGCGTCGGCGACACCTTTACTTATAGTATCGTGGGTACATCGGAATTCGCTGAAGAAGGAACCGAAGACACCCCGGGTTTTGATCAATATAATCAAACGGATTATTTCAAGATAACCATAACTGACGTAACTGGAACAAACGTTTCCATGGATTCTATCTGGCGATTCATTAACGGTTCACAGTTAACCTACAAACAAACACTTGACATTGCAAGCGGAAACAAGACGGACTTAAGCGGTTTCTGGGCTATTTACCCAGCCAACCTAACTGGAAGAGATTTGCTTCGCCCATTGGGAGCTGACGGCAGGGTCGTCAACAAAACCACCACCGAAGTCTACACAGGCGGTAGCCGAGAGACAAACTTCTGGTTCATAAATAATCAGTTCTTTGACTCCAGAGATTCAACTTATGGTACACAAATGTACGATTACCGCAATATTTACTTCGACAAGGTAACTGGTGTGTTGACTTCGTATGACGAGTACCAAGTGTTTAACAATCCGCAGATGCAAGAAGTCATCAGTTGGAGACTAATAGCTACTTCAGTTTGGGACGTATAGTCTACCCAACAACCCCTTTCTTCTTACCTAACCAAAAAGGTAAGCACCATAATTTACATATTCTACTCAACTATTATACAAAATTTTAAGGCTTCACTTTGATTTTTTAGTTATTTCAGTAAGGCAAGTATTTATAGCGTTTTTTCTTTGAATTTTATAGGTGCTTTTAAATGGAAAATAGAGAAAGAATGATTGAAAGAGCTTCTGGGTCCATGGAAAAAACAGCAGAAACAATAGGCGACACTATTATAGCAGTCCTCGATAGACTTGCTGGCAAACAATCCGATCTTAAACTCAGCTTCGAAGACCTAACACTTGACACTGGAGTCATGAAGGCAAGAGTAAACGGAGCAGTCGTTCTAGACCTCGTCATGGCCAAAGAAGTTGAAGCCAAAGCATAAAGCAGTTTTTTAAAGGCGAATTAGAGTGCAGATAACTACTTTGTTAGTTGAAACGCTCAAATCTGGAAAAATAACGATAAGCCAAAACGACGTTGAAGCCGTAGAAGTAAACGTAAATGACAAAAAAATTGATGTCAACGCAAAAGACAAGGATTTCATAAGAGAAATCGTTTCCAGCGCACGTGGAGCAGGCACAAAAGGCGGCGTCACAGAAACTATTCGTAGAGGCGTTGACACCTTAAAAGAAGCCAGAAGGTCCCAGCCTCTTGTGAAAGAAATAGTAGAGGACCTCTGCCGGGAAGGCGTAACCATAACTGTTTCTTACAAAGGTGACCGCGTAGTAACAATCGGTTCAGAAGCAGACTCAAAATTTACCAAAGTAATCACTGGAACCAAAGGAGTCGAAATAAACAGTCCGCTTAAGCTTGCAGAAATGGGGATTTGAGAGCGGTTAGGCTCGTGCACTCCAAACCCAATTTTTCTATTTCTTGCCCTGTTTAGTTTTTATGAGGGCTAATTTTCCACCAGCTAACACCTGCTCTTTTTCTATACGGCTCAAATTCAGGTTTACAGGGATTTTTGTACCCTTGGTTTTGTCGACAACCACCAAGTGCTCTTTTAAGCCGTCAACCTCAAGCTCCAACTCATCGCCCAACTCGATGGCATTATAGTCTTTCTTGTCAGCAAAAGTCAGGGGCAAGATGCCGAAGTTTATGAGGTTCGCCAAGTGGATGCGGGCGAATGATTTGGCGATTATGGCTTTGACGCCAAGGTACTTGGGTGCCAAAGCTGCGTGTTCGCGGCTGCTGCCTTGACCGTAGTTTTCGCCGCCGACGACAAATCCGCCGCCCTTTTCCATGGCACGGCAAGCAAAGGTTTTGTCTACATGGCAGAAAGTGTAGGTGCTGATTTCTGGGATGTTGCTGCGTAGCGACATGATTGCGCTGCCGCCGGGGATAATGTCGTCGGTTGTGATGTTATCACCTGTTTTAAGTAGCACTTCCCCCTCTAACTTCGAGGGCAACGGCGCAAAATCCGGCAACGGTTTGATGTTGGGTCCCATCGGTACTTTTGCAGTGACACAAAAGCTGGGTTGGATAAACATGGCGTCGCTTATCAGGAATTTCTGTGGCATTTTGATTTCGGGGTATTTGCCGAGTTTGCGTGGGTCAGTGATTTTGCCGTTTAGGGCTGCTGCCGCGGCGGTTTCGGGGCTGACGAGGTAGACTTTTGCGTCTTGTGTGCCGCTGCGTCCCTTGAAGTTGCGGTTGAACGTACGCAGGGAAACGCCTCCTGAAGGCGGAGCTTGTCCGATGCCGATGCAGGGTCCACAGGCGTTCTCCAATAATCGCGCGCCAGATTGGATGAAGGGTTCAATTTCGCCTGCCTCTGCCAAATTTAACATTACCTGACGTGAGCCAGCCGACACTGTTAGGCTGGTGTTTTCGTTGACTTTTTTGCCCCTAAGCAGTGCTGAGACGATTTTGAGGTCCCGCAGTGACGAGTTGGTGCAGCTGCCGATGCAGACTTGGTCAACTGGGGTGCCTTCGAGTTCAGCGACTGTTTTAACGCAGTCAGGACTATGGGGCAACGCGATGAGAGGCTCGATTGTTGAGAGGTCGATTTCTATGGTTTGGTCATATTCAGCGTTTGGGTCGGCTTTGAGTTCAAACCACATCTCTTGGCGTCCCTGAGCAGCGAGGAAGGCTTTGGTGACTTCGTCCGAGGGGAAGATGCTTGTGGTGCAACCTGTTTCGGTGCCCATGTTGGTGATGGTTCCTCTCTCAGGTACGCTGAGGGTTTCAAGGCCTGGTCCGTAGTATTCTATGATTTTGTTTACGCCGCCTTTGACGGTTAAGATTTTTAGGACTTGGAGGATTACGTCTTTGGCGGATACAAACGGCTGAAGTTTACCGGTGAGTTTGATGCCTACGATTTGGGGCATTTCCAAGTAGAAGGGTTCTCCTGCCATGGCTGCGGCGACGTCTAAGCCCCCTGCACCGATGGCTATCATGCCCATGCCTCCTGCCGTTGGGGTGTGGCTGTCACTGCCCAAAAGTGTTCTGCCGGGGCGGGCGAAGCGTTCAAGGTAGAGTTGGTGGCAGATACCGTTGCCTGGGCGGCTAAACACTATGCCGTATTTGGCTGCCACGCCCTGTAGGTAGCGGTGGTCGTCGGCGTTGCGGTAGTCGTTTTGGAGCATGTTGTGGTCGACGAAGCTGAAGCTGAGTTCGGTTTTGACTTTGGGGACGCCCATAGCTTCGAATTCAAGGTAAGCCATGGTGCCTGTGCTGTCCTGTGTGAGGGTGTGGTCGATTTTTATGGCGATTTCTTGGCCTGCAACCATTTCGCCTTCGACTAGGTGTTTGCTGATGATTTTTTGGGCAAGGGTCTGCTTCATAATTTCTCCTCATGTAATCGTGTCGTAGTTATACGCCAAATTGGAATCAGAGAATTTTAAGCTTCGCATGTCACTTGAAGGTTTAAATCCTAAAAAAAGGATAAAATGGGAGAGCAATCCCAATAACAGGCAAGAGGCACCCCGAGTTGTCGTTTAAAGGTAAAATGCAGGAAGCCGCAAAAAGCAAAAACTCACCGCTGGTTCTGGCGCTCGATTTTCCCTTTGAAGCCGCCGAAAACCGCAACAACGTCCTAATCAAAGCACAGAAAATCCTCAAAGCCGTCCACCCCTACATCGCAGCGGTGAAAATCAACCACCACCTTACCCTGCCACTGGGCACCTTCGACGGCGTCCAATTCCTAGTTGAACAAATCCGCGGTCAAGGCTTGCTTGCGATTATGGATGCGAAGGTCAACGACATCGGAGCCACCAACCAAACCATAGCCGAATACTACTACGCCGCAGGCTTCGACGCAATCATCGCCAACCCCTTTGTAGGCTGGGAAGAAGGCCTCAAACCGCTATTTGACGTTTCCAAACGCCTCAACCGTGGCGTCATCCTGTTAACTTACATGAGCCACAAAGGCGCAGCCGAAGGGTATGGCCAAACCATCGTTGACCCCTTCACAGGGCAGCAGTTACCTCAGTATGTTTCGTTTGCCAAGAAAGCCGTGCAGTGGGGGGCTGACGGCGTCGTAGTAGGAGCTACAGTTCCCGAAAAGATTGCTGAAGTAAAGCGGATTTTGGGTGATAAAGTTGCGATTTATTCGCCGGGGGTAGGCGTTCAGGGCGGCGGAGCCGCTGTGGCGGTTAGGGCTGGAGCAAACTACCTTATTGTTGGTCGAGAAATAACCATGGCGTCTGACCCTGCGGAGGCTGCGCAGAGGATTCTGTATTCGATAAAAGGGGTTTAGTGGTTTATCTGCCGCGTTTGTTTTCCCAGAGTTCTTTTTTGAGTAAATCACGTACTGAAGAGCGGATAACGCTGCTTCTGCTTGGATACATGTTTGCTCTGACTAATTCATCTAGGCCCTCAAGGTAGGCTTCTGGTAGTAGGACTGTTACTAACTTCATTTTTGTGTTCTCTCCCTTAAACTATGTTAGCCATATGTTATGTGGCAAATATAAGAGTTAGCCCCTGAAAGAAAAACTGCTTACAAACGTCTAAGTTGGTTCAGTGTACCCAAATAAGTACCATCCAAAAGGTACAGTTCAGCATTATCCACATCCACCGCTTCCGACCGCAACACAGGCCCAATCAACGCTTCAGCATCGATTTCTTTTCTGGGGCGTGACTCGTTTATTGGTCTGCCGCCTAAGAAGTCGTTAAAGCTGGGCATAATGTAGAGTTCCAAGGCTTTGGCTTTGACGCTATAGTGCTTCTGTAATGTATCCGCGACTGAATCCACAATTTTCACTTTGTTCTTCTGCAGTAAGATTTTGGCGAAGGCTTCGGTGTCCAAGGTTGCCCTCATCCACACCTGCCGAGTCATCTTGCAGCCAGTTGGGTCACGGAAAACCACCACCGGATGCAGATGCCCCATCACCAAAGTTTTGCAGCCCAAAAGCGCAGGAGAAGGCCATTTGTGTCCATGAAAGACGCCTACGTCGCCAATCACGGCGCCAGTGGCGGGAAGGAGCTCAACTTTTTCTGGGAGAAGAGGTTCAAGGTTAGCGTCATGGTTGCCTCTTACGATGGAGATTTTGCCCGTGCAGTTTTCCAGTTTCCTGAAAAATTCAGGTATATCCTGCCACTCTGCCAGTTCGCTGGAAACCACCGTGTACTTGACGTCACCCAATATCATCAGTTCGTCAGGTTTGTATTCGGATAGTATGGTGGTTAGTTTGGCGAGGAGTTTGCTGGTTTGGCTTGGCACGTGGATGCCTTTTTGTTGCAGCTCCATTTCCCAGCCGATGTGGGGGTCAGCGATAAGTAGTGTCCTGATTTTTCCTTTTTTAACCACGGCAGCGGGGTGGGGCAGGAGCAGGTTAAACATTTTTGACCAAGCTGAGGATTTGTTTGTGGATTTCTCTGTTGGCTGAAGCAATGAAGTTAAGCGTCTGTTTGGGGTCAAGGGGCACGTTGATGGGTTGGTTTTTGGAGTCGGTCACTGTTGCGCCTGCTTCTTTGGCTATGAGGAAGCCTGCGGCGACGTCGGTTGTGCGGATTTTGCTCCGCAAATCAATGAAAGCATCGGTTAACCCCTCGGCTACATAGCAGATTTCGAGGGCGTTGGCGCCAAAGTGCCTAGTGTGCTTGGTGTCATGTATTATTTTGGTGAATGTTTCGACATCGGCTTTGGTTTTGTAGGTGTTTATGTCTAAGCCTACTACGGCTTCGTCTAGCGAGTTGGTTTTTGATGTGTGTATGGGCTTGCCGTTTCGATAGGCACCTTTGCCCTCAAATGCCATGTAGGTTACACCGTGTGCAAGATCAGCAACCATACCTGCGTATACAGAGGCAAGTTCTGGTTTGCTAGAAACAGCTATTGAGGAGGCGTAGAAGGGCAAACCGTGGGTTAGGTTGGTGGTGCCATCTATGGGATCAACCGTGACATAGCATGTTTGGGGGGAACCGCCGAATTTTTTGGTACCGGATTCTTCGCTAATCAAAGTGAAAGATACATCATCCCCCTTTAGGGTGTTCACTATTGCTGTTTCTGCCGCTAAGTCGACGGGTTTCATCATGTCGCCGCCTGCATTCATGCCCAAGTTGGGCTGTGGCATCCGTATGGTTGCTAGAGAGGGGATGATGGCGGCTTGGACGTTGTTTTGACATTCGGAGAGGATTTGTTGCCAGTCTGGTTGGGTTTTCATTGCTTAACCTTCGCTTCTATATTCGTGGACAAGCTGATAAAAATATACTACGACTAAACGGTTGCATGAACATATTTGGTGCCTTTTAAAATCATTCTGCAGAACCCTATAAGGGCTCTAGAAAACCCAGGAAGGGCTTGGGTATTGGCCGAAAACTGTACAGTAGGCTGCTGAAAAGCCATAGAATTTCCCGCTTTAATAGGTTCAAAGGGTTCCTTAATTCTGCTTGTGTTTTGCGCCTCAACCAGCCAGCAACCCATCGGTGTTGCAGAAAGCAAAACACAACCGTCTACACAACGCATAGGAAGAAGAAGGGTAAGGGCGGCAGTCTCTTCTTCTAACACTAGAAAAACAAAAAGCACAATTTCTTATTTGCCTTCAGACAGGGGATGGGGATAGTGGCAGAGCAACTGATGTTTAGCCTTGCATTTTGAAGCGCAGCATGGCTGCGATGCCGCCAAACGCGTTTTTGAGCATCTGTCCTTCTTCGGTTTCGCTGGAAATAACCTCGATTTCGCTGTTGGTCAGTTGGGATAATTCTGCGAGGTCGTCGACAATGTCTTTTTTGTCCACAATGGTCATGGAGGGGGCTTGGCATCCTCTGCAGGGTTTCCCAACCAAACCCTTTTCAAAGTCGGCTAAGTCTTTGCCCTTCACGGTATGCTGCTCTTCATATCCACATGCGCTACACTTCACTGTAACACGGATTAAATCGACATCTTCTGAGAGCAGAACCGTTCGGACCGCACCAGCATTCATCAGCCGCCGAACCTCAGCTTCACCGTAAGTTATCAATCCGCTGTCGTGACCGACTTCATAGAGGAACTTTTGCATCAACTCTTTCTCTTCGATGTAACGCACTTTCTTCATGATTTCAGGCGCTTTATCAACCACTTCTTTGACACCCTGCTCCTCCACATACGCAGTGTCCACGACCTCTAAGATTTTGTTTTGTAACTGGTAGTTTAGGTAATTGCCCTTCTGGAAATCGTATTTTGTGGGTCCGGGACCGCCAAGGATGATGCCTTTTAAGTTGTCAAGTGGAAGGAAAACTTCGTTTGCGTGGCCGGCAACCCGTGCGTAATACTCGTTTAGTTGCATGTCGCGGAGGCGTTCGTATCGTCTTGCTGATTGGCCGCCGGCTCGGGTTTTGCCTGTGACACCGCTGTGTAGCTGCATGACGATGTTTAGGTGTTTGCCCTGCAGGGTAGCGATGGTTGCGTTGCTTGCATCTACCAGCAATATGCCGTAGGATTCTTTTTCCCGCAACATCTCTTGAAGGTGCTCGGTGTGAAAGCGGTTGTCACAACGGTAAAGGAAAATCCTAATGGGGTCAGGGGGAACGATAACGTAGCTTTCCATACGTTCGGTTCCGGGTCCGCCGCCTTCCTGTGGCAAAGCGCCGGTGAAGACTACGATGCCTTTTTCGCCGGGGTCTTTGAAGAGTTTGAGTTTCTGCTGCGCCTTAACTATGGCGTCGAGTACATTTTTGCGGGTGACGTTTGATTTGATGTTGCTTGCGGTGCCGTATTCGTTGCGGAGTAGGTTTAGGGCATCGCTGATTTGTTTGTCTGGTGGCACATAAATCGTAATTAACTCTGTGTGGCTGCCTTCTTTGCTGGCTAAGGCATTGATGGTTTTTCTTAACCTGAACAGCTCTAGAGAGCTTTTTTTTGCGGCACTCAAACAACTTCACTGAAATAAAGGTAATTCAAGTACTTACGTTAAGATGAGGAAAATAAAAGTTCCGACTCAATAACGCTGTCGGTTAAGCTTTTGGTGCTTTGGGCGCTGTTGCGGGGACTGGTTCGGGGACGCCTATGGCTTCTTTTAGGTAGGCTTTGAATGGTCCGAGTTTGCCGCCGTAGTTGCCTGCAGAGATTTTTATGATGCCTGGGCAAGTGAGGGCTGCTTGTACACCCGCTGTCATGGCTTTCTTTACTGCATCCAAGGTTAAGCCGTTGATGACAATCTCTAAAACACTTGTGCAACCTTCGGGAACCACAGTGTCGGGCACGATTTCACGAAGCGTTGGACAGTAAGTGTGGTTAGTTGAAGCCTTTAACTTGTACTTAAGTGAGCCCGCTTTGCTTCCGGAGCGGCAGACACCGCCTGGGAAAGGCATGATGACATCGGGGACCTGTGCGCGGATTGCTTCGACCGCTGCTTCTGAAGCTGCAAGACACTCAGCGTCTGTTTTAGCGAATATCATAAAGTTGCCGCCTGCAACCGCTTCCATAGCGCCAAAGCCGTCTTCCACGAAAAAGTTGCCTTCCATTACGGGGATTTTCCAGCATTTGCGTCCGCCGATTAGGGCTTTCTTTTGGAAGCCGTCGCCGAAGTAGCGGAGGCTGCTGCCGATGAGCAGGACACGTTTGCCTAAAAGTCCGTTGAAGGCTGCGGTGGTTGGGCAGGTCATGGTGCACTGTCCAATGCGGCCCATAAGGGAGTGTTTGAGTTCAAATCTGTCTTTGTTGTAAATTTGAATTAGGATTCCGGGTCGCTTATCCGGTGTCTCGCTGGCTGGAACGGTGCGTTCAACGGAGGCTTCTGCTGAAGCGGCGATAACGCTTGTCGCGTATCCGGTTGTTATGGACGCGGCGATTTCTGCCCATTTCTCGTTTGCAGCAGTGATTAATACTCTTGCTGCCCAAAGAGGGAACATTTCTGCAAAAGTATCCTGCACCTGCACAACGCCATACTGTGTTTTAACGAAGTACATCTGCTTTTTTTCGTCGTAACTTTGAATTTCAAATGAACTATTACTTGGTGCCATTGACGAGACCTTGCCTCTTCTGTGGTCTTTTGTATAATTTAAGAGTTTTCATGTTTTTTCTATTTTCAACTTGGCTAAAATCTAGTTTACAAACATGGGCTTGGAACCCATACCTCATTTAGAAGGAATCAGGTTTTAGGGTTAACTTGCGGTTTTAGAACCAAATCCGACTTGTCGGTTGATGCCAACTCATAAACACAGGAGGTGCTTATCGCCTTCTTAGGACAAGTCTCCGCGCATTGATAGCAGAAAATGCATTTGGAGAGGTTAATCTGTGGGCGTCTTTTTTTCTCGTCAACCGCAACCATCTCGATGGCCTTTGCCGGGCAGTCTCTGGCGCATAAACCGCAACCGATGCATGCTTGGAAGTCGATGTTTGGTTCTCCCCGGTACTTCTCGGGCAACACAGGCTTCTGTGCGGGGTAGAGTTCGGTCGCTGGCTTAGAAAACGTGCTCTTTATTGCCCGTTTGAATATGGCGGGGGCATGAGGTCTCTTAACCAATTACACTCACCAGAGTTCTCCTATTATTGGAGGAAAGAGGGTCTTTTTTGTATTATGGATATCTATTCGATTTTACCCGTGAAATACCCTTAAACCTCATTGTTCAATGTTAGTGCAGAGTTCGATGCTGTCACAAACTTGAACTCCCGTTATTTAATAAGGGATTAGAATTGTGCTTTTTTTGTTTTTTCTAGTGTTAGAAGAAGAGGGTGTCTGCCTTGCTCATCTTCTTCTTAAGGGTTTGGCAGGCGGCTGAGTTTTGGTTTCTGCAACGCCGATGGGTTGCTGGCTGGTTGAGGCGCAAACCACAAGCAGATGCATGGCGCTTCCGCTATTTCACCAAGACCCATTCGCCTTCCAAATCGGTTTTTTACGTGGGTGCCTTTTACGGGACGCCACAAGACGGTTTAAGGTGGTGGTTGCTTTTGTGTTTGCAATGTGTTTCTGCGTCTGTTTCGGTGTGGCATAAGCAGTTTCACCACACTTCCACGGTGGCGGTCGAGAGTGGTTTAGTTGCATTTTTTATTCTTCTCTTCCTTAGTGATTCGAGAGCCCCCGCAAACCAATCCCAAACCACCACATGATTAGCCTAGGCATTTGCGCAGTTTAGCCGACTCCACCAACGCCGTTTTAGCCTCTGCATCCTGCTTCTCGAGGTAGGAGAGCAAGAAATTGTTGGTAAAGTTCTCATGTTTACGCTGAGCTACGCCTTTGGGCCCGAGTTTAATGGAGAGCTTCTGCTCTACGGTGTTTAAGTCCTCCAGTATGGTGGTTAGGGCGTCTTTGAGTTTTTCCTCGCTCATGCTTGCCCTCTTCGCAGTTGCGCGGCTCATCTCCAACAACATGCTAATGTTCTCCAGCGACACGTACTCGCCGACCTGTTTTAGGTCATAAGTCATTTTGAGGTAATAGCGGTTTAGCGTCTGCCATTCCCTGTCGTTTAACTCGCCCAGCGCTTTAAGACCCATGAATTCAGGTGGAAGCCCGACGCTGTAGAGTGCGGCGGCGAAGCTGATGGCTCGGGGAAGGCATACGCCTGCGACGCAGCGACTGTAGCCGAAGAGGCCTATGTGGAGTTTTCTGGCTCTCCTTGGCGGCACATAAGTTGCGACGCTGTTGATGAAGGGTGCCAACACTTCAATTTGACGTTCATATTGCAGCCTACACTTGTGTAGTATGTTTTGCAGGGTTTCCATGTCTTCGGCTCCGATTGGGGCTGGGTTGCCGTTGGGGAGACGTTGGCTGAGTGTTTGGACGCCGTCTTTAACCTGCTCCATGGGGTAGTCGTAGCGGAAAGCGGATTGGATGGTGACGGTGGATAATCCTTTGTATTCTTCGAGGAAGTTGTCGATGTTGTCTGGGGATAGGTGTCCTCTGAAGGGTTTGGAGCCGACGCCTAGGATGGGGTGGATTTGGGTGTTCTGCTGCTTCTCCATCGCCTTAAGCTTGCTCAGGGCAATTTTGGAGAGCAACACGGCGCAGATAAAGCCGTAGTTGAGGGCGGGGTCGGAGCGTGCGATGAAGACGCGTTGCTGTTTGGGCTTGACGGCTTTTAGGTAGGGCTCCACGATTTTGTCAACGTGCAGGATGCTGTCGAAGTCTTCGACAAGCGGGATTACTTTGATGGCTTTGGGTTTGACGTTGCCTATCCAGTCTTTCACGGTTGTGGATTCATAGAGGGTGGCGTCTTCGGCTGCGACTATGGCTTTTTTGTAGTAGTTGAAGAGCATGATGATTTCTTTGGCTTCTGTGGTGAATGGGAGGATGACTTCGAAGATGGGTGCGACCTCCCGCTTGTACACCATCGAGGCAACGTCAAAAGCCACAGGGATGTTCTGTAGTGTTTCTACGATGATTTTCTTTTCTGCTCCTTCGATTTTTGGGTTGGGTATGCGGTAGGTGAGGTATACGTCTTCGCCGATGGTGTGGCTGGCAAAATAATCCCAATATTTCTGCAGAAGCTTACGTGCAACGCGGGTGTCGGTGTCTTTGCCTTCGGAGTCCCACATGACTTCTTGGCATCCTAAAGATGCATAGGCGCAGTATGCTTCGTAGACTTCTGAGGGACCGTTGATGACTTCGTCTTTGTTCCACTCTGGGTTGTTTGCGTTGTCAGGGTGCT
>JBNIDO010000043.1:0-22740 GCA_050108095.1 Bathyarchaeia archaeon
CAGGATAGGCTCCTGAAGCCTACGCCTTTGACCTGGCTCGGCGACCCCTGCGCAATCTACGATAGTTGCAGTTGTTCAAATTAACCCTTACTGATAAATACACCTATAGAGCCAACCAAAAACCATACTGCTAAGCCTAGTAGGTGCCTGCGTCTGAAATGGGAAAAATTTTCTTTGCCAACTTCAAGGCGACGCCGGGGTTGGGGTGGTACTGCAGATGCCGTGGGCCCATGTCGACATAGTGGTCGAATTCTTCACGGCTCATGCCGATGTTTTTGAGGAAAAGGCTCATGACTTCTTCGGGAACCTTATAAGTTGGCTCCTGTTGGAGTCTGCGCAGGGCTTCTTCTCGGCTCATGAAGCCAGCCATGACGAGTCGGGCGTAAGTTAATCTTTGCATTTCAACGTTGGGAAAGCGCCGGTTATGGATGTATTTTTGGATGGGGTGAATGATGCAGTCCATGTGCTCACTCTCTTCTGGAGCGTTCCAAGCGAGTTCGCTGCGAATTGTCTTCTGAATTACATCGTAATCCCAATCAGCGTAATCAGCCAAGTTAAAGTAAGCATAGGAACTCAACCGTTTCTGCCCAGACATCAAAAACATCATGTAACCCAACCTTCTCTGGAAACTCGCTCCCCTATCAAGCAAGCGTCGGCATTCATGGGCTATGGGTTCATCTTTGAGGACACTCTGGACGTGCGCTGGGTCGCCGCCTTGAAACATTTCGCGGGCAAGCGGCAACTCTGTCCGCATCGAACTGCCCTTAATTATGAGAGGAACATGAAACATTTCAGCTACGCGAAAAGTGGACATCTGGATGGCACGCATGCAAATCGAGCAGAACCAACCCGTTTTCTTCAGAAATAGGGCGAACAAACGGTTTGTAAGGTCTTGGTCTAAGCGGTAGTAAAGGTGCTCCACATCCAGCGTCCTGCATGTTTGCTCCACGTTTCTTTTGGCGTGGTCTGAGAGGTAGCCTATGTCAAGTGTGTAGGCTAAGCATTTTAGCCCCAGTTTCTTCTGGGCAACATATAGGACGTAGGTGCTGTCTTTGCCTCCAGAGAGAGGAACCAATGCGTCGAATTCTCTGTGCTTGTTTTTGGCGGCTTTGCAGATTTTCTCTAAGATGAGGCTTTTCCTCTGTTTTTCAGAGTTCCAGTTTCCCCACCATTTATCGTATGCATGGCAGACTGAGCATACGCCTTTGTTGTCAAAGTTTATTCTAGGAAAAGAGCTAGTTAAAACACATCTTGAACAAATCTGAGAATCCATTTTCTCACCTTTTAAATGGAATCAATCGCTAAATTGTAGGCTGAAAAAACACTCTGTACTGAAATATGTTGGCGGCGACTTTTATACTTAATCTTTATCATAGTTTAAAAGTTTGAATTCGATTCAGTAATGCTGACGATAAGTTGCTTATCAAAAAACGACTTTTCCGCTAATCAGCCTATGACTTAACCTTTAATTTGCCTGGGATTTCGTGAGTTTTCTCCTCCGAAGGGTGACTGATAGCTCCAACAGGGCAAACGTCCGCGCACCCCCCCGACACAAAATAGCACAAGCATTCGAAGGCGTTGGTGTGACAGAAGTCGACGCATTTACCGCAACTCACGCTTTTCTCAGCAGGGCGGCAGAGTAGAAAGGGGTTCTAAAAAATGTTAAATTTTTGTATGTGGCGTTTTCTGTTGGGGATGTTTGCGGGATGGCTGAAAATCGTTATGATGCCAAGGAGCGGCATCGTCGGGAACGCCGTGATAGCTGGCGTTTTGATGAGGACATGCGGTTTAACGCTGGGGTCGATGCGCGTGATAGGCGTTTTCGTGAGGAACAGAAGCAGCGGGAAGACCTGCGTCGTCAACATTTGATGGTGACACAGTAACAGATAGTCTTCATGGTGTAATGTAAAAAAGAGGCAATGCCATTGAATGTATCAATTTAGACATAAATACTAATTTTTGGTGCGGATTTGTCACAAAATTTATTACTTGGTCAGGCTTAACTGTTTGTGTAGGTCAGGGAGCATGCTTTAGAAGCAGTGCATTAAGGCATTGATGCGTGCTGGTTAAAACAGCGAAAGATTGGCACGCGACCAAAACTTTGCCTTTTTGGGCTGAACATTGCTCAGTGTTGAAGCATCTGACTATGAGCAGCAGGCTCAAAGCAGCACATAGAACCTGTTGCGACCAAGACATAGTTCGGGTGGGCTGCGTCAACAATAAGGCTTAGACCTGACCTATTTAACATCAGAGTGGAAAAGAAACATACGGCACATTGCCGTCAACATTCCACTTTTTTTGGCACCAGCAAATTTTTCTTTGATGGGTAAAGGTTTAAGTGTACCGTTTCTGCTTATTGTGCAAAAGGTGTAAAATATGCCAACTCACGGTTCACTCTCGAAAGCCGGAAAAGTAAGGTCTCAAACCCCAAAAGTCCAGGCTCAAGAAAGGACATCTCCAAGCCCCAAAAACCGTAGCAGACGCAACTATGAGAAACGTGTGATTCTGCAGCGGAAAGCCGGGCAAAACTGGATGTAAGTCCTAAGCTAAAAAATTTTTATTTAATTTTGCTTTTACATATGCCTATTTCTGCTAGGATCTAAGTATCAGTCGTCTTTGCTTAATCAACTTGGTGTAACCATGCCTTATCCTGCTGGTTGGGAAAGAGATTTCAAGACAAAAAGCGGAATCATCGTTCATTTTCGCCCAGAACAAGGCACTGACACAGAACAACTGTGGAAAATGTATTCAACCATCTCAGAGACCACGATTTCAAACTTGATTCCTCCCTTCACGCGAGAAAGAATCGAAAACTGGACAAAGAACATCGATTACGACAGTGTTTTGGCAATCGTTGCAGTAACACAAGGTGTGCATATTATTGCTACGGCATCGCTTAAGTTCAACCCGCAGGAAGTTTTTAGCCACAAAGCTGAATTGGGTATTACAGTGCATGATGACTACCAAAACTTGGGCATAGGCACCGCATTGTTAACTCACCTGTTAGCTATCGCCTAAGAGAGACACCTAAAAAGGTTCACTTAACCGTTAACGTAGCTAATGCAAAAGCCATACATTTGTACAAAAGAGCAGGGTTCGAAGTTGAAGGCACTCTCCGAAAAGAAATGCGCTTGAATGGCCAATACCTCGATGAATATCGAATGGCACTCTTCCTTTAACAGCGGACCAAAAATAGCCGTTCTGTTTGCGTTTTGCGCCACAACCAGCCTGCAACCTGAAAAACAATCATGCCGGCAAAAGCAACCTGTAGCGCAACCTGTTGGTTGTTGTTGTGTATAGAGGGCTCACTGCAACAACAACTAAAGAAAAATTGACCTACTGATAAACAAACAAACATTGCTTTTAAACGGATGATGATATCGGCTAGTGCAGTTTATCTATAACTAAACCCCAACAGTATTTTCGGTATTGTTCCTTTGACCGAAAAAGTTGCTCTCAGAGAAATCATTGCTACTCTGCTCTCAATGCAGTCACCTACGCGAAACGATGTCAACAAACTAAAAATCCGAACAGCAGGCAAATACCATCTCCCAAAGGTACCATCCAGCGCAGACATAATCGCCCAATTGACCCCCGAAGAATCTAAACAACTTCTGCCGCTTCTAAAACGCAAGACAACCCGCACCATCAGCGGCGTAACCGTCGTCGCCACCATGACCCAACCCTACCCCTGCCCCCAACCTGAACCCTGCGCCTACTGCCCCGGAGGCCCCTCGACTGGGTCGCCGCAGAGCTACACGGGACACGAACCCGCCGCCATGCGTGGAGCACAGAACAGCTTTGACCCCTACAGCCAAGTCATGAGCCGCATAGAGCAGTTGACCCAAATTGGTCATAAAGTCGACAAAATCGAGTTAATCGTCATGGGCGGAACCTTCCCAGCTACGCCACCTGAGTACCAGACGTGGTTTATCCAGCGCTGCCTAGACGCTATCACAGCAAAAACCTCCGATAGCCTCGAAGAAGCCAAAGCCAACGCCGAAGTCAGCCCAACCCGCAACGTCGGAATAACCGTCGAAACCCGCCCCGACTGGGCAAAACAACCCCACATCGATGCCATGCTCGACATGGGCGTAACCCGCATCGAATTAGGTGTCCAGAACCCAGACGACGCCATATATCGGCTTGTCGGAAGAACCCACACAGTGTCGGATGTGGCCGAGGCGACGCAGGTTGCGAAGGATGCGGGATTAAAAATTGTTTACCATATGATGCCGGGGATGCCTGGCAGCAACCCAGAAAAGGACATAGAAGCGTTTAGACGCATATTCACTGACCCAGCGTTTAAGCCGGACATGGTAAAGATTTACCCTTGCCTCGCCATCGACGGCACCAAAGCCTACCAATGGTACCAGCAAGGCACCTACACCCCCTACACCACCGAGCAAGCGGCGGAAGTCATCGCCCAAATCAAGCAGTTCATCCCAAAATGGGTCCGAGTCATGCGCGTCCAACGGGATATTCCAGCGCAGCTTATTTTGGCAGGCGTAAAGAAGAGTAACCTCCGCGAACTGACGCAGCAGAAGCTAGCCGAGCACGGTTTGCATTGCCAGTGTATCCGCTGCCGCGAAGTCGGCCACCGCCTGCAGGTAAATGGCGTCAAACCTGACCTCGAAAAAATAAAAATCCTAACCACCCGCTATCAAGCTTCGGGAGGCACAGAACATTTCATTTCAGCCGAAGACCCCCAAAACAACGTACTCTTAGGCTATCTGCGCCTCCGCATTCCATCGCCCAAAGCCCACCGACCAGAAATCACCGAAACCCCATCCGCCATCGTCCGCGAACTCCACGTCTACGGCCCCCTTGTGCCAGTCGGCAAACGGAGCGACGGCGCGTGGCAGCACCACGGTTATGGGAAAGAGTTGCTGGCAGAAGCCGAGCGGGTTGCGCGGGTGGAGTTTGGCGTCAAAAAGCTTTTAGTTATTAGTGCACTAGGAACAAGGCGGTACTACATGCGCTTGGGTTATGGGCGCGATGGAGTTTATGTTTCAAAGAGGTTAACTTGATGAGTGAACTTGAAACTTACGGATACAAAGGAAAAGCGCTTGAGCTGCTAAAGCAAGCGGACTGCAACGTCGGCGACATCTTAAAAGTCACCAGCAAAGGCAAAACCTACGAAGGCATTCTGATCCCACGTTTCGGCGAAGGATCTGCCATCATCGTCAAAATGAAAAGCGGCTACAATATCGGCATAGACGCCACAGCCGACGTCCAAGTGGAGAAAATTGGCAAAGGCACCGCCCCCAAATTCGAAGCGCCGCCGCTGCCCAAACAGAACCCAGAGTTGCCCCACGTGGTCATCATGAGTACAGGCGGAACTATAGCTAGCCGTGTTGACTACCGTACAGGCGCAGTCCGCAGCGCCATGTCCGCCAGCGACCTCTACGGTGTCGTACCCGAACTCGCTGACCTCGCACGGGTGGACACCGAAATAGTTTTTAGCATTTACAGTGAGAACCTTCGCCAGCAGGACTGGACGGAACTATCCAAAAAAGTCGCCCAACGCATCGAAGAAGGCGTGGACGGAGTAGTCATCGCCCATGGCACTGACACGATGGCTTACACTTCGGCAGCACTAAGCTTCGCATTGCAGAACCTACCCGTCCCCGTCATTCTCGTGGGCGCCCAGCGGTCTTCTGACCGACCCAGTAGCGACGCTGCAACAAACCTTATCGGCGCAGTTAAAGCCGCAGGCGAAGGACCATTCGCAGAGGTGGGGTTAGCTATGCACGAAACCCCCTCAGATACAACTATCGTGGTCCACCGCGGCGTCAAAGTACGGAAGTGCCACACCAGCCGACGGGATACCTTCAAATCCGTCAACGGTTTCCCCATAGCCACGGTCCAAGACCTCAAAGTCACAATGGTTGGCGACTTGTATCAGAAGCGGGACCCCAAACGCAAACTTGTCCTAAAACCAGACTTCAGCGGCAAAGTGGTGCTCGTTAAATTTCATCCGGGACTTGACCCAGCCGTAATAGACTTCTATGTCGAAAAAGGATTCAAAGGTATCTTACTTGAAGGTTCGGGTTTGGGTCATGTGAGCAAATTCTGCTTTGAAGCCATCAAACGCGCTACTGCCAAGGGCATTGTGGTTGCGTTGGCTTCCCAGTGCATTTGGGGACGCGTTGACATGGACGTTTACGACACAGGCAGAGACCTCCAGAGCTTCGGTGTAATACCGCTAGAGGATATGTTCCCCGAAACGGGCTTAGTGAAGCTCATGTGGGCACTGGGACAAACCAGTGACCCCAAAGAAGCCACCAAACTACTCAAAACCAACGTTGCCGGCGAATACTCGCCCCGTACGCTACCGCAAGAAGACAAGCTCCAGTATGAGGGAGGGCAATAAAATGTCCAAAACACCAATCGACTACACTAAAGTCGGCTTAAAAGTCGGCTTAGAAATCCACCAGCAACTAAACGTCAACTCAAAGCTGTTCTGCAGTTGTCCACCTATTCTCTTCAAGGAAGACCCCGAAATCACTTTCCTCCGCCGATTGCGCCCTACACAAAGCGAGCTTGGGCAAGTAGACCCTGCAGCCTTTTTCGAATTCCAGAAGGGTGTGAGAATTCTCTACGAAGCCAACCGCCAAAGCGCCTGTCTTGTAGAGATGGATGAGGAACCCCCGCACCCAATCAACCTAGACGCAGTGGAGGTTGTGTTGACGGCTTCGCTTATGATGAACATGCAACCCGTCGACGAAGTGCACGTCATGCGCAAAACCGTCATTGACGGCAGCAACACCACCGGTTTCCAGCGCACCTGCACCCTCGCATTGGACGGCTGGATAAAAGTAGGCGAAAAAACCATCCCCATGCAAGCAGCCTTCCTCGAAGAGGACGCAGCACGCAAAACCGGCACCCAAGACGAGGGCAAAACCATCCGCTACCGCATCGACCGCTTAGGCATCCCACTCATCGAAGTCGCAACCGCACCAGTAATCTATTCGCCGCAGGAAGCACAGGAAGTCGCATATGCCATCGGAAGAATACTACGCGACACTGGCAAGGTCATGCGTGGCTTGGGCACCATTCGCCAAGACCTAAACGTTTCAATAATAAACGGCACCCTAATCGAAATCAAAGGCGTGCAAGAACTCGAATTAATCTCCACGGTCGTCGATTACGAGGTCCAGCGTCAACTGAACCTGATAGCGATTAAAGAGGAACTGGCAAAAAGAGGCGTCACCCCAGACAGTCTCAAGGCAGACTTCGTAGACGCCACAGCCCTATTCAAAGACACCAAGAGCAAAGTCATCCGCAAAGCTGTAGACAAAAAACAAAAAGTCCTCGCAGTCAAACTGGCAGGCTTCAACGGCTTAACTGGGCGTGAACTTATGCCAGGCTTCCGTTTAGGCAGCGAATTGTCGGATTACGCCAAGTTCTGGGGCAGAGTCGGCGGCATATTCCACACCGACGAAGTGCTGGCAAACTATGGCATCACACCCGAAGAGGTAAAAGCCTTAAGGGAAGCAGTTTGCGCCGGCGAAGGCGACGCAGTGGTCTTCGTAGCTGATACAGCCGAAAACACTCACGACGCCTTGAAAGCTGTGGTTGAACGTGCACAAGTCGCCTGTACACATATCCCACAGGAGACGCGCACAGCCAAAGACGACGGCACCACCCGCTACATGCGACCCCGCCCAGGCGCCGCACGCATGTACCCCGAAACCGACATACCCCCGCAACCAATCACCCAAGAGTTAATTGCAAAAGTCAAAGCTAACCTGCCCGAACCAGCCGACAAAAAACTTGCCCGCCTCACCAAACAATACAGCCTCAACGAAAAACTCGCCAAACAACTCATCGACTCCGAATACATCACCCTTTTCGAAGAAACAGCCAAAACCAGCGGAGTCCCAGCTTCTACCGTTGCTGCCTTCTTAACTGAAACCGTAAAGGCACTCCAAAGAGAGGGCATCCACACCGAACACGTCTCAGACGAACAAATCTCAGACATCTTCGAAACTGTCGGCTCAGGCGGCCTTGCCAAAGAAGCCATGGCAGACGTGTTTAGCTGGCTATCCAAAAACGAAAACAAAGCAGTCGCTGACGCCACCGCGGCTTTGGGACTGAAAATGCTCAGCGAAACTGAGCTGGCTCCAATCATCGACCGCATAGTCGCCGCCAACAAAGCCCAAATCGACAAGCTCGGCAAGAACGCATTTGGCATGCTGATGGGCGCCGCCATGAAAGAGGTACGTGGCAAAGCGAACCCAGAGCTTGTTGGCAAACTCTTGCGGGAACGCCTCAAATAGCCCTTTTTTAGAGGTCATTTTTTGTTTTGGTTCTCTATTATAGTTGTTGTTGGTGAAAACCTGCTATACACAACAACAACCAACGGGTTGTTTAAGAGACGCTGCTTCGGTTTTGGCGCTTAATCCACGTTGCTGGCTGGTTGTGCAATCAACCACGAGCTAACTAAACACCAATCTCCTCTAAGCATCCGCCAAGCAACCCGAACCTACCTCCTTTGTTTGGGCGCTTTGCTGTAAACCTGTCGCAAATCCTAAAAAGCATAAGCACACCCTATACCCCTATGAGGCACAACCGTTGAAGCGCATTGAAGCCCGCATCAAAACAGGTTTCGGCGAAGTCGTTATCCAAGCCGACACCCCGCAGGAAATCCTTGACATGCTATCTGACATGCCTGAGAACTTTACCGAGAAGTTGTCAGATTTTGTGACTAACCGCCTTGTACCTTCAGGCGCAATGCTCAAAGGTATCGTAGAGGCAACTACCGAAGGCCCCGTTATCGTTACTCGAGAAAACCTTACCCACTACGAGTCTGTCGGCTTAATCCTGTATGCTTCGAATGACCGCAAAAACACTGCCGCCCAAGTGCAAAAACTCCTCGAATCCAGCGGCTTAAAAATTATGGTGCCTGCCCGCCTAAACGAAATGACTAAACGGGGCCAAGTTTTCAAGCCCGACCCCAGCAAGCCCGACTTTAAACTTACGTTGCAGGGCGAAAAATGGGTAGAAGATGAAGTGTTGAGTAAGATTAGGGGCAAAATGGCTTAGGGCTGGCTTCCCAAAAGGATATTACTTGCTTGATATACATTTTTTTGAGGAGAAAGCAATGTATTTTGTGCCTCTTATGCTGGCGGTTGTTCACTCGGTACTGGACAGTTTGGGAATCAGCGGGCTGGATTTGACTCTTCTCATTGTACTTGTCATTATCGGCTTAGTCATCATCGTCCTCATCAAACTCTTCATCGTGCTCATACCCGCGGTCATTGTTGCGTTGATAGTGTATTTCCTAACTGGCGGCGACTTGTTCTGGACAGGCATAGCTTTCTTGGTGGTTGCGGCACTGTCGATACTGGCAAAACTATAGCAACATCTCCCTACTTTTTTACTGAAGCTGCTTTACTTCATCCGAATCAGTGTTTCTGTGTATATCGGCGCCTGCTGCTTGTGGTGATTGCACAACCAGCTTGCAATATGCGGTGAAGCCTGAACTAAAAAAGCAACTGTCCTCAAAGTCTCCAAGAAGAAGATGAGTAAGGGCGGAGTTCTCTTCTTCTTAAACTAGAAAAAACAGAAAAACACCTTCAGGTCATCTGTTTAGGTAGAAAATTAACCAACAATAGTTTATACAACTGAACCCGTCAAACCTTCAAAACGGTTTGTTGATTATCTACTCGTGCCCTATGTATTCAGAAGGCTTTTATATTTGGTAGGGGGTTCTTGCATATTAAACAGCATTGGACAGTGACCTGAATGTCGATGATGGAACCAAGTAAAAAACCACTAAACGTGCTCATAAAACAGTTACATGGCAACATCGAAGTTGTTCTCAAAAACGGCTACGAATACAAAGGAAAAATGATCAAGTGCGACGGGCACATGAACCTGCTCTTAGAAGGCGCCACTGAAATCAAAGAAGACCAACTCATGACCAACTATGGCAACGTGCTCCTAAGAGGAAACAACATCCTCTACATCGTTTTAGACGCAAACAAACACTAAACGGGCAAGCGCGCAGCTTCCCCAACCACGTATTGGCACGCTTCTTCTACAGCCAATTCCAAGCCGAATTTACGGTTAAAAAACGTCAGCACATTATGTAAATCCCTCTCAAGCAACTCCGCTGCGTTGGCGTGGTCTGTTTTTACTGCTTGCGGCCAATCGATAATCAAAATGTGCCCGTCTGACTGCAGAATAATGTTGTACTCGCTTAGGTCTGCGTGGATTATGTGTGCTTTGGTGTAGGCTTTTTTGATGTTGCGCAGGATTTCCCTTAGCACTTTTTGGGGCTTGCCGATGTCTTTGTACTTGGCTAATTCGCCGCCTTCAATCATGCCCATGGCGATGACGTGGCGGTTTTGGCTGATGGGCTCTGGCACCGAAACCCCGTTTTGGTAGGATAGTTTCATGGCTTGGAATTCTTTTTCCGCCGCCAAATGCGACTGGAAAAGCCAAGTTGAATGTTCACGGATATAGCCGCGTTTGCGTCGGGTCTGCCTAAAACTGATCCTTCCCAGTCTGTGGAATTTGACGGCTATGCGCTTGCCCTCTGGGCTTAGGGCGTCGTAGACATCTGCTTCTTTGCCTACTCCTAGGGTTTGTCCAAAGGATCTGATAATGTCTGCTTTTACCAGTGTGTTTATGGCTAGGCAGTCGTATCCAGCGTAGTTTAGGGTGTAGCCGATGTAGGCGGTGCGGGTTCGGTAGATCAAATTGAGCTTGTCGAGTTTGCCCAGTGTGAAGGTGACGCGGTCAGGGGGGACTTTGCTGTATTTTTCGATCTGTTCTACGGGGACGAATTCTCTTTTTGCCATGGCTGCTTCGATGATGTGGAGTACTCTGAAGTCTTCGCTTTCTAGTTTGTGGAATACTTTGACTGCTGTGTCGGCGCTTGACATAACCGATCGATTAATAGGTTGCTTTTTGCTATTAAAGCTAGTTACGGTCTATTCTGCCTTTTTTTAGGTGTTGCTTATATGGGAGAGAATCAATTAAATGGGCTATATACCAAACGCGTGCACCAAATAAATATCATTGATTAGTAAACCATTGGTCTATAACATGGCAGTAAATCAAGAAAATGTTTCCAAAGTACTCTCAGTCCTATCCCATCCACTGCGCAGGGACATACTACTAGACCTTAGCAATAACGGCGAATCCTCCTTCACCGACCTCCTTAACCTGCTTAAAGTCGACACAGGCAAACTCAGCTTCCACCTCCGCGCCCTCGCACCCTTCATAGAGCAAACCCCAACCGGCAAATATCGCCTCAGCCGAGCCGGAGAAAGCGCAGTCAGGGTCATCCACGACATAGAAAGCTGGGCAGAAGCCGCCGACGTGCAGGGCAAAGCCAGCTCACTTCCCCTTGCCTCCCTAACCAACCGCATATTCGCTTTCCTCATCGACTTCGGATTAATTCTAGCCATAACCATGACCATCGTCGTTGTTCCAGGGTTGATTTCCCCCGATATCACACTGTTCTTATCCAGCACAGTTGGCACTGCACTCTTTGTCACAATCGGTTTGTTGTGGTTCTACTCTACCCTGTTGGAGGGCTTCAACGGCCAAAGCCTAGGCAAACGCATCTTAGGCCTCAAAGTCGTGCGTACAGACGGCAAAAAAATGAGTTATGACCACGCAGCCGTCCGAAACTTCGGCAAGGTCCTGCCTCTTTTGCCGTTTGACCTGCTGTTTGGCTGGCGCATAAAAAACAACGCGTTCATACGGTACTTTGACAAGTTCGCAGGAACAACCGTCATCAACCTCCGCTCTTAACACCCTCTTTTTCGGTAAACTCTTATCTTGGCGTATGCAATGCCTTCTTTTGGGACTGCTATGAGTGAGCGGGAACTTCGGGTTTCGAAAATCAAAGACGGCACAGTC
The DNA here is from genome assembly GCA_050108095.1 of Bathyarchaeia archaeon. GTDB lineage: Archaea > Thermoproteota > Bathyarchaeia > Bathyarchaeales > Bathycorpusculaceae > Bathycorpusculum. Next base: position 11,884 of record JBNIDO010000043.1, read on the forward strand.
ATCGACCACATACGCGGCGGCTACGCCCTTGACGTAATCAGAATTTTGGGGATAACAGGCAAAGAACACCGCGTCATGACCATCGCCATCAACGTGCCCAGTAAACGCTTTGGTGCCAAAGACATCATCAAAATCGAAGGTAAAGCATTGAGCCCCCAAGAGGTAAACCGCATCGCGCTGGTCGCTCCGCACGCCTCAATCAACATAATCCAGAACTACGAGGTCCTCAAAAAACTGGAAGTCACACTCCCCAAAACCATAGAAGGCATCCTTAAATGCCCCAACCCCCAATGCGTAAGCAACAGCGACGAACCCATCCACACCCGCTTCGAAGCCAAACACGAAGACCCCATGCTGCTTAAATGCCACTACTGCGGCGTCACCATCGAACAAGCCGACGTACTGGGGCAACTTAAAGCAAACGCTGCTTAGCCAACAAAAACAGTTTCTCAAAATCCTTCCGGGACAGCGCCGTACCCTTGTTTATGGTGGGGCACTCTAGGGTGTAGTTGAAGATGTGGGTGTCTTTGTCTGCGTCGAAGTGCAACTCAAAGGGGTAGAAGCGGCAGATGAGCGGTCGATGCTCGTAGACGGTGCAACGGTTGTTTTTGAGGAAAAAACACTTGCCGTCACTGGGCTTTTTCATTTCATAAACGTATGGAGCGTTGCCCGAGGTTTCCACCGCAAAGTCTTCAATGGGCAGGCAGGTCTCTGCGGAGATGGCGTCTGCTTCGGCTTCCAGCAAGAGGATATGGCGGGTTTTGTGTTCGGTGTCGCCGCAGCACAAGCCGCAACCGTTACAGGTGAAGGAGATGTTGGGGTGGTTAAATTCCATTTTTGCTCAAATCAGACTGGATGCTTGAGCATAAAAATGTACTGCGTTTAGCGGTCTTTTTTTGGGGTCGCAACACCGTTGTCGTGCTTGTATTTCCCTTCATAACCCACTACTAATGGCGTTTTCAGTTCAGCAAAGACCAAGTGCAAAAACCTTGTCCCCACCGGTATCTTGACTGGAAAAGGACCGCCTGAAACTTGGATTGTAAGGTTGCCCTCAAACCCTGCATCCACAACAGTCGGCGGGATAGAGACGCCTGCACGGGCAAATGTGCTTCTAAGCTGACAGAAAGCCATAAGGTCCTTGGATAATTTTACCTTCTCTTGGGTTGCAACCAACATTTTCTCATACTTGCCCAATACGAAATAGTTTGCGGCTTTTTCCTTAACATAGAGCCCCTCATTGTCGGGCGACTGTATATCGAGCAACTTATCCGTTGAACATAAACGTACAATTTCCCCAGAAAAGCGCAAGTCAACCCCATTTTCCCTAATAGTATCGACACTGAGCGGGTTAATCGTTAGCGACCCCTGCCCGATTGCCTTCTTCAAATCCAAAGCAGACAGTATCATTTGCCATCCCTGAACTTATCGTTAAGTAGTAACAATCACTTATCAAAATTACGAAGAGGTATATCCCAGAGATATGGCTAAGGCGTCGATTTCACGCTTCATTTCTTCCAACTGCTCCCTATGCTTCAATACGCCTGATTGCGCCTAAACCACATAAACTTAAAAATGATCAAAGCGTAGTGCCTGCAAGTTGGCATCTCAATGCTGAAAAGAAAGCTATGCACTGCAGCCCTACTCTTGTCAGTCATTTTAGTGGTTAGTATTCTAATGTCTACTGTGGATGCCTCGGCACCTCTCACGTCAACTGACATACTTCGTAGGCAGGGAAACCAGCTTGTAAACAGTCTCGGGAACCCAGTTGTTTTGAGGGGAACAACAGGCGACATGGTAAACAGCGGACAGGGCGGCTGGATGACAACCAGTGGCTTTACATTTGAGGTTTCAGCCGCAACGGAGCAGCTTGATATGATGCAGAATTGGGGCTTTAACGGTCTTAGAATCACGATGTCAGTGGAGTTATGGCTTAAAAGCATCGATGACAACCGAGCCAACCTACGCTATGTTGTCTCCCAAGCGCAGCAACGCGGAATCTATGTTACCGTCGCGCCATGGTCCGTTCTGTACAGTGGTAACCCGTCGGGCGAGTGGCAATCAAATGCTTTGCCCTATCCACCATACCAAGGAGACCAATCACACCAAGCATTAGCTGCCACAGAAGCAGTAATACCGAACAAGCAAGCATTCATTGATTTCTACGGGCAATTAGTTAATGACCTCAAAGCTTATCCTAACGTTCTTTTCGAAGTATGGAACGAACCTCACGCTGACATTTACGCTGGCGAGGCAGCTAGAGCAGACTTCTTTGCCAACGTAGTGAACCCCATAATTGCCAATGCCCGAAACTCTGGAGCACAGCAACCATTTGTCATTGATGGCAACTGGGGAGGAATCAACACAGGTGATTTCTTGCCATACGTTGAAGGCATCCCTGACAATAACTTTGCGCTTTCATTTCATCTATACACCCATTTTGGGCATCTTGACGCTTGGGGGAACCCCACAGATTATAATGGTTTAATGGATGCTTTCTCTGCCAGCGGTGTAGTGGCGGCTTCTAAGGTTTACCCCATTTACTTCGGTGAATTGGGAATAACGGTAGGCTCCCAATCTGAACGGACACAATATGACAACATACTGCACATATTCGCAGATAACGATTGGAGCTGGGGCGTCTGGTGGTTTAGGGATACCAATATCTTTGCGTTTGTGGACGCAACAGGCAGCCCCACTACTGAAGGCTTGATTTACCAAAAATGGCTTCAAATAACAACGCCTCAGCCCACACCTACATCCACTCCGCCGGCAACTCCAACGCCAACTCCCACCCTGACCCCCACATCGACGCCTAACTCGTTAGTCTCGCCAACGCCGACAACAATGGCAACAGCTACTTCGCAACCGACCCTTTCGTCCAGTCCAACAGCAACCCCAACATTCAATCCAACACCACACTCAACCGCAAAACCAACACCGACCCCTTGGCCCACCGCAACTCCCTCTATTACATCAACCCCCACACCCTCACCCACTACGACTTCAACAGCCAATCCTGACTCCCCTCAGAGTTCTAATGGTATATTCATCGCTGGGTTGACAGTACCGTCCATAGTCGGCGTCGCCGTTGGGTTAACCTTTGTGCTTAGAAAGAGAAAGGGTTCGAGCCCAGTGATTAAATAGGTTGAAAATGGCAACTTGGAGTTAATCTGGCACGTGGCAACGGATTCTGCATGGAGCCATGTTGGACGTGGGGAGCAAATTGCTGATGCCACACCATAACAGACGTAGAAAAACAATGCAACCACAGGGCACAACGCATTTATCAACCGTCTTGTGCCACACATAAAACGCCACACCACACGAAGAAAGAAAATCAAAAGCTAACGATAAAAAAATAAACCACACACTTGGTATCCTAAACAAAGAGTTGCGCCAAAATGTCCGGACCCGAAACGCTCGTGCCATTTATCAACGAAAAAAAGAAACCCGGTGAAGAACCAACCATAATCATGGACAGCCGCGAAGCCAGCAGCGCCAAAAAAATCGCTCAGGGCTTAACTGAGAAAGGTGCCACCGTGAAAATACAGATGCTTGAAAAGGGCGACTACATCCTAAGCGACCAATGTGCGGTGGAACGCAAAACCGTCAACGACTTCGTATATACCCTCACAAGACGCTATCTTTTCGAGCAGCTTTTCCGCTTAAAAGACGTCTATCCTAAATCGCTCATCGTATTGGAAGGCTACTTGCCCATAATCTACAAGTACAGCAACATTCAGCCGCAGAGCATCTGGGGAGCTATGTTCAACCTCGCAAAAAACGGCGTCGCAATCGTTAACACCGCTAGCCAAAAAGAAACCATCGATTTCCTCTACACCGCCGCCCGCCAAGAACAGGTTGTGGAGAAACGCAGCGCAGTGGTGCATGCGTTCAAAAAATGCGATACGCTCTCGGATGCGCAGGTGTATTTTGTGGCGAGTTTGCCCAGTATTGGCCGTGAGAAGGCGATGGCGCTTTTGGATTCTTACCAGACTCCGATGAACGCTTTGATTAACGTTGATGATTGGGAGAAGGCGGTGCACGGGTTGGGTCCAGTGATTACTAACCGCGTCAAAGATGTTTTGACTACGCCGTATAGGGACAGCAAAGAGAAGGAGTGTCAGGATACCCCGCCGTAACGGCTACTTTGAGCTTGCTTTGCGCTTTCTAACTCTGATTACGACTGCTGCCGCGATCACCGCAGCTACTACTATAACTGTAAGCAAAGCTACATAGTGCTGTAGCCAAAACGGCAGTGATTCTTGGAACTCTGGATTGTTAAAGTCATAGTGCATGACGGTTACATTGCCTGGGGCTGGTGGATAGACAGTTACGGTGTTGTCGGGTTGCAGCGTCCACCCTTGACCTTGCGACAAAAACACGTCATCACCCGCTATCACGCCCCATTCGCTGGCATGTGTTGGGAGAGTGGTGTTTAAGCCTAAATTGACTGTTTGAATGCCGTTGCCCTCCACGTAGTAGTTGAGCATTGAGATTGGCAGGGAGAAGTTGACGTTTAGGTAAATCCACACTGTAAGGTTGCAGTTTTGAGCAGAAACTCTTAGGTCGCCGACGTTTTGCACCCCGCTTAGGTCGAAATATGGGATTCTCGGGTCGTCAAACCGCAGTTCCTTAAACGCCCATGTGTCGTCTTCCAGCGTCGCCGAAGTGTATGTGCCGTTGAGGGCAAACGTGATGGTGCTGTTCTGGGTTGGGATGGCGAATTTGTCGGCGACTGTGAAATGGATCTGTGTACCTGTTTGGGCATGGATTGGGGTGCTGGAGAGCATCACCAATAGGATAAGGGTTGAAATTGCGGCTGCATAGGCGGCTTTTTTGGTGTGATTCAAGTTTGTCTATGTATATTGATGGTTGGTATGGTTATAAATTTCATCGGCCTTCCTTGCAAGTCAGTGGTCAATTTTTTGTTTAGTTGTTGTTGCAGGGCACCCCCTATACACAACAACAACCAGCGGTAAATGAGGGCGGTTCTGTTTAGTTTTCAGTTGTTTTTTCAGGTTGCATGCTGGTTGTGGATTCAACTACAAGTAGAGCCGAAGAACCTTTTGAGCAACTGTTTCCTTTTTTCGTCATGTGGGTGTGGCATTTTACGGGACGCCACAAGAATGTTTGAGGCGGCGGTTGCTTTTTGGGAAACACTTTGTTTTGGCGTCTGTTGCAGTGTGGCATCAGCGATTTACTCCCCACGTCCAACATGGCTCCACGCAGAAGCAGCCGCCGTGTGCAGCGGCTTAAGCCTTTTGAGAGGGCAGTTCCAACATGGCCTTTTCCGATTATCGCAATTTTCAAGGGTTCAACCTCAAATAGTTAGATTTTGCTGTGGTTCTTTAGAGGTTGTGACTGTGAGGTGCCTACAACAAGGGCTTCCGTGAGAAACAAAGGGGTCGCCAGAGCGATGGAAAATCTTATTTGTATAGGCATACAAGTACAAAATGGAGATACTAATTGAGTTACTGTCGAAAATGCGGAACCAAACTTGAGCCAGACATGGCGTACTGCCCCAAATGCGGCACCCCCATCGCCATTCAGCAACAGCCTTATGAAAACAGGCGCAGAAACGAGAGCAAACCGCTAAATCCTTTGGTGATTGTGGGCATTGTTGTTTTGGCGGTTGCAGCTGTCGCAATCGTCTTGGTATTCGTTTGGGGCGGCGGGTTGTTTGGTCACGTTGGTTCAGGGCAGTTGTCAACCCAGAATTTTGACATCGATGTTTTCACTGCTGTGTCTCCAAGCGGCGGCTTTAACGTCGAAATCACGCAGGGAAGCATCTACAGCGTCAAAGTCACAACTGACGACAACCTCCAACAGTACGTTGATATCCACAAGGTTGGAAGCACCTTAGAAATCCAGATGCAACCAGGCGGCTATCAAACCACAGCATTAAAAGCTGAAGTCACCATGCCTAACTTGGAGCAGGTGCAGGCGTCTGGTGGGTCAGTTGTCAACGCTCAGAACCTCAATTTGGTAACCAATTTTGGCGCCGACCTCTCAGGGGGAAGCCGCCTCACAATGACCGGGCAAGGCGTAGACGTTACCTTGGTGGGTTCAGGGGGGTCCAACCTTAACCTCGGAGACTTCCAAATCAACAATGCTCAAGTTGATTTGAGCGGGGGAAGCCAAGCCACCGTCAACGCCGCTGACACCATAAGCGGGGACTTAAGCGGAGACTCACACCTCTACTACAAAGGCAACCCCACGTTGGGAAGCATAGACACCACGGGCGGTTCAGGCATCTCGCAAGTACCATAGGCATTTGCAGCAGCGTTAACTTTAATATTAAAGCCTCATCCAGTATGGGATGCTTGTTTAGGTGAAAACTATGGGTAACATAAGCGTAAACCAATGGGCTTGGGAAAAAGCTCAGAAACTACTTGAAAACCCTCAATCTTACGGTGTAGTCATCACTAAATCGTCTGCCGGAGCCACCATCGTTGACGCAGGCGTTAAAGCGCCAGGCGGCTTCGAAGCAGGCAAAATTTTAACTGAACTCTGTTTAGGCGGCGCAGGCAAAGCAGAGTTAGGCTTCAAAAGCTACGGCGACCTCTCTTTTCCCTCCGTAACCATCACCTCCGATTACCCCGCAGTTGCCATGCTGGGTAGCCAGTTTGCAGGTTGGCGCATAAAAGACGGCGACAACATCGCCATCGGCTCAGGCCCAGTCCGCGCAATCGCATTAAAACCCAAAGAAATCTATGAGGAAATCGGCTACACAGACCAATCCGACAAAGCCGTAATCACCCTTGAAAGCAACGTGCTCCCCACCGACGTGTTGATTGAGAAAGTCTGCAAAAACAGCAACATCGCAGCGTCAAACTTGATTGTGGTTGTTGCTCCAACCGCCAGTGTTGCAGGGTTAACGCAGGTTGCAGGCCGCGTCGTCGAAGTTGGTATCCACAAACTCCACACGCTGGGTTTGGACCCCAAAGTTATCCGTTACGCGATGGGCTATGCGCCGATTCCACCAGTGGGTCCAGACTTTGAGGTGGCGATGGCAAGAACCAACGACGTTATCCTCTACGGCGGAACCGTCTACCTAACAGTGGACTACGATGACGAAGCTAAACTGCAGCAACTGGTCAAGGATGCGCCCTCAGTTAACTCTAAAGACTACGGCAAACCTTTCCTGCAAATCTTCCTCGACGCAGGCAAAGACTTCTACAAAATCGACGGTGGCTTGTTCGCTCCAGCCCTGTTGATGATTAACAATGCCAAGACAGGCAGAACTTTCAAAGCAGGACAGATTAACCCCGGGGTACTTGCACAAGCTTTAGGCTTCTAAGTCTTTCCTTTTACAATTTTTCTTACGTTAAGAAGAAGAGAACTCTGCCTTTGCTCATCTTCTTCTTGGGGGCTTGGCAGGCGGCTGTGTTTTGGGTTCTGCGTTTGGTTTGCATTGCTGGCTGGTTGAGGCGGCTTCTTCAAGCAGTTCCAACAAGGCAGCGAACGGATAGTCGCCGTTACTCTGCCCACCTCCCCCCATTTGAAAGGAAATCTATTTTTTTCTCTCTGTGCGGGTGTGGCGGTTTACGGGGCACCACAAGAATACATGTGAAGGTGTTTGCAACGTTTTTCAGCGCCTGTAATACATGGCGCTATGTTGAAGCCACCAGGGTGCGGATGTGGCAGTACATATCGTTTGTACGAAATCATTTTAGCAGAGATAAAAAGCCACGGTAAATCAATAATGTCTAAGGCGCGCGGGGGATTTTCTCGATAAATAAGGAAAAAATAAATAAGTCATCCATACAAAGCATGTGCGAAGGGAGAGGGACTATGTTAGATCCTTGGATGTTGCTTCAAGTAGCTGGTTTTGGAGCCCTGTTGTGGTTTGGTTCCTACTTAGCCTACAGGCGCCGAGTTAAACTGGCTAAGAAGTATAAGCGCAAAACTGCAATTCTCATCTAGGCGCTGTACCAAAAAGGCTTAAAATCCTACGTGCCTATTGAAGAGGCAAGAGGGGAATACTTTGCCGTATGCAGTAGAAGCGGTTTCGTTAACAAAGCAGTTTGGTCAGATAAAAGCCGTTGACGGCGTAAACTTCAACATCAGATCTGGCGAAATTTTCGGTTTAATCGGTCCAAACGGCGCAGGCAAAACCACCACCATCCGCATGGTCTGTACCCTAATCAAGCCCACAGGCGGCGTCATCAACATTTTCGGTCAAGACGCTACTAAGCAGCCTGAGAAAACCCGTCAAATCCTCAGTTATCTCCCTGAAGAATCCGGTGCATACCCCAACCTCACAGGCTGGGAATACCTCAACTTCATGGCTAAACTTCAAGCACAGCCAGGTACAAACATAAAAGAGGTTGTGGCTCAAGCAGCCGAAATCTGTGGGCTAGGCGACCGTTTAAAAGACAAAGCCAAAACCTACAGCAAAGGCATGAAACGCCGCTTGCTTGTGGCGCGGGCGCTGATGACTAAGCCCAAGTTGGCTGTGCTCGATGAACCCGCCAGCGGCCTCGACGTCATGTATGCCTATCAGATCCGAGAAATCATCAAACGCTACGTCAGAGAGCACGGCGTAACCGTCCTGTTGAGCAGCCACAATATGCTTGAAGTGGAACACCTCTGCAACCGCGTGGCGCTTGTTAACAAGGGTAAACTGGTTGTTGAAGGCGAACCGCAGGCGCTCAAAGGGCAGTATAAAGCTGAGAATCTCGAAGAGGTTTTCATGAAGGTGGTTGGCTATGCTTAAGGGCTTCACAACGATTCTGCTTAAAGAGCTCAAAGAGCTTGGGCGTGACCCCAAAATCCTCATAGGCATGATTGTTTTGCCCCTGATCATGTTCCCAGTTTTGGGGCTAGTGCTGGGTTATGCTGTGGAGACCGCGCAGAACGAGGCACTTCAATCCACCTTGCTAATTGTGAACAACGACAACGGCAACTGGAGCAACACCTTTGTGAGGTACATGAACGCCAGCATGAGAGTTTCCGTCATAAACAACGCTGAGCCACAGCAAATCGTTGACCAAGCCCTGCTCACGCAGTACAATAGCTCCATGTTTGTGGTTATACCCTCCGATTTCAGCGCCAACTTAACCGAGCATGTTGCAGGCAACTACAACGTTACGGGCACTGTCGCAGTTTACGGTGTATTCAACGGCGGCGGGGGCATCTTTAGCGGCATCGGCGGTTCAAGCGTATCTGCCCTCGTTGAAGGCTTTAACCGCGCCGTTGCACCCGACTTAGTGGTTGTTTCACAGTCAAGCATCATCAAGGGTCAAATCCAAGAAGGAGTAGACGCCAGCGTTTTGGGCGGGTTGATGCTTTCTCAGTCCATTGCGTTGCCGATTACTATTATGATTATGTTGACGTATGCGATGCAGATTGCCGCCACCAGCGTCGCCATGGAGAAAGAAGAAAAAACGCTTGAAACCCTCTTAACAACGCCTGTTGACCGATTTGCTATTTTGATGGGCAAAGTTTCAAGCACCATCATCGTAGCAGGCGTCGCCGCCGTCACAGTTCTCATCGGCTACAACTACATGTTGGGTTCGATTTCGCTTGGCATCACAAGCAGCGCCACAGGCGCAGGCATAAACCTCGTTGCATTAGGGCTTGTACCCAGCTTCAGCGGCTATGTCCTCTTGGGGATAAGCCTGTTCTTTACGTTGCTTTCTGCGTTGGCGCTGGCAGTTGTGATGTCGGCGTTTAGCGAAAACGTCCGCGGTGCACAGGCACTTGTCGGCTACATTTACCCATTGATTTTCTTGCCAGCCATGGCCTTGATTTACCTCGACATCAACACGCTGCCACTTCCCTTGCAAGCTGTCTTCTACGCAATCCCCTACAGTCAACCCATCATCGCTGCCAAAGAAGTCGTCACAGGCAACTACTTAACCGTCGTCTTAGGCATCGTCTACGTTGCCGCCTTCACGGTCGTCATCATGTACATTGCTTCGCGACTGTTTGCAACCGAGAAAATCCTCACGGCAAAACTGCGGTTCGGCAACAAAAACAAGAAACCAGTCGGCGAATAAACCGCCCACTTTTCCTTTCTTTGCATTCATTTTATATTAGGTCCGAACCAATACTGTACTGGTTGATTGGTTTGACTGCGGATGCAGAACGGGTTAAAAAGCCCAAATTGCCCAAGAAGCGGTTCCTCAAAAAAGTTAAACCCCACTAAGCAATTCTACACTCAAACATAATTCCGCTTGAAGTTTAGCTGTTGCGTTGCCAGTAAGTTTAGAGAGGCGTTTAATTAAAAAGGGAGAGTTTAAAATTTGGGGGCAAAAAGGAAATTTATTGTTGCTTCAGAGAAGCAAGATATTTGAGGTGGAATGGTTTGATGACGATTCCGCCTTTGAGGTCAGCATTGAAAGTTTGGCTTTCAACCACCCAATCTGACAACTCGGAATCATGGGCTCGGATGAACTCGGCGAAACTTGCAAAGTTTTCATGCAGTGAAATGCAAACTGCATCCCAACCCATTCCTCTGCCGTCCACAACCAGGATAACGTTGGTTTGCTTCATGTACCACTCTTTCATCTTCTGCAAGGCTTTAGTTTTCTCGTCGCCTGTTTCGTATTTGAGTTTACTCTTCAAGAAGGTTATGGCTGCGATCTCAAACCCGATTTGACCGAATTTGGGTATAACAGTGTATCCTTCGATGAAGTTCTCTTCTAACATGGCTCGTCTTCGGGTCACGGTAGGTTGGGAAACACCCAGGGCTTTGGCTAGTTGTCGGTCGCTTCTGTGCGAGTCCTTCATTAGCTCGAACAGAATTTTGTAATCTATTGGTTTTAGCTCTTTCATTGCGCTCAACTCGTAATTTTTATGGTTCAGTAAGCATTTTTTGACATAGTATATAAACATCATTGTTGAATA
>JBNIDO010000044.1:0-21783 GCA_050108095.1 Bathyarchaeia archaeon
TAAAGGGAACTTTAGAGCATGTTATCAACCATCGATGATTCCACCCTAAACAAAGTGGCTATGGCACTAGGCGAAGAAGACGCCGTAAAACTTATCGAACATCTAAAGGGCGTAGAAGAAATCACTGATGACGAAATCGCCAACAAAACCGGCATACGCCTAAATTCCGTTCGGAAAATCCTCTACAAACTCTATGACCACTCACTTGTCAGCCTACGCAGAACACGCGACCCCAAAACAGGATGGTTCATTTTTCACTGGAAACTCCAACCCGACCAACTCGAAGGCTTCATTTTAAGCCAAAAAAGGCGTGTACTGGAGAAACTCAACGTACGCTTAGAATACGAAAAAAACCACGACTTCTACTACTGCGGCAGCAATGAATGCAAACGCGTGCCCTTCGAAGACGCCGTTGAATTGGTTTTTCACTGTTCCGGCTGCGGCAAACCTCTGGTGCACTTTTCAAACGACGACATGATTGAGCGTCTCTCGGTAAAAGTGGAGATTTTAAGGAAGGAACTGGGTGAGTAAGGAGCTTCCGAGTAGGGAGCAAGCACTCAAACTCCTAACGGACGCTGGTTGTTCAGCCAAAGTTGTCAGCCACTGCCTGGCAGTAACAGAGTTAGCCCTGCAAATAGCATCAAAACTCAAAGCCAACGGCTACCAGATTGATTTAAGAACTGTTGAAGCAGGCGCCATTCTTCACGACATAGGCCGCTCCAAAACCCACGGCGTTGAACATTCTGTGGTGGGGGCACAAATAGCTCATAAGGTTGGTTTGCCCCCATCTGTTGCTAACATTATCAAGAGGCATGTCGGCGCAGGCATCACCGGGCAGGAAGCAGCCTCTCTGGGTTGGCCCAAAGACATCTATGTGCCTCAGACGCTGGAGGAAAAAGTCGTCTGCTACGCCGATAAACGCATAGAACACGACAAAGTCGTCCCCATAGAGACCGAGATTCAGAAACTAGAAAGCGGTGGCTTCACCGAGGCGGCAGAAAGAGTTAGAAACCTCCACAACGTCATAACACAGATGCTAGGCGAACCCAATTGAACCTGACATTACTCGTTAAAGCATACCACGGTAGCCAACTCAAACAGATAGATGAGTTACTCCAAAGTCAACTTGGCGATTTAGACGTCGAAGTCAAACTTTTAGGCAATCCAATCAACAAGTGGGTGCAGGTTTCCGTTGCCGGTGAAGATGAAGCCGTTGCGGCGGCTTATATTCGAAAAGAAATCGGCGTTTGCCCCGCCAGCCTCAAAGAGGTCGAAGAGGGCACGGTGCTCAAGGGCTATATTTCCCGTGTTGACGAGGGCAAGTTGACTGTGGATGTGGGGGTTTTTGAACCCAAAGTAGTGCAGGCAGTTGTGTCTTTGGCGAGTTTGCAATCGCAGTTGGCAGGCGGCAGAGATGTGCCGATTAAGAGAATCGCTGAATTGTATCCACTTGCAGAAGGTTTCCCTGTTAGCGTCACAGTAGTCTCTAAGTCTTCCGAGGCGTTACAGGCAGAATTATCCGCAGAACAAGTTGAAAAGTTTCTTTCTTGGCAGCGGTCCCTGTTGGACAGGTTGATTGTGCTTCGTGCCTCCAAAGAGTTGATTGCTGCTACGCTGGAGCGGACGCGTCTTGACCGCGACGTCATCGAGGTGGAGCCGCTGGGTTTGTTTGAGTTTGCGTTGACTTGTAAGTTGGGAACGGATGCGGCGGGTTTGATTCCGAGGGTTGGGCGGTATATGCGGTATGCGGTGTTTGTGGTGTTTAATGCTAAGAGAAGCGGGGCTTTTCTGGGCGGAAAAGGATTAAGCTTATAAGGTGTACATAGTTAGTTATCCGATTTAATATCATAAAATCTGTTAAGTGAAGGGAGAGGGGTAAATGAGTCAAGAAGAAAGAAGCGATGGTAGAAGAAAATATCGTATAGACATCGGTGCTTATGGCAGCATAGGCATCGAAGCACCAACCAAAGAAGAATGCCTAGAACTTTTCAAAGAAGTCACAAAAACCAAACGTGACTCCAGAATAGACGAGGCCATCCGATAAAAAAAGCTGTAGAAAACCGCAAGTCACCCAATCAAAGAAAGATGCGGTAGCTTACAGCTTCTAAAGCACATCATGCTCCTCTTTGCAATGCGCCTCATAATCCTCTTTGTTATCATAGACTTGTTGGTCTATGGGGCACTTGTACTTTTTATCCGCAGTCATTTCAGGTTCAGGCACAGTTACGCGTGGAGCGGTGCGTTTTAAGTCGTTTTGGTCGTTTGACAATCAGGTCACCTCCAACTTTACTTACCCAATCAGTATTCATGCCCCTCTAAACGGTATTAAGAATATGTGACTGTACCATAGCAACAACAAAAAAAGAAAAAGGGATAAAATCGGCAGTTAAGCTTAGTTTTCAGCTTTGGCTTGTTTGCGGAAATAGACGACGCCGATGACGCCGCCGACTACCACAGCCAAAACTACACCAATTGCGGTAGCTATCCATGTGTACTCTTGGCTGTTGTTGTCTGCTGCAGTGTTTGCCGAGTATAACTGGGCTTCTTCTCCTGTAAGTGTTGGGTCATTCTCGTTTGGAGGTATGCCAAAGGCAGGCACTCCGTCAACCTCGTGTATCGGGGCTAAGTCTTCATCGCTGACGCTGGGGTCAGATTGGTTACCTTCCACTGGGGTGCCCTGTGATTGATCTGGGGCGGTTGCGGTTGATATGTTGTCTTCTGCGGTCGAGGGTGTTGTTGATGGTTCCTCTTGTGCAGCGGCGACTGAAAACGCACTGCATACCAGTAGTGCTGCTAGGACTGAGAGGACGAATAGTTTTGTTTTCTGCAGTTTAGTTGTCTCCTTGTTTTTTTGCATTTGAGGGTATAGGAGGCGTTTTATTTAGCACCAAGCCCACGAACAAGTTGTTCAATTCTTGGAACCATTCCGTACGGGATGGGAATTGTTAATGGATTGCTCTTCTCGGCTCTCAGGTAACCCTAACCAATAAAGCGGCAACTGGCTGACCCCTTTAACGGTAATCACGGGCGCAAACTGGTATTTGTCAAAAAATACGACGATGCCTGAACAGAATCACCGTTAAGACGCCAATGCTGCAAGCCACCACAAAAAAGAAAAAGAGAAGGGATAAAGATGGCAGGGGTTAAACTTGGGTTTTATTTGCTTGCTTACGATAAAAAACTAGACCTAACACACAGCCCACTGTAACAGCTAACACGCCTCCAACGACTAAAGCTACAGTGCCATAGTTTGGAGAGTCAGTGGCTAAGTCGCCGTTTTTTGCTTCTGAACCGGGAGCTGGAGCAATAAGTGGCGTGTCTTCATCGAGGATATGGTATGTTTGGTCGTCGGGGGTGGTGGTTGTTGAGTTGTCGCTGTCGGCGGTGTGGTCTTTGTCAGGGAGGGTTGTGGGGTCTGGTGGCACTGAGTCGCTGGAGGTGTCGCCTGTTTCTTGGGCTGCTGCTAGTGTGCAGAAAGCGCTGCTTACCAGAAGCGCTGTCATTATCGAAAGCAGGAGCAGGTTGGTTTTTTGCATTTTCTTGCCTCTTTTTTCCTTGATAGAGGGTAGAGTAGGTGGGGATATTTAGCACCAAGCATGCGAACGAGTTGTCCAAAAACTGGAACCATTCCCAAAAAGCAGTTATGAACCGATACTGGATGTATTGTGTCTCTTTAATTTGATGACGGCTGCGGCAGAGAGTATCAGAAGCATCAGTGATGATAGTGCAAGGATAGATAGTTCGGGAACGGTGGGTGTTGAACTGCGGGGACCCGAAGATGACGAGGGGCTCGACGATGAGCTAGACGAGGATGTGGTGGGGGGTGAAGTGGGCTCTGGCTCAGCAGCGACTTTTTCATGGGTTATTGTAACTATAGGGTCGCTTAGTATGCTTGTGGTTGAGCCATACGTCAAGTTACTGAAGGTCTCAAGCATATTCGCGGATTCAAAGCCGGGGTCGATGTAGAAGCGTGCAGAGGCTACCTTGTTAGTTTGTGTGGCCCCTAGAGTTTCGATATAGTTATCAGCGAGGCCTATGTTGGCGAGCGTGTAGTTAAGGTTGGCCACGCCGGGGATTATGTAGTAAGCGTTGGTTGGAGAAATATCGGTTGGTTCAAGGACACATTTAGGTTGCCCTTCTATGTTGGTGACGTTGCCTTGAAGATTAACTTGTGTTTGGTTAAAGAGGGCGACTGCATAATTGAAATTGAGTGCAAAGTCGGAACCATGGGGTATCTCGCTGCCACCGCTTGTGTAGAGTTTTAGGTTGGATAGGTCAGCGGAAACTATTGATTTAATCTTGAACTCGGTCCAGTTTGCGATGAACGTTTGTGTGAAGCTAAGAGTAACTGATGAATCGCCATGTCCATAAGTATCCACCTCAATGTCATGGAAAGTTATAGTGTTGCTAAAAACAGGCACATCATCAACGTAGGTTATGTCGGTTGTCTCCATATCGAAAGAGCTGCAGTCGTAGAAGTAAATGGGGATTGTGTTGCCCAAACAGGTTATGTAAACTTTCGATGAAGGAGAACCTTGCAACCCAGATGCGGGATGCATAGAAATTAAACCAACCTGATACACGTATTCCGACCCATTTAGGTTTGAAAAAAGGTTAAGTTGCCAATCCGTTGAATTGAAAGTACTATCACTCATATTTCGGACGCACAGGTTCAGGTGAACTTGGGACCCTTGAAGTAAACTCATACCATAGCCAGCACCGTATGTGAGGTCTGACGTTGTCTCTATATCTGGTGCTGAAACCTTTTGGGTGCCTGTCGGTGTCGGAGTCGGGGTGGGATTTGACGGTACGGTTGTACTAAATTTTTGAACCCGGCAATTGCTCATTTCAACCACATAGACGTCTCCGGCGCTGTCGAAAGCTGTTCGCCATGGACCGTTAAACTGGCCGTCGCCTGTGCCTGCGGTGCCAAACTGGCCAACATACGTGCCGTCGCTGTCGAAAATTTCTACCCTGTTATTCTTCCAATCTGTAACGTAGACGTGTCCTGAGTTGTCTACGGCAGTGTCGATTGGACCCGCGAATTGGCCGTCGCCTGAACCGCTGCTTCCCCAAGATGTGATGAATGTGCCGTCTGAGGTGAATTTTTGTGTGCGGTTATTTCCCATGTCAGCCACGTAAACGTTGCCTGAACTGTCAACTGCGACGCCTGAAGCACTGTTGAAGTTGCCGTTGCCTGACCCTGCACTTCCCCATTGGTTAATGGGGTTTCCGGTTGGGCTATAGACTCTGATTTGGTTTTGTGTCAACGCAGAAACATAGACATCTCCCGAGGGTGAAACCGCAATATCTCCACAGGCAGGACTGCTCCATTGGCGCATGAATGCCCCTGATGAATTGAATTCTACAATGCGATTGTTTCCCATGTCGGCAACATAGAGGTTGTCCGAAGAATCTACGGCGATACCTGCGGGATGGTATAGTTGGCCTTCGCCTGAGCCATTGCTGCCAATGGAACCGAGAAAGGTATAGGTGCTCGAGAACTTTTCTACGCGGCCGTTTCCATTGTCTGAAACGTAGATGTTGTCTGAACTGTCGACCGCTATACCCATGGGAGAAACGAATTGTCCCGCTCCTGCACCGTTGCCGCCGAATTTGCTGATGTAGTGTTCAGTTAGGGGTTCGGATGCGGTGGCGGTGCCTGAGAAACTGAAAGCTGTAAAGGTGCAGACTGTTGCTAGCAGGGTGATTAATAGGAGAACTGCCAGCTTTTTTTGTCTGTTGCATGTGAGGGGATATTTTTTGGTTGTTTGTGATTGTGTTCGGCTGAACATAGGTGACCCTTATGCCGAAGAGAGCGCTATGTTGGTATGCGAATATAAGCTTTATTAATACTTAATCTTAATTTTTTTAGTAGAGCAACCCGATTATGGTACACTCAGACAGGCAAATAGTTACTGCACTAACAAAACCGTAAAAATGAAATTGATTCCCCATAAGACTTGATTTAGAGATTTGAAAAAAATAGTGAAGAGACGCTGTGCTAGAAGCCCAGCGCGCCTAACCCTATGCCGATGCCTATCCCTATCAACGCCAAAATGAAGACAATGATCACGAAGACGATTACGGCGATTACGGCGATTACGAAGGCTTTGATCCAGCCGCAGTCGAAGAAGTGCTTGATGAGTCCCAGCCAGACAAAGAACATGATTATGGAAGCGATTATGCCGCCGATGAGCCAGCCTATGATTGAACCGATAACTATGCCCAGCACGACTATCCAGATGGCGTCAGTGAATTTGGCGTTGTGTTTTCCTGCTAATGCTCTGCCTACTATCCAAAGCACGGGGGCTATGACGATTATGGCAACGACTATTTGTATCAGTAATCCAATCAGGTCCAAAATCTTCTCCTCTGGAGGATAATGGTGGTTTTGGGTTTTTAAGCTAATCGGCCAAGCGGTAGTAAAGAAGCTGTTGGTTTGGTATATACAGTGTTTTATTGGTTTAGAAGCTCTATTGTGAATGTTGTGCCTTTTCCCTCTTGACTTTCAAAACGTACTTGACCCCCAAGCGTTTCTACGAGTCGCTTTACAACCGCTAACCCTAATCCTTGGCCCTTAGCCTTAGTGGTAACCAAAGGCTTGAAAATAAATGGCTTAACACTCTCAGGTATGCCAACGCCTGTATCGACAACTGTGATGATAGTTGATTTTTCGTTTTCTGAAGCTGTAACCGTTAGCTCTCCGCCATCTGCCATAGCTTGAATAGCATTATTAACCAGGTTTGTGAGTGCTCTTTTCAGAAAAGTTGGATCAGTTTTGGCTTTGGGTGTTCCCTTGATATGCACTTTAAGCTTGATTTTGTCGGGAAGAGATATTGTTGAGAATACGTTAACCAAGACATCGGATATGTCTACTTCTTGGCATTCAGGCATTAGAGGCCTTGCGTAGTCTTGCAGGTCTTGTACTATTTTACTAATATAGTCTATTTGCTCTTGAATAAAATCAATGCTTTCAAACGCTTCTTTTGTATCCTTATACTTAGCTTCCTGCATAACTTGCTTTGCAATGTAAAGTTCGCTAACAATGGCTTGAAGTGGATTACGGATATCATGCCCAACCATGCCAGCAGTTTCTCCTATGCCTGCCAGCCTTTCTTTCTCCCTAAGCTCCTTAGTCCTTTCTTCAACAAGCATCTCTAAGCTCTTTGAGTACTGCTCAAGTTGTTGCTCGATATTTTTACGGTCCGTAATATCCTGCTCTATTCCCATTATTCTTGAAGGTTTATCGTCATAATCGACTTCTATAACTTGTCTTCCGGTGTGTATAAATTTAGTCAAGCCTTGTGGCGTTACTATGCGGTAATCAAAGCTTATTGTGTCACCAAGTCTTGCATTAGCTTGGAACTTTTCACTTCTTTCCACCACCATTTTAAGGTCGTCTGGATGAATAAGCTTTGAGTATTCGGCGATATTCGGTGCCCTTGTCTTTGGATTTAACCCGAAGATATCGTAGAGTTGCTTAGACCATAGGGCTTCATCTTTTTTTGCGTTAAATTCCCAGCTTCCCAAGTTCGCTATGTGTTGAGCAAGTTCTAAGCGGTCTCTACTTTCTCGTAATTTTTGCTCTGTTTTTTTGTGCTCGGTTATATCTCTGATCACTATAGTTGCCTTTTTGGTGCCATCATTATCTGTAAATGTTTTGGATGCCAGTTCACCAAAGAAGGTTGAGCCGTCTTTTCGTTTAAGCGTTAGCTCAGTTGTTACTTTGCCCTCTCGATTCCTTTGTTCTAAAGCAGCGCGCGCAGTATCGTCTATTACTGTAACTCCTTTTCGTCCAGCTTGCTTGAGTTCGTCTTCTGTCATGCCAAACATTTTGCAGGCTGCTGGATTAGCCATTATTACACTGCCGTCAGAAGGTATAGTTAATAGTATGGCGTCTAAGCTATTCTCAAATGTTAGCTCTGACAGCTTCTCAGATTTAATTGATTCTCGGTGGTTGGATTTATTTTCCAAAAATTAAACCTTCAATTATCATATTTCTATGTGTAAATTGAATAAAACACTTTGCTTAACATTAGGTGATTCTGGGCATGTGCAATTGGTACTCAGAGGCGCCCCTCTAAGTTCAAGTGCTTTATGTTTCATGGGATACCATCGATGATATCCTAGGGCCAAAAACCTTCGAAGCTTATGGTCGTGTGCTCCCCACAGCATTAAAGCTAAGCAGGCATAAATGCAGCATGAGATAATAAATCTTGATGGTTCAGGGTTAACCGCTACAGATTATAGTCAAAACCAAATAAGCGCAGTTCAGGCTCCGATTGTAAAATTAAAGTGGGCCGAGCCGGACTTGAACCGGCGACCTTTGGCTCGTAAAGCCAACGTCCTAACCAGGCTAGACGACCGGCCCACGGTGCTGAACATAGAGATTGCAGACGGCTAATATTAGAATTATGTTTCTCGGTACTGTAAACTCTACGTCTGTCGTCTCTCCATGTAAATTTTCGTCTGCTTAGAAAGAATTTCAATATAGGACAAATGTTGCGGGACTGGGCATCTGAGTTCTTCGGGTTGGTTGTCTGAGTTCTGAACAATACAGCTATGCAAACCCTTAAAAATTAAGTTAGCGCAAGAAGGAATAGGGGGAATTAAAATCTCTGAAGAACAAAAGAGAAAGGATATTGATAATTTAGTTTTAATAGCAAAATGGAATATGTATGGTGAAGAATGGGAGAACGCAGAGCAATCCCTAAAAAATACAAAAAAACGAGCTATTGATTTGAAGGATAAAGAACGCATTGACCTAATCCTTGACCTGATAAAAAAAGCACATAACCATGAAAAAGTTCCTTTACCTTAAATGGTGAAAACAATGGTTGAAAATGGCGAGGAACTAACAGACTTTCTTAACTCAACACTAGAAGGTATAAGAAAAGCTACTGATAATAGTGACATTGCATTAATTGGACCAATAGAAATTGAACTTGCAGTAATTACTAAAAAGGCAGGAAAAGGTAAGTTTAAGCTATTCGTAGTTGATGCTGAAGCAAAGTATGAAAAAGAAAAGATTTCAAGAATCAAGCTTAGCCTCGGCAATAAAAATCAAGATGTCCTTCGGCATTTTGCGTGGAATATCCCATTTAAAACACCATAAGTAGAGGGATAGCGGAGAACTCAAGCCTTTATCATGCCCCTCTTGCACCGAGACAAGCCGCAATACTGTCCTTAAGTCTTTATCCGCTACCCTTTCTCTCTTTGCTAGCGTTTTGAATTAGGGTTAACCATTTGTTTTTTCCCTCAACCTTTATTCCGCATGCTTCGGCAGGGGTCTTGCCTTCTAATGCCATGTGAGGGCGAACATAGTTATGGAAAATTTGGTAGCCTTGAAGAATAGGGGTTTCATTAATTTTCAAGCCTCTCATAGTCTTTTCTCGGTCACGAATTTCCCCATTTAAGCGTTCCATTTTGTTGTTGTTCTTGTCACCTCGGATAGTAATGTGGCGTATGTGCTGAGTTCTTGGGTTCTGTTTACTGTAAAACTCTTTCTTGTAAGCATCATTGTATGAGAATAAACCATCGGTTATGAAGGTCAAGGGTTTCTTTTCCATTAACTCCTTAGACATTCGCAAAAGGTTTCTTGCATCGTGTTTGAATTTGGTTTCTGCAACCTCTTGAGCTATCCAAAAGCGTGTCTCATCATCCATCATAGCAAAAAGATACTTTTGATTGCCACTAATTTTTATGAAAATCTCGTCTGCTCTCCAAGTGTCTGAGACATTGGGTTTGAGGTTTTCAACGTATTCTTTCATTAATGCGATGTATTTTTGAATCCACTTGTAGACTGTTTGGTGAGATACCTCTATGCCTAACAGTTTTAGGCTTTTCATCGTGTTTCTGAGGCTTTCCCCTGAAAAGTAGAGTTGCATGGCTGTTGTTACTGCGTGGGGGTCGTGTTTCATTCGTTCAAACCCTATGTTTATTGTAAAGTAGTGATGGCAGTCTCGGCAATAGAATTTCTGAATAGTGCCACACTTGTTTTTTCTTACGCCGTCTTTTTTGAGATTGCTTGAACCGCAGAATCGGCAGTTTGAAATGTTGACTTCTTGGATTACTTGACCGTGAGCTAAAACCTCTTTCCGCAACTGCATGGAAAAATCGACGGCAAAGATGTGTTTGCATATTGTGTGTCTCCAGTGGTTGTCGGGGCATTCACAAACCCATTCATCGCCATTTCTGCTAACCATGTATTCGCCATGTTGGGATTGGGATTTTACTCCATAGTGGTTTTCGTCTATGCGTCTTACTTGTCCGTTGCCCTGTGCGATTGCTTTGCCCCTTTCTTCTCTTGGGTTTGCTTGCATCCAAATCTACCTATAAATAGCATATATATTTACACATATAAACCTATTGGCTGATTGATAACTAAACATAAATACTACCTGTAGGTATATTGTAGTAGAGGTAAAAATAAAATGAGTTTGAAAAGCAAACTAACGGAAGCAAGACCAGGCTCTCCATCATTAAGAGCTACAGTCCCAGAGGGAATAGTCGCTTTCCTTGACTTAAAACAGCGTGACGAATTAGAGTGGCGAATGGAAATTATCGAAGATGAGAGAGTTGCCGTAGTTAGGAGAAAGAGAAGAAGTTGAGCACTATTACGCCAAACATGGGTCTTAACCTAAAAGAGAGTGCTGTGATAGCGGCTATGGATGAGTTCGTCAGAGACTTCCATAGCGGAGATATTATCTTATCGCCAAAAGCCTTGAACCTGAGAATTACAATGCCAGATAAGACAGAGAAAAATATTCTCGGGATTAAAAAGGAGAGGTCTAACACTTGTGCTGATCTAGTGGCTTGGGCAGTCTCAACATATTTGTTGTATAAAGATTTAGAAGTAAATCCGAGATCACGATTGGATCATGCTTATGAATGCCTTGACTATATTGAACGAGCAAGATCGTATAGTGTAATTATCCCCAAAAAATTGACTGCTGCTCTAAAAGAATCGCAAGAGGAAAACAAAAGACTCAGAGAATTAAATGATAAGTTAAGCAGAGATAATGTTAACCAAAAGAAACTGATTGAAGAAATGCATAAAACAATTGACAAATTTGGAGCTAAGAGACTTCCGTCTTCAGATGAAGGGTTTAATGATGATAGTTAGATGTTCCCATTGTAGGCAAATGGTGGCTGATAGTGATTTTCCAAAGCATGAATGTGATTTACAACTAAATGAATGCAAACGCATTGACGTTATTTACTTTCAAGATGTCTCATATAAAAACAAGAAACTGATGAATGGCTTAGGCGTTGATGGGGTTCTTTATACCTTTGAGGTTGTTCCCCGAAAAGCAATACCGCTAATGGAACCAATAAACAGACGAAAATTTACAGAGAGAATCAAAAAAGATGGAACAGACGAAGACTTTACAAAACCTGTTTCTCTACTACAAAAGAGGAAATGGTTGGCAGCTCAAGACGCTATTTGATGCTTCTACTTGGTTTTGCCCTCAAAGAGCATTTTGAAAAGGTAGATTATGACTGGGATGTTTATGGCGACTCGGATGATGTTTGGCCAAACCGCAAAGTCCACTGCGAGGTA
The DNA here is from genome assembly GCA_050108095.1 of Bathyarchaeia archaeon. Classification (GTDB taxonomy): domain Archaea; phylum Thermoproteota; class Bathyarchaeia; order Bathyarchaeales; family Bathycorpusculaceae; genus Bathycorpusculum. The sequence goes on from JBNIDO010000044.1 coordinate 11,567, forward strand.
GTAAATCAAGATGCCCATGCTTGTGCTCAGAGTGTAAGCAAAAGTGAAAATCGCAAAGGCAAATCCCCATTTCCTAAGCGAAATCAACGCTGGGATAGAGATGACCCAAAGGGCGATTTCGATGTAGTTGTTTGGGTCTTGCCAGTCGCCGCTAAGCAGTATAGTCGCCATTAACAGGATGTTTAGGATTACCCATATTACTATGCCATAAATGACGGGTGACGGTTTAATGGGATTGTGACTCATGTTGTTCTCTCTAAAATTTTACACATTAAGAGCGATATAATCGTTGCCCTGATAGGTTTTGTTTTGGGATAATTTTAAAATGCAAAGCGACAGATGCTTAGGCTGGGAACCCAAAGTTGGAAAAAAAACTCGCGTTCTTGGCGGCGCACCTCCCCTTAATCGGAGTCTTAGTAGGCAGCCTCCTAGTCACGGTTTCCATGGGCACCTACACTAACTGGGACAGCCAACTCGAATACCAAGCCACAACCAGCATCCTCACCACTGGTTTTCCCTACGTTGATAATGGACTCATGATTAATCAGCCGCCGCTGGGCTTCTACATCGTCGCCCCACTCTTAAGCGTCTTCGGTGTATCCTACCTCAACGGGGTCGCGGTGGCTTCAGCGTTTGGATTAGGCTGTGTCGCCCTCGTCTACGCCTTGGGTACGGTGCTCTATGGCAAGCGGACGGGGTTGGTGGCGGCTGCCCTCTTCGGTTTGATTCCCTGGCATGTTTACATGTCACGCATTTTCCTCATCGATAATCAATCCCTCTTTTTGAGCCTGCTGTTTTTGATTTTGGGGGTTTTGGCGGTTAAACGCAACTCTGAGCGTCTGGTTTTGGCTTCAGGGGTGTTTTTTGCGTTAGCATTCTTAACCAAGCTTTATGCCGTTTTCGCCCTTATTCCGCTGTTGCTTTTGGTGGTTTGGGGCAAAAAAGAGGGCACCTTCAATTTTTCGGGCAGAAAAATCCTGTTTTTCCTCTTACCCACAGTTGTTGCTCAGGCGATTTGGTTCGGGGGCTTGGCAAATCAGAACTTCTTCGCCGTCTACCTAAGCAGCGACTTCACCCACCCCGTCTTAGTCGCCGACCCCTCACCCCTATTTCTGCCCATCATCTTTGTGAAGAGTGCGGGGTTGTTTCTGTTTCTTGCAGGCTTTTTCTCGCTGGCACTGGCGGCATTGTACAGGAAACGGCTTGGGGGGCTTCTGCGTTTGGACGCTCTGTGCCTCTTGACTGTGGCGGTGATTATGGGGTTGGATATGCTTTTGGTGTTCGGGTTCCACTTGACCGTGCCCTATGTCAGCGCTTTCAAGTACAATTATGCGGCGTTGCCGTTTTTCTGTTTACTTGCTGCTTCAATAGCTGACAAAGGCGCAGTTCTGCTTGATTCGATGGGGAAGCGGAGGATTGAGTTGGTTAAGCTTGTGCTGGTCGTTGCGGGAGCGGTTTTGTTGTTTGCGGTGCTGCTTGAAAGCCTTCTGTTCCTCAACGCTTGGACAGGGTTTGTGGCATTCGGAGTGGACTCAGTCACCTATTACGGGCTCATGGTCAACTCGGACGCCCTGGGCGCGGGGGTCTTGTTGCCCATGCATTACGCCGCTATGTTTTTGGTGGTGGCGAGTTTGGTTTTGCCGCCTGCCATGGGCTTCCTGCGGAAACGGTGGGCCTAGCTCTTTTTTGTTGCTCTGTTGGACCACGCAAAGACGACGATCGAAACTATCAAGAACACCACTAGCGAGAGGAACAAGCCGAGGTACCGTAGGCTGGTAGCAAAGATTACGCCGCTAACTATGGGCCCCAATGTTTGCCCTATATCCATGGTTGTGGCGAGGAATCCCATGGAGGCGCCGACTAAAGTGGCAGGTGCAAGCTCACTGATAAGCGGAGCGGTCGAGGACAGCACCGTTGCGAAGGAGACGCCATATCCGATGGCTAAGAGCAATAACGCAGTAAAGTCGGTTGTAAACGGAATAGCCCCCACCAGTATGCAGCTTGCCGCTGTGCCTGCAATGATCGGTTTGGCGCGTCCTATTTTGTCTGAGATGCGTCCGATGAAGGGACGGGCGACCACAAGCGCCACAATCTCGCTTCCCGTTATGACCCCAACCGAGAGGAGGTTGAGCCCCACAACATCGGTTAAGTAACCCACCAAAAAGAACTCTACAGAGCCAAAAACAAAGTATTGCACTGCCTGCACGAAACTGACGCCTACAATGCCTGTGTTTCTGATTAATGTAAGCCAGCCACTAAACATTCGTCGAGTTGGTGCCCTTGTCTGCTGCGTTCTAAGTTGATTTTTCTTTTCAGCTAAAAATAACAGGGCAACAACGAAAGCTGTTACGCCTGCGATGCCCACTGCAACGTAGAGGGTGAAGAAGCTCTGCGCTGTAGCGAATAATATGTAGCCGCCCAAAAAAGGCGCTAGCGCTCTGCCTGTAGCCATGGCGGAATTAAAGATCGAAATGCGTTCTCCTCGTTTTGTCGGGAACAACTCAGCGATGGAGGCTTCGGCAACTGGGACAAAGATGGCTGTGGCAAAGCCATGGTAGAAGCGCACAAGCGCCAGTGTCCACCATGAGTCGACGCCTAAGTAGAGAAAGGGCGCAGAAGCAAAGACCAAGGCAGCGACCAACAGCATTTTTCGTCTCCCAAATATGTCAGAGAGTGAAGCTGCAGGTAAACTAACGAGTATGCCTGGGATTGTTGAGGCTGAAGCCACGATGCCCAGTAACTCGTCGGGGGTGCCTAGGCTGGTAGCGAAGGGTTTGAGCACAGGGTTCTTTGACATAGTGGTACTTAGAATCGCAAAGAATCCCATTGCACATATGATTAGGAAGTAAGCTTTCTGTGTCCTAGTTATGCCAAGCATGCTTTAACCTGAAAACAACAATTTTTGTTGCCGATATTTCTTGTTTGCTGTAGCTTTTAGCTAGAATGTTGTTTATTAAGAGTAACCGCATTCCACTACAAGTTAACAGCTGAAGCTGAATGAGCGACCAAAAAAAGACCAGCCGCAAAGAATACGTAAAGTCTGCAATAGTCATCGGAATCATCGTTGTTGTAGTTTTAGGGTTCTTTTTCGGTTTGCGCTTTGCATTGAACACAGATGTTCCTGTACGCGTTGTGGAGAGCGGGAGCATGTGTGTTCCCTATGACGGCGCATGCGACGGCTGGAGCCACACTTTCGAGCAAACCTTACACGTCGGAGACATAATCATCATCCAAGGCGTGGACCCCAAAGACCTAAACACCAACTATCCCAACAGCGACATCATTGTCTACCAAAACCCTAACAACCCAGACGCCACCCCCATCGTCCACCGCGTAGTTACAAGCTACGAAATCAACGGCACCCTATACTTCCAAACCAAAGGCGACGGCAATCCCAGCGTAAAGTGGCCCGATATGCCTTCGTCACAGGATTATGATTCAAACACTCTTTGGCACACCGGTCAAGGTGTACCACAGGACCTAGTGATTGGCAAAGTTGTTATGCGTATTCCAATGTTTGGTCACATCACCCTGTTTCTGAGGAACAATGCTTGGGGGTTGCCCTTGGTTATAGCTCTTATTATAGTGCTCTTGCTGGTCGAATTCATCTTGCCGTATGCAAAAAAGGCAAGCCAGCAACAGGAAATTAAAAATGAGAATGTAGACCCTAATTTTACGATAGCAAGCTGTTAACGAAGCTTTGAAGTTGCGTCGTGGAATCTTCGCTTGTAACTGCTTTGACGACCGCATTCAAGGTTACAGTGCTGCTTGTAGGTAAGGGGGCGACATCCTGTTGGACTGCGATTTGGTTTGCGTTGTCGATTTTTGCGCTGCCGTAGTCGAATGCTCCTATTTTTGCGTCTGCTTGCGGCGTGAAGCTGTCGAGGTATGCTTGTATGGTGCTTGCGGGTTTACCAGCGTAAATTGGACCGCCAACAACAACCACATCATAACCTGACAGGTCGGCTGCGGATGAGCTTTTTACCCCCGCCAAGAGCACGTCGTAGCCTGCGTCTTGGAGGTTATAGCCGATTTTTGTTGCGATGTCTTTTGCGCCTCCTGTCAAGCCTGGGTCGTAGACTACGATGGCTTTGCCTGTGGCTGCTCCGTTGGGTAGCGGATGCGTACCTGTGGCTAAGCTGCCTGGGACATCAAAGATTACTAGGCTAAAACAGGTGAAACCTGCAATTAACGCCACCGCAAATACTGTTAACACTATTTTTACGCTTTTTCTCATGGATTCTCCTCTCTAAACTGCGTTCTTAGGACTTAGAAGATAAAAAGGCTCTTGTCCAAAAACCAAAAAGCACTATCTACGAGGCTGCCTTAACAGCCAACTCCTTTGCCCAGCCGCGGATTTCATCCCAATCCCGCAGTTCATAGACACCCTGCTCAGTTTCCTTGAAACCGTCCGTTTCCAACTGAGGCTTAAGCGCCCCCAATGTTCGTCGGAAAAGAAAGTTCATCCTGTTATAGTTTAAGACCCCTCCAAAAAAGCCTGCCGATATAGGGTGCAGGTTGTACTTGGTGATTATATCATCCAGAGCAGCCTTACGGATTTTCTCAACTTCTTCTGGTTTGCCCTCTTTTTGCGGCACCATTTTCATGGTAGAGGCAAAGATAGCAAGCTTCTTGTTTGAGAGTTCTTCTCGGTGTTTTTTGAGGAAGTCTTCTGCTTCACTGGTCCATTTGCCCAATTGCATACCGCTGCCTACGATGACGAGTTCGTAGGGGGAGATGTCTTTGATTTTTTCTTCTTTGAGATTGACCACTTTTACAGCGTAGTTTTCTGTTCGCAGTATGTTGGCGATTTCTTCTGCGGTGCTTGTGGTTGCGCCGTAGCGGGTGCCGTAAACGATTAAAACGTTCATTTCTATGCCTGATTCTATGTTAGAACTCATTTTTTATAAAATTATGCTATTTAGTTCATGACTATTTGGCGTTTAATCGGAACTGCTTGTAGAATTCGAGTTTGTTTTGGGGCTGAGAGTTTAGTCAAGGTTTCTGGACTTAACTTAGTCAACAAACCTGTACAAGAACCCTTTTAACTCAAACCAAATCCAACTTTAACTATGAACGCTGCTAAGAGAGGTTTCCTATTACTCCTTTTCCTCTTCTTAGCAGCTTCCATTTTACTCTCACTCTATATGACTAAGCACAGCTAAGTCATTTGTCCCATAATTTACCGACTTAGATCACGAAGGTTTCTTGGATTGTCACTAACCCGTCGTCGCCTATAATCTGTTTGAGTTCGGGTAGTAGCGGCTCCAGTTTCTCTTGCTTATCCACCACTTCGATGATCAGGGGCATGTTAACTGTCACCCCTTCGAAGCGCAGAGTAGATTTGCCCCGTTTCCCAAAGCCATCCACACCCGTCCAAGCTGTTGCGCCTTCGATGTGGGCTTTTTGGAGGCAATCCATGATGAGTTTCTCGAGGCGTTTGCCGCCTACTTCATCGTTCTTTTTAATGCGAATCACTAGTTGCCACATCTTCATCTTCAACGCATAAACCTCTCCATTACCACGTTGCCCACTGCTCTGCCGCCCATGACGGCGGCCACCGATAAGCCCACGTTCGCTAATATGTTGAGTGTCATGAGGATAAATTGGTTGCCTTCCATTAGGTTAGTGGTTTCCAACGCGAATGAGGACATGGTTGTGAAGGAGCCGCAGAAGCCAACCGCGACAAGTAGCGAGTACTGTGGCGCCAAATTCAGGGTTACTGCGAGAATCGAAAACAGTCCAAGTATGAAGCTGCCGACGACGTTGACTGCCAGCACGTTAACTGGCAACCCATAGATTGCTATGGGTGATTCGACGATTTTGTACCGTAAGAAGGCTCCTACAACTGCGCCTACCACCAAGAGACCGAACTCTATCCACTTCAATTTTGTGTCCACCTGTTTTTGTGGTAGGCATTATCAGCTTCCGATAGGTTGCGGTTCTGGCAGGGTGCCAAGGCTAATGCCATAGCCTAACCACAAAGCGCAGAAAACGGATTTAAACTTTCCCAGCCCAAAATTGAGTCTACAGATGATAACTTGGTTGAATCATGCTTTACGAGCTAGGCTAATCCTATATAGGACTACTCAGATATTGGAAACGGATACAGACATGGCGGTATCAAGCTTCGATTTGGCAGTTGTAGGGCACTTCTCAGCCGACACCATCCACTTACCAACCCGCAAGGCACCCCTCAACATTTTAGGCGGTGCAGCCACCTACACCTCCCTTGCAGCAAAATGCCTCGACGCCTCGGTCAGAGTGATTTCCCGTGTTGGCGCAGCTTTTCCCCAGGCGTATTTTTGGTGGCTCCAAGGGGAAGGCATCGACCTCTCAGCTGTTATCCAGCATCCTGAAGAGCCAACAACGGGTTTTGAATTAACCTACAGCCCAGACTTCGCCAGCCGCACACTCAAGCTCAAAAGCAAAGGTTGCCCGTTGACCCTTGAAGATTTACCTAAAGATTACCATGCCAAAGTTGTCCATCTGGGCCCCATAGCTAACGAAATCTCTTATGAAGTGGCTGAGGAACTCAAGAAATCCGCAGACTTGCTCTCGCTTGACCCGCAGGGGTTGCTACGTAGCTTCGATGAAGCAGGCAATGTCTCAGACAACGCTTTGGTTGATAACCACATTTTCAGTTTAATCAACATCTACAAGTCCTCACTACTTGAGGTCTTTGCCCTGACAGGGGAAACTGACCTCAAACACGCCATCAGAGCTGTTCATGATGTGGGCGTAGAAACAGTCATCATAACCATGGGTGAAAAAGGCTCCGTGCTCTCCGTTGAGGGTGCACAATACAAGATAGCGGCTTGTCCATCGCTGGTGCTGGTTGACCCCACTGGCGCAGGAGATGCCTTCATCGGCGGCTTCTTAACTGAGTATGTTCGTCAGAAGGAGACGCTTTGGTGTGCCGCTGTAGGTTCCGCCTCCGCCTCCTGTGTCGTGGAGGCACCGGGCTCCACTTACTTCGGCAAAAAAGAGGAAATCTACCGAAGAGCCACGGTTTTGCATGAAAAAGAACTTAAGCAATACTGAAATAATAGCGTAGTAACACAATTATCGAGCGTGATTTCGTTTGGGTCGTATCGAAAAAGGCGTCAAATGCAGTGTCTGCGGTCAAGAAGCAGTCCGCTCCCTGCCAGTTGAAAAAGTTAAAGCAGCAGGGATAAAGGCTGGAAACGAAAAACGTGCCTACCTCTGCAAGGAACACTACAAAGAATACAAGAAGAAAACCAAGAAAGATAAGACCCTTGACAAATGGCGTTACGGCTAAGAGGCGTGAAGCACCATGCGGATTTTGCAGTTACATTCTAACTTTATAGTTTTCAAACCCATCGAAAAAGAAATCAACATAGCCGAAGAAGCCGCTAAAGAGGAAACCCGCGTAGAAGAAGTCGTGGTGTTATTCACGGCTGTGGAGGAAGGCGACAACTCGTCGTTGGCGCAGAAAGCCATAGACGACGCACGTGCGTTTTTGGGCAAACTCAAAGTAAACCGCATCCTCATCTACCCCTTCGCACACCTAAGCAGCAACCTCAGCCAGCCTTCTCAGGCGCTTGCAGTTATCAAGGACATGGAAGCCTACGCCAAGCAAAAGGGCATCGAAACCTACCGTGCACCCTTTGGATGGAACAAACAATTCACCATATCCATCAAAGGGCACCCATTGGCTGAGATGGCGCGCAGCTACACCGCAGCCCAAGCAGCGCCCCCGGCAGCGGCAGGTCAGGCGCCATGTGAAGCCAAGAAAGAGGAAGAACCAGTCTCTGCAGCACTAAAAGCCGAGGACACTATGAAATCCTATTGGCATATCCTGCAAACCGACGGCAGCTTGGTGCCCATTGAAGGGTTCAAGTTCAAGGGACATGGTAACCTCCAGAAGTTTAGTAATTACGAGATTAAGAAGACCCGTGCAGTTACCCAGATGCCGCCTCATGTACCGCTAATGAAGCGGCTTGAAATCGCCGACTATGAACCAGGAAGCGACCCGGGCAACATCCGCTGGTACCCCAAGGGGCGCATGATTAAATCGCTTCTTGAGCAGTACGTGAGTCTGCGTGTGGCGGAGTATGGCGGTATGGAAGTCGAAACACCCATCATGTACGACTTCAACCACCCCAGCCTCGCAAGTTACCTTAACCGTTTCCCAGCCCGTCAATACGTGCTCAAATCGGAAGATAAGGAGCTGTTCTTGCGTTTTGCAGCTTGTTTTGGGCAGTTTTTGATGGCTCACGACGCCCAGTTCAGCTACAAACAAATGCCCATCAAACTCTACGAATTAACCCGCTACAGCTTCCGCCGTGAAAAAAGCGGTGAAGTCGTCGGGCTCAAACGCCTCCGAGCGTTCACCATGCCCGACTGTCACGCATTCTGCATGGACCTCGACCAAGCCAAGAAGGAGTTTCTCATACGCTTCGACCTCTCCATCGGCGTATTAGCCAACATCGGCTTAGTCAAAGACGACTACGAAATCGCCATGCGCTTCACCAAAGACTTCTACGCTGAACACAAAGACTTCATCGCTGAAATCGCCGCTAAATTCGACAAGCCAATCTTAGCAGAGGTCTGGAACGAGCGGTTCTTCTATTTCGCCCTGAAATGGGACCTCAACTTCGTTGACAACCAAGACAAAGCCGCAGCCCTAAGCACCGACCAGATTGACGTTGAAAACGCCAAGCGCTACGGCATCCAATACGTGGATGAAAAAGGCGAAAAACAGTATCCGCTCATCTTGCACTGTAGCCCAAGCGGCGCCATCGAACGCGACATCTACGCGCTTTTGGAGAAGGCTTACCGTGAACAGATGACGGGTAAGGCTCCGATGCTGCCGTTGTGGCTGTCGCCTACGCAGGTACGGCTTATCCCAATTTCGGACAAGTTCCTCGACAAAGTCACCGAGTTAGCCCAGCAAATCGCCGCTCACAGTATCCGCGTAGACATAGACGATTCTTCCTCTACCCTACAGAAAAAGATCCGTGAGGCAGAGCAGGAATGGGTGCCCTACATCATCGTTGTGGGCGAGAAAGAAATTGAGTCAGGCGCGCTGTCAGTTCGTGTACGGGAAGAGAAGGGCAAACAGGAAGCCTTAACCACAGAGCAACTCATCAGCAAGGTGTCTGAGAAAATTGCTGGTAAACCCTTCAAGCCTCTGCCGCTGCCACTGTACCTGTCCAAGCGCCCGCAATTCCACGGTTAATCATCCCGACTAACCGTTTTCGCCTTCTTTTTTGATTCTTCCACTTGCAAGTTTATGTAGTCAACGGTTTAAACGTACGGAAACTGCTTAAGGGATAATGCTGTAATTTCTTTTTTAAAGGGGTACAATCATGATTGAGAAAGAATCTGAGAGCCTGAAAGGAACTGCCCTTGACGTTTACCGTTTACTGCTCAAAGCAAATAAACCCCTCGGCATCAGAGAAATCCAGCGAACCCTAAAACTTAGCAGCCCCTCAATAGCTCAGCATCACCTAGCCAAACTGGAAGCCGCATGTCTAGTCAAGCGCGAATGGGGTGACTATGTTATCAACCGAGTGCAACTGGAGAACTGCGTGAAAATTAGTCGGTTCCTGATCCCCCGACACTTTCCCTACCTTCTGTTCGCCGTTGCGGTTTTAGTGCTGGAGCTTGTGTTTCTTCCGCCTGTTTTCTCGCCTGTGTATGGAATATTTGTCGTTGCCTCAGTAATCTCAGTTGTGATTTTCAGTTATGAAACCGTTAGAACTTGGCGTAGAGGCGGCCTCTAACAAACCAACACCCAACAGGTTACCCTCAACCTGATACCCGGACAGTCAAGAGGCTGTACTATACAGTAGTACAATCCATCCTCTCACGTAGAAATAATAGTTAACATGGCATTCATTGGAAACTTGGAACGAGAGAAAATGGGAATCCTGACAAGAGCCGCCAGAAACATTTCTCGAAGGAAAGCAAGAGCTCTTCTGTTGGTTGTAGTGTTGAGTTTGGCTTTGGCGATAATAACTTCTCTTCCGCCAAACATCGTTGCAAACCAGAAAAGCAACCAACAAGTAATCGATGAACTATTAATCGGCATCCAAGCCAATAATGAATATCTCAATCTTACAGCAACCCAAATGGACTGCACTCTCCATTTTGAGTTTCGTCGCGATAATCAAGGACCATACAAAGATTTTTTTTCAGGTGGGGGAACGATGTATACGCCTTTCTTGAATATAACTGATTTTTCTAAT
>JBNIDO010000045.1:0-21657 GCA_050108095.1 Bathyarchaeia archaeon
CGGGGGTTGGGGCGATGTCTTCCATGTGTTCGCCTGCCCTTCCAACTGGGACCAAGTTGTGGTAGACGACGCTACGCGCGTGGTACTGCTCCGCTAAGGCGGCTGTGTGGGGTAAATCGTTAATGTTAAACTTGGTCATGGTGGTGACTAAGCAGTCCAGCAACCCGACGCTGCTAAGTTTCTCCATGGCGTAGAGCGCTTTGTCATATCCGCCCACGCGTCGGATTTTGTCGTTGGAAGCTTTCATGCCATCTATGCTGATGGCTGTTTTCACGTTATACTTGGTGAGTTTGTTGAAGCGGTCTTCATCCCAAGCATAACCGCTGGTGATTAAACTAACGTTTAAGCCATGTTCTTTTTCGGCGTATTCGATGATTTCCCAGATGTCTGGGCGAACCAAGGGTTCTCCGCCGCTGATTCCAAACCACTGTGAGCCAAAATCTGCTATTTCATCAACCATGTGTTTGGCTTGTTCAGTGTTTAATTCTTTGTCTTTAGCGTAATCTTTTATGTAACTGCAATAGGTACAAGAGCCAACGCAGTTGCGGGTACACCGCCAAACAACCATAAACAAGGGGGTTGTGGTTGGATTCATTTAATTCACAGTGGAGAATAGATTTGCCTAGTCGATATAAGATTTACTCCTAGAAACATGTTTTCGCTCTAATCCCCCAATCCGCAGAAAACCGCCGACGGCAACCCCTACTCGACTCCAGCGCCACCGACCCTGCGCCTTCTCTGTAGGTAGCCTTCGACGGCGAAAACTGCCAAAGCCAACCCCGTAATCAACGTTAAGAGCAAAAAGAAAACTTTGAACTCGTAGGTTTCCACCGCATAGTGGATTGCTAAAATCACCAGCTCCACCACCAAAATCGCCAAGAACAGCAGCGCGTAGAGCCACAGTTTAGGCACCAAGTGACGTCTGAGCCAAACCTGATTCTTAACGGGCACACGACGCTTAAGCAAATACTCGCCATACTCGTTTTTGGCGATTAAACCGGTGTCTTCGAGTTTTTGGAGGTGGCGGTAGGCGACGCTGGGGCTGCTAAGGTTGACGCCTTTGGTGACGTCTCGGGGACCCACCGGCCGCCCTTTTTTGGCGACATAGAGGTAGACTTCTAGTGTGGTTCCTTGTAGCTCTGAATCAGTTGCGCGTGTCACAGTAAAGTCCCCGATGCAGAATAGTTTAGTCTCTAACCGTATTAGCTTTACTTCCCAACAAAGCCAAACAGCAGATTCAACATCTAAACCCAAAAAAAGCACCTCGACACCGCTAAAATAAGAGTTTTTGCCTTAAAACCGCATGTTCCCTAAAAAGTTTAATAAGGTAGCGCTTAGAATTACCTTTTCATTTGAGAAGGTTAAAATAAAATGAGTAGCGAAAACTCAACTGAAGTAGTTGTAAATCCAGCACCACACATACACGGCACAATGTCAAAAAACCGCTTGATGCAGTACACTTTCTTTGCGATATTGGCAGTAACTATCGTCACAATAGCTTTATGGTCCCAAGTCACAACCCCCTCAGGATGGAACTTAGGTTTAACCGCAGGCTTATGCGCGCTCATCTCGGTCGGCGTTGCAGTTTCAGTAGACTTCCTCATCGGCAAAGTTGCAGTTGACAGCGAAGTTAACACTTGGTCGGCAGCGGTCTTCGGCTTAATCGTAACCGACTGCTTCTCCCTCGGCGCTCCCGCCATGAACACTGAAATGGGTTTACCTGTTGAAGCACCCCTTGCATTCTTCTACGTCGCATTGATCTCTGTGATCGGTCTTGTTCTGTTCAAGAAACTCATGGGTCTCGCAGGCAGGAAATGGGTTAACCCCGCAGCAGCAGCCAAATTTATCGTTTTGCTCCCCACGCTTCCCGCAACTCTCCTCGCAGTCGACCACCTCCTGAACGGACCCCTCATGGTTCCCTCACTCGCAGGACCCTTAGGTTTTGGCATGGAATCCATATCAGGTAACGGAGGCTCATCCTTCGCGTACTATTTGGGCTCCTGTTTCAACAACCCCAACGTTATGCTCATGGATGTGACTTCCAACGACTTGTTCAACCTTATGTTTCTCAGTAAGTTCCACGGATGGGTCGGCGGAGCATGCAGCATCGCAGTCATAGTCGCAGGCATCGCACTCTTTGTCCTCGCACGCAAATACATCAAATGGAAGATCACCCTAAGCTACCTCGTCTCAATCGCAATCCTCTCAGTCATCTTCAGCTTCATCTACGCAGACGCAGACCTACTGCCCAGATTGCTCTTCGAAGTCTTCATCGGCAGCTCAATCTTCTTGGCGTTCTTCATGGCAACGGATCCAGCGACAACGCCCTACAGTGGAGTCGGACAAATCATCTTCGGCGTCGGCCTCGCAGTTTTGACGATTGTGATACAAACATATATGAACTTCTTCGGAGGCACATTGCTAGCATTGTTGATCATGAACTTACTAACACCTGCTATTGATAAAATACGGATCAACAAACCCTTCGGGAGATGAACATAATGGCAAACTTAGTTGTTATACCTGAAGTAAAAGACGTTGCAAGAAAAACACCCATCGAAGTCTTCCCAGACCCCAAAATCGCAGTCGTCCTAGTCAACCAGCAAAGCGGCGCCAGCAACAGCCCCATCGTCGCAGTCGGCGACGCCGTTACTGTCGGCCAAAAAATCGCGGAAACCAAAGAACGCGTCAGCGCACCAGTTCACAGCCCCATATCAGGCAAAGTTGTCAGAATCGAAAACGCCTACAACAGTTGCTTTGAAGCACCCACCGAAGCCATTTACATCGAAAACGACGGCAAAAAAACAGTCGACAAAAGCATCAGCCCCATCAAAGAAACAGAACTCGCAACCACCAAAAACGAAGACCTCCTAAAAATCATCCGTGAAGCAGGCATCATCGGTATGGGCGGCGCAGGCTTCCCAACCAGCGTAAAACTCGCAGTTCCAGCAGACAAAAAAATCAAGTACCTCCTCGTAAACGGTGCAGAAGGCGAACCCTACGACACAGCAGACGAACGCGTCATGGTCGAACGCACCGCAAACTTGGTCCGCGGTGTACGCGTAGTCCGCAAAATCTTAGGCAACCCCAAAGTCATCGTCGTCACCAAAGAAAGCAAAGAAGAAGCCGTACCTAAACTCCAACAAGCCTTCAGCAAAGAACCAGACACTGAAGTCGTCGCAAAACACCTCACTTACCAACAGGGAGACGCAGGCATGATGCAGAAAGCCATTTTAGGCTACGAACCCCAAGCGGGCAAACGCAGCTACGAAATGGGCACCATCGTGCAAAACGTTGCAACCATCAACGCCATCGCAAACGCTGTCTTCGATGGTGAACCACTCATCAGCAGAGTAGCCACCCTAAACGGCGACGTAGCAAAACCAAAGAACCTGATGGTTAAAATCGGCACCCCAATCAGCGACATATTCAACGCCAACAACATCAAAACCACCAAGACCAGTGCAGTCGTCGTCGGCGGAGTCATGATGGGTATGGCACTTCCAACCCTCGATGCTCCAGTCACCAAACGCACCTCAAGCATCATCTACTTCGCAAAAGCCAACGCAAAAGTACCGAAATCCACCGCCTGTATCCACTGCGGCAGATGCGGCGACGCTTGCCCAGTCCGACTGCAGCCAATAGCCATCTACAACGCTGTCATCAAAGGCGACTTTGCTAAGGCAGAGAAACTTTGGGCAAAAGACTGCATTGCATGCGGAACATGCTCATACGTCTGTCCATCTGGACTGCCGTTAGCCTACAACGTTAAAATGGCTCGGCAGTAAACAACTTCCCCCTTTATTCTTTTCTTTATAATCAATTGTCAATTATCAAATACGCTTTGAATATTTGAAGACGTTTTTATACATCCCAAGCTTGCAAGCATTAAGCTTATAAACATGCCACCACGTAAAATAGAGCAAGGGATAAAAATTGGCAGAAAACAAATTTAAACTTTCAACGATTTTCGACGGCATCGTCATACCGATCATTCTGGTGTTACTGATCTTCATCTTTGCAGTCTACATTAACGTCGGCGGAACCTATCATGTTCTTGGCGGAGACAACATCATTGCTATCATATTGGTTTCTGGTTTTGCTCAGATGATTGTGCTTGGTGTACCATTGATTCTTGGCTTGCTGTGGAATAAGTGGGCTGGTGGAGCTGCTGGCTTCATTATGGGCGGCATGTATTATGTTGCTAGTGCTGGTCAATACACTTCGCTTTATGCAGTTTATTCTGAGGGTGCTGTTTTCTACAACTTCTACGGCGACGTCAGTATGCTGTTCTACCTTGTCAACGGCGTAATCATCGGTTACATGGCAGGTGCGCTCAACAACGGCTCAAACAACTTCAAACGCATGCTCGTTTCAGGTCTAACTGCTGCCTTAATTACCGCTGGAATCCAAACCTACATGAACTACTATGTTTCGTTGGAGCCTTCTCGTATGATGGCTGAAAGCATGTGGCTGGATCCTGGGTATGCTATTGTGCTTAATTTCGTGCCAAGTATTGCTTTGGGTGTAATCGTTCCGATTCTTGCCAAAGTCATGACCTGGTATGGTATCCAACCGATGAAACACCAATAAACCATATGAAACAGAAGGAAGGGAAAAAATTGGCAGAAAACAAAATAAAAATCTCAACCATTTTCGACGGCATCGCAATACCGATTATTCTGGCACTCTTGATCTATGTCTTTGCAGTCTATCTTAACGTCGGCGGAACTTACCACGTCTTAGGCGCAGACAACATCATCGCAATCATTCTCGTCTCAGGTTTTGCTCAGATGATTGTGCTTGGTGTACCATTGATTCTTGGCTTGCTGTGGAATAAGTGGGCTGGTGGAGCTGCTGGCTTCATTATGGGCGGCATGTATTATGTTGCTAGTGCTGGTCAATACACCTCACTCTATGCCACATACTCCTCAGGTGCAGTAAACTACAACTTCTTCGGCGACGTCAGTATGCTGTTCTACCTTGTCAACGGCGTAGTCATCGGTTACATGGCAGGTGCGCTCAACAACGGCTCATCAAACTTCAAACGACTGCTAGGTGCAGGCTTAACGGCTTCTCTTATCACCGCTGTCATCCAAGCTTACGTGAACTACTTTGTCTCTCTGGAGCCTTCTCGTATGATGGCTCAAAGCATGTGGCTGGATCCTGGGTATGCTATTGTGCTTAATTTCGTGCCAAGTATTGCTTTGGGTGTAATCGTTCCGATTCTTGCCAAAGTCATGACCTGGTATGGACTTCAGCCGATGAAGCACCAATACTAAAACCAATTTCTTTCTTTTTTATTGTCTTAAAATTCTAAAAAAAATATTAAAAAATAGAAACTCAGGATTTTGCTTGGTTAGGCGCGAATTCCCAAGCGATATTGCCCTTCCAAAGCTCACCCTTCTTAGTCAACCTGACTTCTTTGTCGTCAATTTCGATTAAGCCTTCAGCTTTTAGTTTCAAAAGCTGCTTGGGGAACACTTCTTCGGGGGTTGTGTCGAATTTCTCTTTGAACTCTTTCTTGCTCACAGGCAACCGCAGATACAGCCTTGTCATCGTTCGCCTCATCATGTCTTCAGTGGTGGATTCAGAGAGCCTACAAATCGGCAACTTGCCTGACTTCACAGTTTCCATGTAGCTGTTGATGTCTTCGATGTTTGAGTAACTGAACTTCTGTAGGTAACCCATGAAGCAT
Source organism: Bathyarchaeia archaeon (assembly GCA_050108095.1). GTDB lineage: Archaea > Thermoproteota > Bathyarchaeia > Bathyarchaeales > Bathycorpusculaceae > Bathycorpusculum. The sequence goes on from JBNIDO010000045.1 coordinate 5,699, forward strand.
CCGGCGCCAGTGGTTAAGATGCCTCCCCATGGCCAACCGTTGAGGCAGTTTTCACGCATATGCCACTCGACGCGGCTGTAGCGGTCATGTCCCACGGCGGTGTAGCCTGCTTCAGTTAGCATCTTGTGCGCCAATATGAACATTTGTTTCTCGTATTCAGCGTCTCCCTGTGGCGGTGAGGTGCCGTTTTTAATCATCTTCTCAAGGATGGTCCCGGGGTCCACGTGGAGTGAGTATGCATCTACCTCTGCGTCTAACTCTATGGTTTTCTTAAGCGTTTCCTCCCAACTCTCCATCGTTTGACCGGGCAAGTTATACATGATGTCAACACAGACAACTAAGCCAAGTTTCCTTGCGTACCTGATGGCTTCTTCAACGTCGGCAGCGCTGTCAGGCAGACACAATGCTTTGCGGAGTTTATCATCGAATGTTTGGGCGCCCATATCCATCTGGTAAACGCCATAGTCCGCCAGTTTCTTGATTTTAGGCAGCGCCAAAGTCTTTGAGGAGCCAGTGACTTTGATGAAGTACTCTTTGTTAGTGACAAAGTTGGCTTTGCAGAAATCAATCAAATCCATAATCTGCTCTGCTGAAAGTACGCTGGGAGTTCCGCCGCCCAAAACGATTTCGTCGAACACGCTGGTTTTAACATACTTGGTTTTAGCGTACATGGCGAGTTCTTTTTTGAGTAGGTCAAGGTAGGTTTCTATGTTGACGTTTCTTGAAGCGGTGGTTGGGAAGTAGCAGAATGCGCATCTTGAGTCGCAGACCGAAACCCATGGCTGCAACTCCATCAGCCTGCCTGAAGTGTTCTCAGTGTTTAAGAATTCCATGAAGGCTTGGTAGGTTTCTGGTTGGATTCCCGGGTAATCCCTATACGTGTAGGGGGGCCAATTTTCTCTTGAATCGTAGGCTTCAGTTACGCCTTTTTTGGTTGCAGAGGATTTTGACATTGTGTTCCCTTGTTGTAGGTTGTACAACTGTGTATTGGCATAAAAATTTTCCTCTAAGTCGCCTGGAACTTCGAACCCAACAAAAAACGCAGTGCAGTATTCGGTGATTATTCCTATGAATTCTTATGTCTTCTGCTGTAGACAAAGGCCGCTATTAGGGCAACCGAGAAGACCGTTGCCACCAATGCCAAACAAAAAAGAGTATCAATAGAAAACGCAGGAGCTTTCCCACCTGTGGAACCGAACGCGTAGAGCAGATGGTCGTAGGAACCTACATAAACCGCTCCATCCGCCACCGAAGGCGAAGAAACAACCTCTCCGCCCGTCGCATAACTCCAGACCAAGGACCCATCCACCGCTGACAGAGCGTAGAGTTTGCCATCGTGTGAACCCACAAAGACCACTCCGTCACCTACTGCAGGCGACGAATCCACCTCTCCGCCTGTTATGTGCGTCCACAATACTTTGCCGTTGGCGGCGTTGATGGCGTAAACTTTGCCGTCGCCTGAACCCACATAGACCACGCCGACGGATATGGCAGGAGACGAAGCCACACTGCCCCCTGTTGTGACATTCCAAATATGTTCTCCCGTTTGGGCGTTTAGTGCATAGACGTTGTGGTCGTATGAACCCACGTAGACTACGTCGTTTGCCACCGCTGGGGACGAGACAACGTAGCCGCCTGTAGTGTAGTTCCAGATGTGCGCCCCGTCGGATGCGTTTAGGCAGTAGAGGTTGCCGTCGTTGGAGCCGATATAGACTTTGTCGTCATAGATTGCGGACGAAGACACCATTACCATGTCGCCAGTCGTAAAATTCCAAATCAAAGCGCCATTCAAAGCATTGAGTGCGTAAACGCTATAGTCCTCTGAACCCACATACACCACTCCATCGCTGACTGCTGGAGACGAAACCACCGCGTAACCGGTCTGGTAACTCCACAGGTAACTGCCGTCCAAAGCGTCGAGTGCGTAGACTTTGCCGTTGTAACTGCCAACATAGAGAATGCCATCAGTGATTGCAGGGGACGAAAACATAACCATGTCGCCCGTGTCATAGCTCCATACAACGGTGTTGTGGAGTTCCCAATCGTACCCCACCATTCCCGTGGAGGCGTTTAATGCGTAGATTTTTCCGTCGTGAGAACCCAAATAGACCAGTCCGTCGGCGATGGTCGGGGAAGCATCGATTTTGCCGCCCGTAGCAAAACTCCACGCCAATGTGCCGTTTTCTGTGTTTAGGGCATAGAGTTTGCCGTCCCACGAACCCACATATGCCATGCCTTCTGCTACGCTTGGCTGGGAGATGACTTGGTCGCCTGTACTGTAACTCCAAAAGGGCTCGCCAGTTTGGGCGTTGAGGGCGTAGATTTTGTGGTCGCTGGAACCAACATAGACGCGGTTGCCCTCGACGGTTGGGGAGGACGCGATGCCCGCTCCTGTGGTTAAATTCCATACTTCTCCCCCATCGGCTGCATCTAAAGCGTAGACTTTGCCGTCAAACGACCCAAAGTAAACCAAGCCGTCGTAGACTGCTGGAGAGGAGTAGATGTCGCCGCCTGTTGTGTAAGTCCACCTCATGCTTCCATCCGAAGCGTCTAATGCGTAGAGTTTGCCATCGAGTGAGCCGACGTAGACGATGCCGTCGGTGACGGTGGGGGTAGAGGCGATGCCGTCGCCTGTAGTGTAGTTCCACACCAGCTTGCCGTCTTCGGCGTTTAGGGCGTAGAGGTTTCTGTCCAGCGACCCCACATAAACCAAGCCGCCGCTTACAACTGTGGATGAGAGCATGATTTTGTCGCCTGTAGGGTAACTCCACAGCAGTGCCCCCGACTGGAGGTTGAAGGCGTAGACGTTGTGGTCTTCTGAAGCCACGTAAACCGTGCCATCGGCGATTGCGGGGTCAGAGTCAACGTAGTAACCCGTTTTATAACTCCAAAGTTTGCTGCCGTCTGAGGCGTTGAAAGCGTAGAAGCTGTAATCTTCGGAACCCACACAGACAATGCCCTGTGCCACTGCGGGTTTAGAGATTATTATCCCGCCTGTAGGGGCAGTCCATAGGGTTTTGCCTGTGGATGCGTTGAATGCGTAGAGTTTGTGGTCGTATGAGCCCACGTAAACTACGCCGTCAGCGGTGGTTGGGGAACCAACTTGTCCGCCTGTGTTGAACTTCCACAATGTCTGATTGCCCTTGGGAGCAGATGAATCTGTATGACCCGTATGGAAGGGGTCACTGTGGAACATGGGCCAATCGTTACCCATGGGAAACTGCGCAGAGACCCCCATTGGAGCCAGAAGTAGGAAAACTAAAGCGACCCAAACTATTGCCCTATTGAATTTGGCCACCCAGATAAATTAGGTTTTGCTGCCTAAAGGTATTTGGGCACTATGCTCATATAACACGGGTGGACAATATTTACAAGCTGTTTGTATTCAAAACAGGTGATTTGAATGGAACCAATGGACAGAATAACGATAGACCCTGAAGTTATGGTCGGTAAACCAGTCATTAAGGGTACTCGTATCACAGTGCAGCTAATTGTAAAACTCTTGGCAAATGGCGTAACAGAACCTGAAATACTAAATGATTACCCAGACCTCAAAAAAGAAGACATTAAAGCAGCCCTCTTATATGCATCTGAATGCCTTGATCGCGAAGAAGTTATTCCTGTCTGAGAGCAAAGGAAACAGACTATTTGACGAAAATCCTCATCGACCAAAATATACCAAAACGCGTAATGGATTGGCTGAAGCAGAAAGGTTTTGTAATAGTTATCTTAGCAGATGTTAACCTCAGAGGAGCATCTGACAAAAAGATAGCAGCATTTGCTATGCAAAATAACATGGCGGTTCTGACACAAGACGTCGACTTTGCCAAGATCTATCATAATCTCTATAGACGCAAACTTGCGGTTATACTCGTTAACACCAAAGAGGGGACAAACCAAAGTATCATTCAGGCCCTTGATAAAGCTCAATTAAAGCTGAACCTAAAAAATGTTCAAAGCCAACTCGTGATTATCACTAATAAGAGAATTCGCATAGTTTCGTAATCAATCGTATGTTCTAATCGCAGATGTTGCCTTGCTAACCCTAATATAAACAATAATAAAAGGAATTGAAAAGAAAGGGCGGTTTACTTTTTCTTTTCCTTCCATGCTTTCGGAATGTAGCCGCAGGCCGGATCCGACTCGGTGATGTCACCCGTATATGCGTAGGCTCTGTTTCTGCATCCGCCGCAGACATCAAGGTATTCGCAGACTCCACATTTGCCCTTGAGAATTTTGCGGTCTTGGAACCTGTTATAGTATTTTGAGGCTTTAACTTCCTCCCATGCTGTGTTTAATGATTTACTGCGGATGTTGCCCAGCATCATAGGTTCATTGGGCTGCAGGTCAGTGTAGAAGCAGGGAATCAAGTCCCCGTTTTCGGTTACAGAGAGGTAACCGCCGAAGGCAAAGTAGGTGCATTTGCCATGGAATTCTTTCTCATACCATTCATTGTATTCTTTTTCTGGAAGACGCTGTTTTACGACGCGTGCAAAGAATGGGCAGTGGACATGGACTTCGAATTTGCCCCTGTATTTTTCTGTAATGTCCCAAATGTGGTTGAGTACCCACTCGTACTGTTCTGGGGTGGGTTCTAGTTCCATGGTGCTTTTTGCTCTGCCGCTTGGAACCAGCGCGTTGTACCAGACAAAGTTTGCATGATACTTTTCTGCGAGTTCTGCCACGTGGTCGAGGTGTTTGAGGTTGATTGTTGTTATTGCGCAGGCTAAGCCGTTTAGGATTTTTGCGTCGGCTAGTTTCTCTATGGCTGCTACTGCTTTCTTGTAGCTTCCTTTGCCGCGGAGTTGGTCATTGATTTCTTCGGGTCCATCGATGCTAACGGATGTCCAAATCTGGTTTTTCACCAGGTTATCATAGATTGAGCCGTCTACGAAGACGCCGTTGGTTAAGAGGCACACGTTTAAGCCTTTACTTTTAGCGTAAGTGGCGATTTCGAATATGTCGGGGCGTGTTAGGGGTTCGCCACCTTTGATGCCAAACCATCTTACCCCAAACTTTTGCACTTCATCGACGAGGTGGAAGGCTTCCTGAGTTGTCATCTCTCTTGGAGCATGCTGGCCTGTGGCGTCAACGTTGCAGTAGAGGCATCGGGCGTTGCAGGCACCTGTTGCTCTCCAAGAAGTCATAAGTAATGGACCGTTCTGTGTCAAGGTAAAATTCCCCTCAATTTACCACTTTTAGATTATCTATAGCTTAAAAAGTCTTCTGCGTTTTCACAATTTTAACCATCTTTGGTGCCTCAACCAACACATGGTTTTTTGCTTAACCATGGTTTTCCGTAAACTTTATAGTGACAGCGGGGAAGTAATTATTCATCCTTCCATCAGGGACCCAAAAAAGTTCTCCAAGAATCCCTGGACAACCTCAAGCGATGTGCCATGACTAAACCAAAAAATCTCAAAATAACAGTTAGCTTGACCTTGCTTTTAGTCTGCTCAATGTTAGTTTCCCTATCAACCATACACGCCCAGTCCAGCACTTCCACAGGCACTACAACAGTCAATCTTTCGCAGTATGAATGGTCACAGTTCCAAGGCGACTCCTCCTTCACCCGCTTCTCAGCAGGACCCGCCCCCTCGAGCTCGCAACTCCTCTGGAAAGCAAACGTCGACGGCATACAACCCTACCTCTCAGCGTTCGGCGGCTTCATCTATGTTTGTTCAGACACCTCTGTAGTTGCAGTGGACCAATCCGGCAGTATTGCTTGGGAAACGCCGATTGAGATGAACGGAACTTGGCCCATTGCCTTCAAAATCGACGACACCCACATGACCGTGGAGGGCACCTGCCTCAACCCCAAAACTGGGCAGATCATCTGGACCAGCCCCAATTTCACACCTGACACAGGAATCTTTACAGCCAACGTTTACAGTCCAGAAGAAAAAATGTTCTACGTAAAATCTGATTCATTCCTCCAAGCGTGGGACTTCTCTAACCCCGATCACCCGCCCACTCTAGCGTGGAACACCTATATTCCGGGCGGCGGCAAAACAGGCATAAGTCCCACCTACGGCGACGGCTTAGTTTTCATCGGGTCATTCGAGAACCAGCAGCTAGCGCTCAACGCCAAAACAGGCGAAATCGTTTGGACTACGCTAACCAAGGGACCGATGATTTTTAACGGTGCCTACTCAGATGGCAAATTCTACAGGGGCGGAACAGACGACAACACAATGTACTGCTTCAACGCCACCAACGGCGACATAATCTGGACTTACACTCCACCATACGACCCCGAAGGATACTTCACCACAGGCCCAGCAGTAGCTTACGGCATGGTTTACGAGATGAACAAAGACGGCTACCTCTACTGCCTCGACGCCCAAACAGGCAGCTTAGTCTGGCGCTATGAGGGCCCCGACGAGTCACTGCTGTGGCCGGGTATGCCTGCTGTCGCCGACGGCAAAGTCTACGTTACCACAGGCGAAGTTGCGCAGTACTTTGGGCAAGTGGGCACCTCCGAGTTTGCATGCCTCGACGCATTCACCGGTGCACCAATCTGGACCTTGCCAGTTGAAGCGTTGGCTCCACGGGAATCAATTGCCATCGCATACGGCAAACTCTACATGATTCCAGGTAACGTCACCACATCGGTTGATGCTTCCACGGGCAACGAGTATTCACGTCTAAACGAGTTATGGTGCATAGGCTCAGAGGAAACTCCCGCCAGTAACTGGCCAATGTGGCGAGCTAACCCCGAGCATTCCTCAGCCGCCCCTGAAGGCCCCTACAACCTGACCATGGCATGGAAATTCACCACCAACGGCTCCATCATCTCCGCCCCCTCAGTGGTCAACGGCGTCGTCTACTTCGGCTCTCAAGACAAAAACATCTACGCCGTCGGCGCATGGAGCGGCGCTTTAATCTGGAAATACACCACAGGCGGCGCAATAGAATCAACTCCTGCTGTGGTTAATGGCAAACTCTACACGGGCGGCGACGACGGATACGTATATTGCCTTGACACATCCACGGGTAAGCTTCTGTGGAAAACCTTTGTCAACGGCAACCTGCCCTTTACATTCAACACAATTGTAATGAAGTCTTCTCCCGCCGTTGTAAATGGCCGGGTTTATGTTGGTTCCATAGATGGCAACCTCTACTGTCTCGACGCCTCCAGCGGCAACATCGTTTGGAAAACCAAAACAGACGGCCCCATAACCTCTTCTCCGGCGGTAGCTAACAACCACGTTTTCTTTTACTCCGAAGAACCCAACTCAGCTGGGCTCTACAAGTTAGACGCCTCCAGCGGGGCTGTCGCGTGGAAACTGGAGATTCCCTACGTTTACCAGTTCCAAGGCGGCACCGAAATGCTCGGCACCCCCTCCGTAGCCAACGGCATGGTGTATGCCTCCTCTAACATGCGGACATACTATGGCATCGACGAAGCATCAGGCAACATCGTTTGGAACTTCACTGATCCCAGCGCAGGAGAATTCATAGTTTCAGCCCCCATACCCGTAGGCGACAACCTCTACGTAATCGACAAATTCAACCTCGCATGCCTCGACGCCACCAACGGACAAACCAAATGGAGCTACTTCACCGGCGACGAACTCACTGTATCACCTGCCTACGCCAACGGCAAAGTCTACATGGTTACCAGCCAACGCCACATATTCATCTTGGACACCGCGCAAGAGGGAAAAGGTATCGCCCAAGCCACCACACCCTCTAGCAGCTGGTCAGCACCAGCCATAGCAAACAACCGGCTCTACGTGGGCTGCAACGACTGGAACCTCTACTGCTACGCTAATGACGTCAACGACCAAGCGCCAGATTCTACTTCGTCGGCTCCGTCCAATCCAGCGGCACCCGTCAGTTTGGAATCCGTGGCGATTGTGGTTGTGGTTGTGGTGACTGTTTTGGTGATTGCCATACTGGGCTACCGCCTTAGAAAGCAAACCAAAAAAGCAGTTGCCCGCTTCTAAGCAAAGCTTTTATCACAAGCACCCAATAGGCGAAGAGGGAACACCAGTTTGCCAGCCGACTTAGTCCTCATAAACACCAACATCAAAACCCTAAACCCCAAACAACCCCACGCCCAAGCAGTTGCCTTAACCAAACACAAAATAGTCAAAGTCGGCAGTAACACCGAAATCGCACCGTTAATCGGCGAACATACCATGGTTCTTAGTTTAGAGGGCAAAACTGTTGTCCCCGGCTTAATCGACACTCATGTTCACGTGGCGGATTTTGGCAGATGCCTCCTATGGGTCGACCTAACCAAGGCAGAATCCATCCAAGACGTAACAGACATCTTGGAATCGAAGGCGGAAAAATTGCCCGCTGGCGGCTGGATTATTGGCAGAGGCTGGAACGATAAACGCTTCAAAGAAAAACGCTTCCTAAAACTCACCGATCTGGATAAAGCCGCCCCAAACAACCCCATTATCCTCTATCATGAAGCCGCTTACCTCTGCGCCGTTAACAGCCTCGCATTGTGCAAAGCCCAAGTGACAAAACAAACCCCCACTCCAGAAGGTGGCACCATCGACAAGGACCATTCGGGCGAGCTTACAGGCATATTGCGGGACAGCGCTACCAACCTTGTTTGGCAAAAAGTTCCCGACCCCTCGCTTGATGAACTCTCTGAGGCAACAGCAGTCGCCTGCAAAGAGTTGGTCAAGGCAGGTTTGACTAGCGTACACTGGATAGTTCTCTCAGAAATCGAGTTAACCCTAATCCAGCGGCTACACACCGAGGGAAAGCTTCCGCTTAGGGTAAACGTAATAGTGCCCCAAGAATTCTACAAGAAAGCGGTGGTGGGTTTTCATTCAAATGACTCTTTGATGCTGCGACTCGGTGGCGTCTTTATCGCCATAGACGGCTACTTAGACTCCAAAACCGCAGCGCTAACGGAACCATACAGCGACGACCCCAGCAATAGCGGCAAGCTCTGTTTCAGCGAGGAGGCGTTGTCAGGTTTGGTCGGCGATGTTTTGAAGGCTGGTTTGCAGCCAGTTATCCATGCGATGGGCGATAAAGCCGTCGCAATGGCGCTAAAAGTTATCGAGCAAGCCCCCAAACCCGAGGACATCCGCTTTCGCCTTGAACAAGCCGCACTCCTAACCCCAAAGCTCCTCGAAGGGCTCAAGCGGCTAGGCGTCGTCGTCACCGTACAACCCAAAGTCATCTCAACAGAATTCACCGTCTGGTCCGCCACACAGCACTTAGGCGAGGAACGGGCGAAGTGGCTGCATCCCCTAAAAACCCTCCTTGACTCAGGCATCAAAGTTGGCGGCGGCTCAGATTGCCCTATGGAGCCATTGAGCCCTCTGTTGGGTATGCAGGAAGTTGTGGAGCGACCCAAATTTGTAGAACAGCGCCTAACAGCAGAGCAAGCGCTTAGACTGTACACTTTGGATGCTGCTTACGTTTCAGTCGAAGAAGCCATCAAAGGCTCGATTGAAGAGGGGAAACTTGCGGATTTCACGGTTCTATCCAGTGACCCAGAGAAGGTGCAGGGCAACCAAATCAAGGACGTCGGTGTTGAACTGGTGATAGTGCACGGCGAAGTGGTCACTTAGAGTTTATGCCTCTTTTTAATCTCTTGGTGAAGAAAGATGGATACCTCACAGCAACCAAAACAAACCCATAAACCACCAGCAAACCAATGACTAACAGTATCAAAGCTGAAAACTCTGGCACCGAAGGCGAGGGACTAGGCTGCCCCCCATAAGAAAACGGTATCTCAACCGGCGCCATCAATGGGTGGTTGTCCACGGCGGTTCCCAAAGTCGCCACACCTTGAGCTAAAATGCTGCCGTCCTCCTTTTGAGTCGTATAGGGAAGTGTGCAGGCGATTTCGTAGGGAATGTTGCCTGTGCCTTTGTGGTCGACTTCTGAGGCGTTGGGGTAGATTGTTTGGTAGTCGCTCCAGTAGTTCCCCGCGGTTCCGTTGTCCCATTGCCCAGCAGGCGAAAAAGTAGGTGCGCCCTCAACGAAGGGTCCCCCGAAGGGGATGGTGAGGATTTTGCGGTTGTTTACGAAGTTGTTGCCCAAGAACAGGGTGTTCTCTGTGTCTGTTGCCAGAAATAGGATGCAGTCGTTGTTTGCTATTTCGTTTTCTTTTACTGTTGTGCCGTCGCTGGTTAAGATGTCAAGTGCTATGGTGCTGCGTGTGATTCGGTTGTTGATTATGAGGTTGTTATCTCCATGTGGTCGGATTTTGCCGCCATCGATGAAGAGTGCGGTGGAACTGCCGTTTACTGTGTTTTGGCGTATAACGTAGTCGTTGCCGTATATGGCGATGCCTTTGTTGTTGTCGTTTAAGGTGTTGTTTACTATGGTGTTGTTGTTCCAGGCGCCTAGGATGCCGACTTCCCAGCTTTGAATCTGGAGGTTTCTTACAGCGACGTTGGCGGCGGTGAGGTTGAGTGCTATCTGTGCATTCCTTGAATCGGAACCTTTCACGGTGTGGCCTGCGCCGTCGAGGATTATGTTGTTTGCTTCGACAACGATTGGGGTGTTTTTCAAGTCGGCGTTTAGGGTGTAGGTGTTGCCGTCTCTTTGGATGGCGGTGACTTGAGGGTCTATGTTGCCGTTGCCGTCGATGGTTATAGTGGATGTTTGAGCGTTAACGGGTATAGCATCTATTGCTACTAAAAACAGGATTACGAGGCATATGGTTAGGGCGCAGATTTTTTTCATGGCAGCATCCATAACAGGTGATGGGCTTTTAGGATTTAGCTCTACTTGGAGAACAAAACGTTCCAGCTCTGGAACACCCCTGCTGCATCGAACTTCTCGGTATTTGCTTGTATGCCTTATAGCCCTGAACTGTGGAGGGGCTTAATCATGCAAACGCTTAAAATGTTAAGGCTGCCCTGACTGGTTCATGAAGCCTTACATGAATGGGGGCTGGAGAATACTGCCTAGGCTTGGCGTTCTGTTGAATCTGCTTCGAGGTAAAAGATTGGCGGTGTTGCAGGTGCGGGAACATGAATGATTCAGGCAGAGGCAAATGTGAGGCATGCGGTCACCAAAAATGCGAAGACTGCAGCGAAAGTAATTAGCTTCCAATCTTTGCCGGTTCTTGGAGAAGAACAGGATTTTTGTCCATGCTGCTTGTGTTTTGTTGCACAACCAGCCTGCAGCCTAAGGCACAATCAGAAACGAAAAAGCAATCATCTGCCAAGCCCGCTGGTTGTTGTTGTGTATAGGAGGTCCCCTGCAACAACAACTATAGAAAAACAGACAAGTTGACCTTGACCGTAATCGATATTAACTGTTCCCCAGAAGTAGTCAGCAAAGAACTCTTGGGTCCAAAAACTTGCTAACAGACGTGTTGGTCGCCATCGTCATGCTGGTTCTCGCAATAGCATTAGACCTCATACTTGGCGACCCCTCCCCCAACAATCCCGACCGCCTGCTCTTCAAGCTTCACCCAACTGTACTAATGGGCAACTTTACAAAAAAAATCGAGCCAGCCTTCAAAAACCCCAACCCCCAAACAGAAAAGTTCCTCGGCGTACTCCTCGGCTTAACGGTTATCGCGGCTTTTGCGGTACCAACTTTTTTGGTGCTCTGGGCAATCCGCACCTACATTACGCTATTTGCCTTGAGCATTTTCCTTTATGCGTTCATAGGTATAATCCTGCTAAAAGCGACAATATGTATCAAGCTGGAGACTGACTGGGCAAAAGCAGCCGCCAAAGCAATTGACTCCAACGACGCCCAAGAAGCAAAAAAATATGCCCACTTCTCACGGCGAGATTCAAGCCATCTCGACGCCCAGCAAATGGGCTCCGCCATAATAGAATCCATGTCCGAAAACCTAATCGATTTTAAAATGTCCCCCATCATCTCGTTCTCGCTTTTCGGAGTCACAGGAGCCATCGCTTTCCGTGCCATAAACACCCTTGATGGCATGGTGGGCTTCAAAGACAAAGAGCACATAAACACAGGCTGGTTCAGCGCTACTCTCGACACAGTCGTCAATTATATCCCCACCCGCCTAGCCGCAGTTCTCATCGTAGCCTCAGCAGCACTGTTGCGCTATGACTACAGGAACGCTTGGCGCATTGCAAAGCGGGATAACGGCAAGACGCAGAGCCGAAACCATGGTTGGCCCATGGCTGCTACAGCAGGTGCCCTCCGCGTGCAACTGGTAAAGCCCGACCGATACATCCTTGGCGACCCTGACGAATCCTTAACAGGCGACAAAATCCTACAGGCACTCAAAATCCGCGACATGACCATCGGGCTGTCTGTGCTTCTATTTCTACCCGTATTGGTGTTTACCCGCCTGTTCTTTTTCCCAATCTGAGTGTAGGGCGCCGTTTTTTCGGAAGCTATTAATCGCGGCAAGCACCCATTTTCCATTAACTCGGCACCAAAAGAGCGTGTACCCAACAGATGCGTGTTTGTCTCATCAATCCGCCCCGCATTCACCCCAAACTCTGGGGCAAACCCAGCGTTTTCCAACCGCTCGAAATCGCCTACATAGCCGCTGTGCTCGAAAAAAACAGCCACAAAGTCCGCGTTATCGATGCGCCGACGGAGGGGTGGCGGAACCTCGAAGACATCGGCGGCTTGAAGTATCGGCAGGGCTTGCGTAACGAGGAAATTGCGGCTATGGTGAAGGATTGGTCGCCCGACATGGTCGGCGTCACTGTGCCCTTTTCGGGTTGGTGGGTTTCCATTAACGAGGTTATATCAGCGGTGAAGGAGGTCAACAAAGACACCACCACATTGCTGACTGGATTGCATCCGTCTGTGCGTCCCAAAGAGTGCCTCGAAGACCGCAACATCGATTTTGCTGTGGTTGGCGAACCTGAAGAGACAGTCGCTGAACTTGCGGATGTTTTGGAGCAGGGCAAAGACCCTGAAAAGGTGAGGGGGCTCGGTTTTGTAAGAGACGGAAAAACAATCATTACCCCGCCAAGACCTCTCATTAAGGACTTGGACAGCTTGCCCTTCCCCGCACGGCACCTCTTACCAATGAAAGAATACTTTGCCGCCGTCAAAGAAAACCCCTTACGCGGCGAAATTAGCAAGCCATGGTCCATGATGATAACCAGCCGCGGTTGCCCCCACCAATGCGTCTTCTGCACAATCCACAATGTCATGGGGCGCGCTTGGCGTGGCAGGAGTCCGCAGAATGTTGTTGCTGAAATCGAGCAGTTGGTGCACACTTGGGCTGTGAAGCAGATTGATTTCTTCGACGATAACATGACGCTGGACAAGAAGCGGGCAGCCGAAATCTTTGACTTGATAGTGCAAAAAGATTTGCACATCGAGTGGTTTACGCCCAACGGAGTCCGCGCCGACACCCTAGATGAACCCTTGTTGCGTAAGATGAAGGCGTCGGGCTGCAAAAAAATTCGTATCGCCCCAGAATCAGGCGTGCAACGCGTCGTCGACCAAGTCATCAAAAAAAACCAGAAGCTCACAGACGTGGAGAAAGCGGTGGTTTTAGCTCGCAAAGTCGGCATAAGAGTGGGTTGCTTCTTTGTGATGGGTTTAATCGGGGAAACCAAGGGCGAAATGGAGCAAACCATCGCCTACGCTTATAAGCTGCGTAAACTTGGCGCTGACCGATTTTACTTTAGTATTGCTATGCCTGAGTATGGTTCTGAACTCTACGACCAAGCCGTCAAAGGCGGCTACCTCAAGGAAACTTTCAGCGATTCCAGTTTGGCTGAGATTGAGCCATTGATTGAAACGCCTGATTTCACCCCTGAAGAAGTCCGTGAGTTATGCGCCAAAGCCCACTTAATCAATCACGCTATCACATCGGAGAAAGTCTTCAAGGCTATACGTGACCCTAAGAGGGCTGTGAAGTTTCTGCTGGGAAAACCATGACCACACCAAAACCCATGCCGCCCACAGCTAAAGATAATAAGGTTCACAATATGATTTGGGAAGAGGTTTAATGTCAACCGAAACGCCAAAGTATCAAGAAGTCAAGTGTAAAAGCGTGCTGGGCACCTTTGGATTGTTAAATACCCAGTTCTACGCAAGCTACTGCTTTGACCCCTACAACAACTGCGCGTTTAACTGTCTCTACTGCCACACGGCGTCGCAGAAATTCGAGGGCTGCCGTGAATTCAGTGTTCCCCTTTTCGCCAAAACTAACGCGCCCAACGTTTTGAGGCACGAGTTATCCCAGTTTAAACGCAAAGGCGTCGTGCGGTTGAGCTTAAGCACAGACCCCTACCAGCCAGCCGAAGAGAAATACCAGATCACACGGCAAATCCTCCAAATCCTGAACGAAAACGGCTGGCCCATAGCCATAGGCACCAAATCCGACTTGATCCTTCGCGACATTGACCTGCTGGAGGAGGCGTCCAAGAAATCTTGGTGCTGCGTCGCCATAACCATCACAACCCTTGACGAAAAACTCGCCAAAACACTTGAGCCCAACGCACCCTCACCCAAAAGACGGCTTGAAGTCATTAAGGCGCTCTCGGATAGGGGCATTACTGTGGGGCTGTGGATGATTCCGCTCATACCCTACGTGACCGATTCAGAGGAGAACATGTCGGGGGTTATTGGAGCCGCCAAGAAAGCTGGTGCCCAATTCGTTTTAACTGGTATGCTTGATTTGCGTGGCACTGACCGCTTCAAAAACTTTCTGCGCTGCCGCCAAGAACCGCTGCTGTCGAAGTACGATTATCTCTATGAGGGGCGGCCTTTGGCTCCTTCATGTGGCAACATGGATGAATCCTACCTCTACGCCACCTATCTGCGCTTTGATAGGGTCTGCCGCAGACACGGCGTCCAAAACTACATCCCACACTTTTATTCACGCAAACAAGCCATGTTGTTCTATATTCACAACTACCAAAAATTCAAGGGCAAACCCTTCCATGAACTAAACAAAACCGCCAACTTTATGTTCCCAGTCAAAGAAATCCTACAGGTTATCCATGTAAAATATGGCAGAAGCTCGTTTACAAAGGCTTTTCTGAAGATTGTTGGGTACTACCCCAAGTAAACCACTTTATGGTGAGCCTTTTTTTCTTTAGTTGTTGTTGCTGGGAACCCGCTATACACAACAACAACCAGTCGATTGTGCCACAGGTTGCTTTTTTGCGTTAGCGTCTGCTACGGCTTGCAGGCTGGTTGTGAAGCTTACCGCAAGCGGCACTGGCGAGAAACTTTTGTAAGCGACTGTACTAGTAAAGGATTGTACCTCAAAATCTATTTTAAACCAAAACCAATCAAGGATTATGCCAACAACAATTGAAACCGTAAACCTGCAAAAAGACTACGGCTCTGGGCAGCTATCGGTTCATGCACTCCACAACGTCAACCTTAAGGTCAACAGCGGCGAATTCATGGCGGTCTTAGGGTCATCAGGCTCAGGAAAAACCACACTGCTAAACCTACTCAGCACACTGGACAAGCCGACCAGCGGCAAAGTCCTCATAGACGGCAAAGACCTCGCGGACCTCAACGAAAAAGGCATAGTTGACCTTAGACGCCGAAAAATTGGCTTCATATTCCAATTCTACAACCTCATGCCAGTGCTTACAGCGTTTGAAAACATCGAACTACCCATGATAATAAGCGGGGTCCCAAAAAAGCAGGCTCAGAGCCGTGCCAAGGAACTGCTGGCAGCCGTAGGTTTGGCTGATCGCACCAATCACCGTCCTGATGAACTCAGCGGAGGGCAGCAGCAGCGCGTTGCCGTCGCCAGAGCTTTAGCCAATAAACCCGCCCTCATTTTGGCAGATGAACCCACCGGCGATCTCGACTCTGCAACAGGCGAACAAGTCATGGCACTTCTGCTCAAGCTCTCCAAAGAGCAGGATACCACTGTTTTAGCTGCAACACATGACCTCTCCATCTTAAAGATAGCAGACCGTGCACTGAGAATGAAGGATGGTCAAGTGGTCTCTGACGAAAGACTCAGGTGATTGTCATGTCGCTAGCTAAACTTTCTCTGCTTCAGCTTAAACGTAAGAAAATCCGAACAGTTGTCCTCA
>JBNIDO010000046.1:0-21351 GCA_050108095.1 Bathyarchaeia archaeon
GGAGAAGGGAGAGCGTGCAAAAATTATTGTGCTCCAAACCTTTCCACTCAACCCGATGCCTTTGATTGTTGCCTTTCCATTCTTTCCTCCTATAGTGCTTTGAAAGCGTCAAACCAGCGGTTGTAACTTGTCAACATATCCAGTGACACCGACGGCTTGCGTTCCTCAAGTATCTGGCGGAAGTCAGCCATCGTCAACGCACGCGGCTTCGCCTCCTTATCCGTCGCCTGACCAGACTCGAAGAATTCACCAATCAAACTCAACTGCGCCGACTGACAGACATCTCGTATGTCGCTGCCGCTAAAGCCCTCTGAAAGCCGTGCCAACTCATGCAAATCCACATCTGAAGCGATTTGCAGTGTTCCGGTGTAGTGCTTTAACATGTTGAGCCGAGTCGCGTGGTCAGCGAGGGGGACGAGGATGCGTTTTTGGAATCGGCGAATAAACGCCCAGTCGAGATCCCAAGGCTTGTTCGTCGCGCCTATAACATAGACGTGGAGCGCCTTGCCCTTGTCAACGATGCCGTCCATTTCTTTTAGGAACTGGTTTTTCACGCGAATTTCACCGCCAACCTCGTTACTGTGATTACCCATCAAGGAATCCAACTCGTCCACAAACACAATCGCCGGTTTCCCATCGTTCGCCGACTTCCGTGCTGACCCAAAGAGTTTAGCAACGTTCTGTTCAGCTTCACCCAGCCACTTAGACATAATCGACGCCGCATCAATCGAATAGAAGTTTGCGTCGATCTCCGTTGCAACCGCCGCCGCCAACAACGTCTTGCCACAGCCCGGAGGACCAAACAGCAAAATCCCACGTGGCCAACCCAACGGGAACAAGTCGGGACGCTGTACGGGGTAAACGATGGCTTCTTTAACTGCTTTTTTGGCGACTTCTAAACCAACTACTTCGCCCCAGTTAACCTTGGGTTTCTCTGTAACTACAAGTTCTTCGTTGTTGGGTTTTGCTAATCCTCCGTTTCCTTCCATGGTTGCTGCTCCTCCTTCTCCTTCAGCTTCTTCAGCGGCTGCTTGATTCATCTCATGGGATGAGACTGAGCCCTGAAGGGATTTGATGCGTTCTTGGTAGGCGATTGCCCGCTGAACGTAAACCTTGTTTAAACCGTATTCGGGGTAGAGTTGAACTAGCTGCAGTAGGCTTTCGATGGCTTTTTGGTAGAGGGTTATTGCTCTGCCTTTCTGCCCCTGCTTATCCAGTCTGACAGCATCCAGCGCGTAGGCTGTTGCCGCTCTCTCTAACTCGTTTGAAGCGCTCATTTGTGATGTGTCTCTCCTTTCTCTCTCGCTTATTCAGGCGAACGTAATTCAATCTTGATTTTGCCCTGGGTTCCCAGGTTCTCTAAGGCACGCTCGATCTCCGCGTTGGAGGTTTTTAGCTCCGAGGAGCATCGTCCTAAATCTATTTCACCGTTAGTTTTACGCACGTAATCGAGAAGTACTTCTTCCAGATTAGGCGTGGGTTTTTCAACTTTAACTGAGAACTCTTTGATCTCAGATTTCTTATAGGAAAACAAGGTTTTTTCTGGATCAAAGCCTGACTCCTCAATGGTTTTTTTGCCAAACACCTGTGAGGAACTCGCTGTCAACGCAACCATCTCGCGTATTGGAGTCGGTTTTACAGTCGATGTCTCTTTAACAGAGGCGGAAACCGGAGGTTCAGGCAGAGTTTCAGCGAGTTTTTGCTCCATAAAGCAGGAAACTTCTTTGAGGATTTCTTCGCCTGCCTCAGTTTTTCTGCCAACAGGCACCAAATTCTCGTCCGAGGTAAGTTTGGTTTGCTGCAACGTGTCCTGGATGGCAGAGTTAACGTTGTTTAATTCTGTACTAACATCAGGTAGCACTTGGAAAAGGTCTTGTGAAACGCCTTGAAGCAGGCGGAGGGCTGGTTTGAGATCAGCGACTATGTCGCCTAATTCTTTTATGGTTTCAAGACGCATGACTACTCGTTCAATGGCTAATTGTACGTTGTAGAGGAATTTGACTAGTTTGCGGACTTCTGCGATTTCGGTAGCGCACATTGCAGCTTTTTCTTTGTTGTTCTTTTTGAGTGCGCCCATGCAGGTTTCAAAAAGGATACGGTCTCGTTCTTTGAGGCGGAAACTTGCTTGCTCAAGCTTATTTTGCTGGACTTTTAATGTATAAATAGATTGGGTGGCGACTTCACGGATAGGGGGAGGGGATTGGTTTGTGAAGCTTTTCATGGTCGTCCCTCCATACTCCCATCGTGTCGCGTTTTGTGCTAGATACCGGTTTTCCCTATTTCTTTTACGTAGACGACAACTGGGGGTTCAGGTAGCTTGGTGCTGTTGTTTGTGACGGTTTCAGCGTATACTTTGTTGGTTTTCGGGGGCAACTGAGATTGTTCGCCTAAGAGTACACTGGATAGACGGCTCTTGGTAAGGTCGTAGTCGGTTTTCTCTGAAGTTGCACGTCGAAGTGTTTCTTGAAGGATTGTGAATGCTGCTTTGTAGCTTTCTTCGTCAACTTTGCCGATTTCATGCTCGATTTCTAGGTTAGCGATCGCGTAGCTCAGGGATGTGATTTCTTCTTGGCAACGCTCGATTTCTATTGATGATTCATCGATGATGACTTGGGCTTCTTTTTTGAGTTGATTTAGCACGTTTTCGAAGCTACTGTGGAGTTCCTGGTAAATCTCCGGTGTGATTTTCTTTTTATCTACCAAGTCTTTTAGGGCTTCATCTTTGCGCCAGATGAGGGGGATTTGGTCGCATAGGTTGCCGGCTTGTGACTTGATTTTGGAGACAAAGGTGATTTCAGCGCCATTGAACCGTAAGCTTTCCATGGGCTGTTTGGAGAATTGACCGTCGCCAAACTCGATGTATACTCCGTCGAATTTGCCGTTAGGGGTTAATGCGAAGGAGGCAACTTTGCCGATTATTCGTCCGTATTCGTTTTTTATTGGTTTGCCAATAGAAAGAAAAAGATTGGAGTTAGACATTTTGTTTTTCTCCTCTTAGAATGTTTTATCTGCTTGTGAGGCTGGGGAAGCGGGCATTCCTGGTGGTAGGTCTGGGAATTTGTCTTTGATTTTCTGTTCTGCGACTGTTGCGGCTTCTGTTAGGATCTTTGATGCGTCTTCGTTTACTGTGTCGAAGTTTAGTGTCATTCCGCTGCCTTGGCCTGCTTCGATCATGATGCCGCTTAGCATGTTTCCGATCTCTCCGAGTTCGTTCTCTGCTTCTGGGAACACGCTGACTAGGCCTGATCTGACAGAGCGTAGAACACCGACTGCTGGGCCGAGTGTTGAAACTACGTCGCCTAACTCTGAAACTGTTCGTAACCGTAAAGTGATTTGCTCAAGAGCAAGTTTAGCATTCATTATTAACTTTGACATTTTTCTAACTTCGGCTAGCTCGTTTGCAAAGACGTTGGCGCGTGCACTGTCATGTTTTGTATATGCGTCGACGATGCGTGCGAAGATTGCTTTGTCGCGTTGGCTGAATCTATCGTTAGCTTGGTCGAGTTTTTGAACTTGGAGTTCGATGCGTCTGACTGCGAAGTCTAGACGTGGTTTTAGTGGTCCTGGCGGCTTAACTGTGTCTCTGATGCGGTTTGTGATGGGCTCTTCATCCCGTTTACTTTCCCACTTTTTAGCGAATCTTTCTGACATTTAGGATACCTCTACCACGCAGAGAATGCGGAAAACTGAGTTATACATTGTTAATATGGCTGCAATATGCACGTATATATGTACGGATATACGTACTGCTGAAATGTCCATGAAGCTTTAATTATAAGAGTTAAAGATGGAGTTGTCGCCCGCAGGTTTATACACAAACATGTAAGTTAGCCTAAAAAGAAGCGATAGCTAACTCGTATTCAAAAGGTGAATTAAATGAACAGTAGAGTAAAAGTATTCGGCTTAATTGCGCTCATAGGATTCGTGGCTGGTGTTTTGGCGCAGGTAACAGCAACATACGTTATTCCCTGGTTAGCATGGGTTTTGCCATCACTGTCAGCTCTGTCAAGCTTCATTGTTGCTGGTTGCGCGGGAGCAGTCTTAACAGTTGCAATAGTCGGCATCTGGGCGTATGCAACTGGCAAGAAAGAACCCTACTAAAAGAGTTCTCCCCTTAGCCTCCTTTCTTTGTTGTATTAGTCTACCGTTTCTTTGTAACAAAAACTTGTTTTTCTTGTATTAGAAGAAGAGAATGATGCCCTTGCTCATCTTCTTCCAGCGGGAATGGTTGTGACTGTCTGTTTTGTTGTCTGGGTCTGGATTGGGTTGCTGGTTGGTTGTGGCGTGTTCCTCAAGCAGACATAATATTTTATTGGAAAACCTTGTTGATTGCGCAGTTTTTTATATGGTATTGCTGTTTGCGGGGGCGCCACAAAGATGATTTGAGAAGGCTGCTGCTTTTTGATGTTGCGTTGTTTTTCTTTGTCTGTTTGGTGTGGAAAGTGTGTTTTTCTCCATACACCCAACTGGTTCCATGCAGGGCGATCGGGATTTGGGTGTGAAAACATGCAGAAAAAAGCACAGCCAAACCGCAAAAAAGCAGGTTAGAAGACTCTTTTGGCTAGCGCCAGATTTGAAGCATAAGATAGAGATCGTCTTAAATACAAATAAAACATTAAATTAACTAGGACATTGTTTTGTCAAACAATAACTTGTTTCTACGTTATGCAAACATCGCTTTTTTTGTCCTAACCGTAATCATCAACGGTTTAGCAGGCAGCACCACCCTCATCGGCGGCACCAACACAGCCCAAATCTCCGACAAAAACCCCACACTTGTAACTCCTGCAGGTTACGTTTTCGCCATCTGGGGCGTAATCTACATCCTACTCGGCGTATTCGTTGTTTATCAGGCCTTGCCCAGCCAGAAACACAAAGAATACCAGAACAGAATAAGCGTGCTTTTCATTTTAAGCAGCATATTCAACATCGCGTGGATATTTGTTTGGCAATACGAAATCCTAAGCCTCTCCGTTGCATTGATTTTTGCGCTACTACTAACGTTAATCGCCATCTATGTACGCTTAGGCGTGGGCAAATCAAAGGTTGACCTTAGCGAGAAACTTGCTGTTCACCTCCCCTTCAGCGTCTACTTAGGCTGGATAACCGTGGCCTCCATTGCCGATGTTGCCGCCACATTGGTTTCGGTTAATTGGGATGGCTTTGGATTGAGCCCTGAATCTTGGGCTATAGTGGTTGTGGCTGTTGCTGTATTGATTGCTGTGCTTATGCTGGGAATCAGAAGAGACTATGCATACGCTTTGGTTATTATTTGGGCTTTAGTAGGCATAGGTGTCAACCATAGCGGCAACGGAACCGTGGTTTTGCTTACTGAGGTAGCGGCGATAATTGTGGCTGTAGCGTTGATAGTGGTACTTGCGGTTTCGGTGTTGAGGAGAACCCGTGCGCCATAGAAGCTTCTACTGCTACCCTTAAGCGAATGCATTACTTTCTTGGTCTACAAACGGTGTAAACCCTTCACCAGCAGTTCTTTGAGGCGGGCGTTGTTTCTTTTTGGCCATTCTACCCCTGACAAACCCGCCGAGGGCACCGCAGAGTGCACCCACAAAAGCATCTATTAAAGTCGCTAAGAAGACGCTTAAAACAGTGGCTGAGTTGTTTAGGATTTCGGGGGAAGTCACCCAAGAAGCAAAATTAGCGTAAACTAAGCCCAACACAAAAGATAGGATAAACCCTCTTTTGACCCCTAACGCAATGTAGCCAACAACAAAGGAAGCTATGAAATAAAAAATAAGTTGGGGAAGGTGCATACCGGGTTGGAGGCCTATCGCAAAATCTACAGCGAAAAGTATTGCTCCAACGATTATTGCATAAAGGATGTTTCTGTCCAATCCATCACCAGATGCATTTTGAGGGTAACCTTACTTTTCATTGTCTGTTCCGAACCACTTGATAAACCAGCTAAAGCTCCCGCACTCGTTTCTTGATGGGCAGGATAAACAGGGGAATTCTTTCCCGGCAGCGCTTATGATTTCCTGTAGGTTATCAGCGGTTTCCTTGTCCTTTACATGCTCTCTTAGTTGTTTTTCAAGTTCGCCAGTCATACTATCTTAACCTCTAGGGGCTCTTTTTATTTAAAGAAAAATTGTACATGGGCTGAAAAGCCAAATTTCAGCGGTAGTTTGTGGTACCGAAAAAACGACCTGATTACGTCAACTTGTTCTCTAACAGTGTTGGAGGACAGTTTCTTTTGTTGCTGTGCGGTGTATTTTAGTAGTTGTTCGCCATAGTGTTTTTCGAATTGCCTTTTGGATTGCTCATTGAAGTCGCCTATTATCTGCCGTGGGGTTTTCTCACAGAAAACTGCAAAATCCATAAGGGTTTTTCTGTCTTCTGCAGGATGACCTTCCGCTTGTAACCATTGTTCGATGGGGTCGGTGTCGTTTTTTTGCATCGACTTTCAGGTTTCTCTGCTTGCTCGTAGCTATGCCAGTTTTTTGCTGTCTTGCCCCGGTGATGCTGAAAAGACGCCGTCTATTTTGATTATGCCTACGCTTTTGATTTGCATTTTCATTGCTTCTATGACTTTCTTTGAAAAGGCCTCGAATATTGGTCCTGAGGTTTGGAAGCCTGTGAAGGTTCCTTTTAGCTGGTATCCGGTTGTGGGTCCTTTGAATACAGCTATGGCTACTTTTTTGTTTTCTTCCAAGTTTTGTTTTGTGTGTTTGATGAAGAGTTCTGCGAAGGCTATTGTTTCTGGGTCGACGGCGGTTATGCTCCAGACTGGGACCACGTTTGGGGTGCTTTTTGCGTCTGTGGTGGCGATCATTTTTGCTGAGTCTGGTGCTGCTAATGTGTCCATTACTTCTTTGGGTATTTGTACCATTTTTTTCACCGAAAACACTAAAGATAAATAGTCTAATATACATTTAGGGAATTATAATATACCTAAAGAGCAGTCACCCATGGAAACAACCGACACACAAACACTCAAAACACTACAAAGCCTACAGGAAGAAGTAAAAAACCTAAAAAAAGAAATCACAAAAATCGAAGACAACGTCCTAAGAGAACGCTTAAGAAGCATCGAAGAAACCCTTGCAAAAAACCACCTTTCAGTCTATGCAAACCAAAGGTCAGAGCACCTCACCAAAGAAATCGATGGAATGCTAAAAAGCGGTTGTGAAAGCAAACCTAAATGCTACGAAAAATGCAAAAACATCATCGAATCAAACGCAAAAGCAGTCAAGTTAAGCTCAAAAGAAGCAATCGAGGACATGGAACAAAAAATCGTTGACAACCAGCAAATGATCGAAAAAACCAAAGGCTACCCCTGTGAAGACTGCTTCCAAAACTTCGATAAAATCCTCAGGCGTGAAAAAAGAGCCTACAAAGAAATTGTGCTCGTCGAGCGACCACAAAGTTCCACCGATGGAGAAGCCCTGAACATATCGTTTTTAATCGAGGTTTGGCTTGAACCCCTATCGAGTGATGCACGCCTACGCATACTCGATCGCGTTTACCATGGCAAAAGAAGTTTCTCGGAGCTCTCAAGAGATTTAGGGCTAAAAGCCGGCCATCTGGTGTTTCATCTGCGAAAACTAACAGCTGCCAAGTTGATTACGCAGGAAGCATCTAAGGGAGACTATATCTTAACTGACCGTGGATTAAGGGTCATCAAGAAGATGCTTTCGCTGCAAAATGAGGAACCGGACAGCTCAGCGCTTCAAGGATAAACCATGTGTCACTTTACAGTTTTTTTAAGGCTCTCCTCAAGCTGTTTTCTAGTCAAGGACCCAAGCTTTATGGGGGCGTTGGTTGACCATGGGATGTACTCCCACTTCCAAATCTTTTCGTTTGTGTCATGCTCCGCCATTGCATGGTTTGAAGTGTTAATGAACACAACAGGATGATTCCGAGCCAAACAGCAGTACTTGACCGGGTGCTTGGGGGCAGGCGGCGGTGCCTTGTCTCCATGGATTGAATCCTCATTCATTTCCGCATCGCCACTATAGATTCCTTCGAAGACAAACCGGTCATCTGTAGGGTCCTTGGCTACAAGTATTTTGAAGGATTCAAGGTCCATCACCCTGCCGTAGATGAGTCGGCGGATTGCTTCATAAACTGAATTTAAGAATCCATGCTGGCGGAGACGCTCGTTATTGAAAAGAATCGAGACTTCTACTGTGTAAGAGCCGTCTTGGTTGACGGTGCTTTTGGCGCAGTGGACTTCGCGGACAAAGTTTTTCAAAGCGTCAACACTCGGCTGGTATACAACAGGAATTAAGTCATCGGATTGCACATCAACCGGTGCCTTGATGATGTTATCTCCCGGTATCGTTGGGTGCTCTAACTCAGCCACTATTTCACGGTACAGTCGGTAAACCGTCGAATCCATAATGTCTTTTCCCTGCTGCGCCCACTCCCAAACCCAATGCTTCTCATCAAGCTGCATAACCCATCGTTCCTTGGGGCCCTCTCGCCTTTTGGGGATATTATCTCTAGCAGTGTAGGTTTCGGTTTTGGGTTCGCAAGGTGTCCCCGAAATTTCAAAGCCCAACATATAGCGTAGCAGGACTTGTTTTTCCATGTAGCTACTGTATTTGGTTTGGCTGCTACGGACAACAATCAAGCATTTCCCCGTGATGGTTCTGGCGAAATTGATGGCGCAGTTGTCAGAATCCCATAACTCTCCTTTGCCTGTCCATGAAAACTTGCCCAAATAGCCGACTTTCCACTTCTTTTCTTTAACAGTAAACCAGACAGTGTCTGAAATCGCCATAGCCCCCAGTTAGGTTAGCTTACTAATAAGCGGTTAAGTGATAAAAGCCCTACCATAGCAGCCGCTGGCAGAACAATTAGAAGCTAAAATTTCAAGTGGACTCAATAGCGGAAAAAGCACTCACTAGCCTCCAGCACATAATTCCCCGCCTTTGGCCTCAGCGTACTCGATAACGCAAAATATAGTGAGGATTCAAGTTCGTTTTCAGTCAATTCTGCGAACAAATGGAGAATTATGTTGGTTTTTTAGATTATGCCGGAATTGCTTTATTGTTTTCTTACTGATGTTTTGGGGAGCGATATAGCAATTACTGGCTCTGTGACTGCGTGCCATTAGTCACAATTGTTCATATCCAACTTATCATAACGATATCAATTATCATATATAGGAATTAAAATTAGCATGATTCAAAAACATGGTTCAGTACAAAATCATAAATTTAAGAGGATTGGGCAATCCCCTGCTGAACCTCGTGACGAGCATTCAGGTTACTTTCCAAACACTGAATCATTGCGCAAGGATGAGATTCGCGTTATCATAGTAGGGAGCGGGATGCCTAACTCCCGTCTAAGCCAAGCGTCCGCATCCGTCCTTGTAGAATTGGGGAACGACGAAAAATTCATTTTTGATATCGGCTCTGGGTCTGTGGCTAATTTAGGTGCCTTAGAGATACCATATGATTGGTTGGACAAAGTCTTCATCACCCACTTACATCAGGACCATATTGGTGACTTGTTGGCGCTATGGATTGGCGGCTGGACAGGAGGCCGCCATGGACCCTTGCGCGTATGGGGTCCGAGTGGCGATACACCGAAATTGGGTACGAAATCTGCTATTGAAGGCTTTAAAGCAGCAATGTTGTGGGACGTCACCAGTCGTAGAGGGGAAATTCCTGCTGGTGGTGGGGAGCTACAAGTGAACGAATTCGATTATAGAGGCGAGAACCAGATAGTATTTCAAGAAAATGATGTAACGATTCGATCTTGGCCTGCGGTGCACGCCATCGATGGCTCAGTGAGTTATAGTTTGGAATGGAATGAACTTAAGTTTGTGTATGCGGGAGATACCTATCCTAACAAATGGTATGTAAAATATGCAAAGGGGGCCGATCTCGCGATTCATGAGTGCTTCCCCACAATGGATCAGTTGGTTGATAACTACCGATTTAATCCTAACACTGCCATTAACGTAGCTATTAATGTGCATACCGCTCCTGCGTCTTTTGGTGCCGTGATGAATTTGGTTAGACCACGTATGGCGGTTGCTTGGCATTTTTACAATGATTTTGATACGCGATATGATGTGTATGAGCAAGTTCGTTCGACGTATGATGGCCCGCTGGCCTTAGTGACAGATTTGAGTGTATTCAACATCACCAAAGATAGCATTCGTGTGCGTGAGGCAATTGTCAATCCAGCAACTTGGCCCGCGCCACCTCCAGCACCAGCTGAAAAACCGGACCATACACTCTTGACACCACGGTCGAGATACATCGATGAGGGTATGTTAAGCGATCTAGTCGAGAAGGCTGTGGGTACAGATCTGGCAGATTTCAAGAAGCGACATGGAGTCGTTTAGCGGGCAATTAAGAAATTCTGCTCGTAATTCCCTTTGATAATTATGCTTAAACTTCCGATAGCTTCAGCATATTTCCTCGCACCTTCAGCCTCAGCGTACCTCGATAGGGTCAGCATATACTGAGTATATTTTTTAAGTGGGCTCAATAGCGGAAAAAGCTCTCATCAGCCACAACCATAATTCCCCGGTTGTAGGGCTTCGCCGTACCTCGATTATCTCATAGCCCAAGTACCTACGCCGTCTAAAAATTTCAACCTTATGGTACCGAAATCCAACACGTTCCATACGGCGCCTATATTGCAGTCCTTTTTGTGCAACACTTTTGTGGCAGTTAACCGAAAAATAAAAAACAACCAAACAAGAGTAAATAAGACATGAAAATTTTGATTTGCGGCAAAGGAGGCAGCGGAAAAAGCACTGTCGCGGCGCTTCTGGCAAAAAACTTGCAAGTCGAAGGCTACCGTGTCTTAGTTGTTGACGCCGACGAATCAAACTATGGCCTTAGCGCTCAACTGGGACTAAACGCTCCCGTGGAACTCATGGAGTACATCGGCGGAAAAAATGCCGTGAAGAACAAAATGGGTAAAGTTCAAGGCGACGGCCACAAAGCCCCAGTATTCAGCGAACCATGGAACATCGAGGACATACCCACGGAGTGCCTCTCAAAAAAAGGCAGCCTCTACCTGTTGCAAATTGGCAAAGTCAAACACTACGGCGAAGGCTGCGCATGCCCAATGGGTGTACTCTCTAAAGACTTTCTAAACCACCTGTCTTTGGGCGCAAAAGACGTCGCCATCATCGATACCGAGGCAGGTGTGGAGCATTTGGGCAGGGGAGTAGCGGAAAGCGTTGACCTGATTTTGGCTATAATTGACCCATCTTACGAGTCGATTAGGCTGTCTGAGAAGATAGTTGCTATGACTAAAGAAAGCCAAAAACCCCTCCGATTCATACTCAACAAAGCAGACGGCAACATTGCGACCAAAATAATTGAGAAAATAGGCAAAGACATTGTGATTGGTGCTATTTCCTTCAGTCAAGCAGTACAGGAGAAGGGGTTAATGGGTGAAACGCTTGATTTAACCTTGCCTGATATGGCACCTATTACACAGTTTGTGCTTCAGAACATGCAAAAATAGTCCTTTTCCAACTTTCTTTTTGTCCCTGATTAGACCTTTTTTGTAGTTCTTGTTACCAAAGGTCCGGTACCATTTTTTCTAGTGTTAAAAGAAGAGAGTGCCGCCCTTGCTCATCTTCTTCTTGGGGGCTGTGTGGGCGGTTGTGTTTTGGTTTCTGCGTCTAGTTTGGGTTGCAGACTGGTTGAGGCGACTTCCTCAAGCACAAGCACACCAAAGCATTGGTTCACTGCTCTGAATGCTTGACTCTTGCAAGCCAAACAATCAAGCCCAAAAACCCAAGCAAAGCCGCAATAACACCCGCTGCGATATAGGGAAGATATTCGGTATAAACAAGCGGTGGGCTGCTGTTTTGGGCTTGGCTGATTTTGACTTGGTGACTGCTATGGTGGTAGGTGAACATTATTATCCATGCGTCGCCGTCCGAGGTTACGGTACAGTCTATTTGGCTGTTGTCAAGGTAGACTTTGATTTCATCGCCGTTTGGCATGAAGCTCTTAGATATGGTTGCTTTGACGTAGCCTGTGGTGCCTGTTGTGCCGTTGACGGTGAAGCTGATTTCGGGGATTGAACTGTTAAAAGAGAATGCGCTCACAGTGCTGTTGGATTCTACGTTGAAACTGTTTGAGTAGTCAATGGTTGCGTTCGGCTCCTTAGTCGGCTGGGGAGTGGAATTCGGTGTTGGAGCAGGTGTGAGTAAGCTTGGACTTGGTATTGCCTGTGGGTTGGGCTGACTAAGAAATGGAACGTAATTTATTTTACCGTTCAAATTATTGTTCTCATCGACGATTGATTGGGCAATCACTGATGAATCAGTTGTTCCCCACCAGTTATTGGTCATATCTACAGTTTCGCTTAGTTGAGAATCAACCATAACATTATGCGTGTTGTCGTAGATGTTGTTGTAAATTATACCATCGGGCTTTGCATCCCTATAGGAGGTCCAACTGGTAAAGCTAAACCCGTTTGTGTTGCCTGCTATGGTATTGTTAGCTATGTAGGGTGCACAGCCATAATCAGCAATACCTACTGTGTTATTTGTGATTAGATTCCCCATGACCGTTGGGTGATAAATGGGGTCAAATGACATATACCCACATAGGATACCGATATCAGCATCTTTGACAATATTGGATAGGATTGTTACGTTGAATTGCCCAAGTATTCCCACGTATCCGCCTAATATCGTGTT
This sequence comes from Bathyarchaeia archaeon, assembly GCA_050108095.1. Classification (GTDB taxonomy): domain Archaea; phylum Thermoproteota; class Bathyarchaeia; order Bathyarchaeales; family Bathycorpusculaceae; genus Bathycorpusculum. Next base: position 12,650 of record JBNIDO010000046.1, read on the forward strand.
GTTTATCACAAGCCCCTCTGTTCGAATAGCAGCCGCGTCGCTACCATAATTGTAGCAGATATTGTTTGATATTTTGGGGTAATCACCCATAACGGTCTCATATTGGAAGTTGGAAATATGAATCTCTGCATGATCGATGATGCAGCCTGTGCCTGTAGCTTCATCCCACGGTGTGCTGCTGGGGGCAAAGTATATTCTGGGAGGCCACGAACGAGTTAAACGCTGTTCTGCTTGGATAACTATTCTGTTGGCGTCGTCTCCTATAGCCCGCAGGGTTCCCTCGATGATGAACGAGGCAAGTTTAAGGTCCACAAGAGTGCCTGGCGTAATTGTTAAGGTGACTCCACTGGCGACTGTGAAATTTTCACCAACAAAAGTGTAGGGGCTTCCCTGCGGCGTCCAAGTTGCGTCGGCGGTTAGTGTTCCGCTGATTTGGGTGCCGGCTTGTCCGTATACTGGTTCCACCGCGAAAAGAATTGCACTTGCCAAGAGAACAAGTACGAGAAGAACGGAAACGGTTTTTCTTTCCATACAAGCCCTATCATAGTGGGAGCTTTAATTGTTTACTGCATCGAGACAGATGTAGGTTCGCTCCTGTTAACACATATTTGTATTAACGTCTCTCCCGCCAACTTATTTGGTGATTCTTTGGTACTCGAAAACCAAACGGAACCAAACAGTGTCATGGGTCCAGTAGATTACCTCATCGTAGGGTTTCCTGAAAACAAATTTAGCGGCAAAATTGCACCCGAACTAGCTGCGCTTCAAAATAAGGGTTTGATTCGTGTGATTGACTTGGTGTTTGTCTACAAGGACGCTAACGGGAAAGTATTCACTACAGAAGCAAAGGACCTACAAGGCGAGGCAGGACTGGCGTATTCGGCGTTTGCAAAGAACACAAAGGAATGGTTCTATGAAGGCGACATAAACGCACTAGCAACAGCGTTACCTAACAACAGTTCCGCCGCATTACTGCTATACGAAAATGTCTGGGCTATCGGCTTTAAGAAGGCGCTACTAGAGGCAGGTGCAGAATTAATTGACATGGGCCGCATCCCACCGGACGCAATTGCAAAGGAACAAGAATTGATGGCAAGAGGAGGTAGCTAACGATGCGGGGAAGAGGATTAATGCTTGTCGGCGGAATGGCGATGGGCAGAAGGTCAGCTCAGCGGCAGATGTCAATGCAGGAGGAAGCCTATCAGCAGGGACAACAGGCACAGCAGCAAGCCACCCCCAAAACGGCACCGCCACCTCCACCCCCAACTGCGGCACCCCCTCAGAAAGATGTCGTTGCTGAACTGCAGAAACTAGGCGACCTTCACATTTCAGGCGTGTTAACGGATGAAGAGTTCGCTGCAGCTAAAAAGAAACTGCTAAGCTAACCCATACTTCTTTTCTTTATTTGCCGTGTTTTGCTGGTTGCAATGTTCTTCTAGCTACACCTATACCGCTAACAAATGAAAAAATCAGCAGCCCAACAAGCAACCCCAACTTCAAAACCGTGACCTGCTGGATAATCGCAAACAAAACCAGCACAATAGGCACAAAAGAAATCAACACGTAAACAAAGGGAAAAAGCTTCAGCGCCTTCCTGTTAACATTCTCTTTCCCTCTTTTAGTAAAAAAGACATCGAAGATTTTACCCATACCAATAGTGCAGGTTTTGCAGTAGAAACACGAGACGCAGCCTTTCTTGCCGATCTCGTAGTAGATCAAAAACCCTAACACCGCAGCAAAGGCTAAGCCTGCAAAAATGTTGAAGAGCGCGCAGACGGCTGCACCTAACAAAATCCACGTTATGACTACCAAGTTGCCCAAGTAGACCTCGGTTTTGGTGTATTCTCTTTTTTCTTTGTTTGTTGCCATCTTACTTTCCTTTGTTTGTTTTGATTATTTGTTTTGCTACCTTTAAGGCTAATGCAGAAGCCGTTAGCATAGCGGGCAAACCCTGTGAATGGGGCATAAGCGAGAGGTCTGCAACCCAAAGACCCTCTGGAAGCCCCATGGGATGCATGGTTTTAACGTCTGCCGCAGTCAAGGGGACGGTACCGCCGATGTGGCCGCCATGCACCATGCCGTCGACGAATGGACCCAAAACCCCTGAGGCCTCCATTATCGCCTTCGCTTTCACCTTGGCTTCTTCTAAACGTTTCTTGTCCAAGTCAGTGAGGGATTTGGTGACGGAGCCATCCGCCTCCACTGAGCCCTGCTCCACGTCGGCGAGTTTAATCATCATGCCCACACGGTTCTGTGCTGCCACGTCTTTCCAAGGCTTATGAAACCAATACGATAGTATGTCGAAGTAGGGTGAGAGGATGTAGTTTTCTTCTCTGATGTACCACACCATCGGCGGCTCGTTCAGCATCTTTGCGTCTTTGCAGACGCCGCCCACCGTCACAAGCACATCCACCCATAATGTGTCGCTCACAGGCAGGTTTGAAGCCCGCAGAATCTGTGCGGTGCCGACGCCGCCTGCCGAGAGAACCACAACATCAGCGTCTAAGCGTTCAGTTGAGGCACCATGGGTTACCATTACTCCTTTTGCTTCGCCGTCTTCAACCACCACTTTCTGCACCCTATGCTCAGTCTGCAAAGCTACACCTTTCCCGAGCAGGTCGCGGTAGAGGCGTCGGCTATCCCATTTGGCCCCAGTGGCACAGCCCAGTTCGCAGTAGCCGCATCCCACGCATTTTTTGAGGTCACAGACCTTGGGCGTTGGCACTGGGTGGAACCCTTGTTTCTGTGCTTCATCGAACATTTTTTGGCTCAGCGGACGCCATCTCTCGCGGGGTATAGTGCAAATAGATAGGTCACGCTCTATTTCCTCATACTCAGATGTTAGGTCTAAGCCGATTTTTTTTAAGCCACGCTCAGCCCGCAAAAAATCTCCACAAGCCAGCGACGAACAACCGCCCTCGGTGACACCGACAAAAATAGCCAAGTCCTCGCTTGAACGCAAAGTCTCATAATGGGGGAAAAACCGTTTTATCGCTTTTTCGTCTTTTACCAGCCATGAACCCCTCAAACCACTGAACCACGAAATCTTGTGGGTGAGGGGGCTGAAGGGTTTACCTGCTTCTAGAATGGTTACTTCGAATCCGTTCTGCGCAAGTTTGCGTGCGGCTGTTGCGCCGCCTGGACCCGAGCCCACTACTATTGCTTTCATTTTTGTTCCCCGATTGTTATTTCGGCTGTGCATGCGTTGCAGCCGTCTGTCAATTTTTCTGTAAACTTCATGGTTGCGTTTGGGGATAGGCCGCTCATTACGCCTTCGTCAGCCGCGCTTAGGACTTGGCAGGTTAACTCCGAGTACTCTTTCGCCAAAGCGCACCTGTGCACTGTCATGACGCCTCTGTTTTCGTCGAGCCAGTTGACGGTGAATTCGATGCCTAACACGCGGTAAAGTATCTTAGCGGCTCTAACCACATCATACGGGTTTTCCACGCCCAGTCTACGTCGGGATTCCTCCCCCAACTCTCTGCCGACTCTGAAAAGGGCTTCTCTGCCCAAAATGACCGCGCGGTCTCTTCCAAGCGCCTCAACCAAAACCGCCACCAAAACCGTGTGCTGCTTCGCCATGGCGCTTCTTCGTTCCTCAAGGCTGCCAGTTAAACGGATTTCTTCACTGCTAATCTCAAGTGCAGTGTTGTTCTTTATGATTTCTCTTAGGGCACCAGTTGTTTTGGAGGCAACCCTATCCAGTTCACGGTAAATGACTTGTTTAGGTGTCCACCAACCCAAAAGCGTCAACCTCAACCCCATCATCCTCACTCGTCCTTTTCGGCTGCACCGACGTGGATGTCTTCTTTGGGTTTTGCTCCGCCATAGAGGGCGCCGATTAACTCTGCGTTTTTTTCTGCAGCGACATTGCGTTTGAGCTTGAGGTTCGGAGTCAAATCGCCGTTTTCGATGCTTAGGTTGTTCTGGAGGAGTACCCACCGCTTGATTTTCTCGGGGTTGGAGAGGTTCTTGTTCATTTCTTCGATGGCAGCGTCGATTTGCTTTGCGGATTCGCTACTCCACTTGTCTTTTTGCACCCATAGTAGTGCGCCGCAGTAGGGTTTTGATTCGCCCACAAGCAACGCCTCAGAAACCCCCTTGATTTCTTTTAACATACCCTCGATTTTGCATGAATAAATGCATTTGCCATAGGCAGTTTTAAGCACCTCTTTTTTGCGCCCAAGGATAATTAGGCTGCCTTCAGCGGTGATTTTGCCGATGTCTCCTGTCATGAGCCAGCCATCTTTGAGCGGCGGCTTGAGGGTCTTGTCAAAGTAGCCGACGGTAACTTGGGGTCCCCTAATCATAATTTCATCGTCTTCGCCGATTCGGATTTCTGTTTGGGGCAAGGGTTCGCCGACGGTGCCAATCCTGTTTCTGCCCAAACGGTTGATGGTGACTAGTGGTGCTTCTGTTAAGCCGTAGGCGTCGTATATTTCGATGCCTAACTCGCGGAAGTTTTGTAGCAGCCACTCGTTACTGCTTGCTGACCCAACGATAAGTTGAGCACATCTGTCGAGTCCCGCACGCTTCAAAATGCTGCGTCTGAGCATTCTAGCTAATAAACGCTTGAAAATACCCCTCTTTCGGTGTACATAAAAACGCCCCAGCCTGTTTTTCTCCAGTCCCTCCCAAACCTTCTCATACAACCGCGGCACAGAAAAAAAGATGGTGGGTCTAACCAGCGGCAAAGCGTCTTGGAGTTTTCTGAAGTCCTCTAAAAAGAAGAGTTCTGCAGAAGAGGCAGGGAAGTAGTAGGGTGAATAGGCGGCTAAGATGCCTTCAACCACGTGTCCCATGGGGAGAAAGGATAGGTAGGTGCATTTGCGGTGTCGGGCGACCCATGGCGCGACGGATACGAGGGATTCTGCCATGTAGCGGAGGTTGTCGTGTCTAAAGATTGCGCCTTTAGGTTTGCCCGTTGTACCTGATGTATAGCGCAATGTGGCTATGTCGCTGAAACCCACAGGTGCAGCGTAGGTTTTTAATTCGCTTTGGGTTGTGGATAGGAAACTGGTCCAGGAAAGCACTTTTTTGGTGCTCTGGTCTGCATTGACTCGAGTAAAGTTCACGATTGGTATGTCTGTTTTGAGTTCGTCAACCCGTTGTAGAAGCCCAGGTATGCCGATGAAAAGGAGTTTTGCGCCGCTGGCTTCCAAAATCTCATCTACATCGGGAGGCGGAGCAGTGTAGTATAGGGGTACGCTGACTGCGCCGACGATGCCTATGGCTATGTCAACCATAAGGTATCTGGTAGAGTTCAGCCCCGTTAAGGCAACGCGGTCACCTTTGCCGATGCCCATGGCTTGGAGCGCGGTTGCCGCCTTCAAGATGTTTTTCTTCATTTCTTCCGCGGAAACTTTGACCAATTTGCCCTCCACGATGTCGTAGAACTTGAGGGGGTGGGTTTGGCTTTCCAGCCTAAACATCATCTGCTCATGGACTGTGCGGTCAGAGCGGTGGAAAAAACTATGATACGTCGCATATTCAAGGAGACGGGGTAGCATCTCTTCCCAGCGTAATTCATAGTTGCCGAGTAACTCGTCAACGTTGTCTCGCCTAAACTGCTTGTTATCGCTAAAATAGGGCGAAAGTGAAATCATAGCGTCGGAAACACGTGGGTTCCCCTTTTTAAAGGCGTGTTGGAGGCGCAGGAAGCTTTTGGTGGTGGACGCGGACATGCTGATGTAGATGGGCTTTGGAAGGTTGACCCTCAGGTTGGTTTTTGCCCACTGTTGCACGGAATCGGTTATGCTTTCGATCGTTGGCAAGGCATCTTGGGGGGAAACCAAATGGAAGGTTTTGCCCTCCGCTTTGCTGTCAAACGTTAGCTGCACAATTGACTTGGCAACGTAATCCACGGGGACAACGTTCACCTTAAGCGTGCGTTTCACAGGCATAACTCGCAGTTTGCCCGTCAAATAGAGCCTGAGCGGGAAGTAGAAGGTGTTGAAGGTTTTGATAGCGCCCGTTTGAGAGTCGCCCACAATCATTGAGGGACGGAAAACTGAAGCAGAGAACTCTTTTTTGGCGCCTTGAACCAGCAGTTCGCCCTCATACTTGCTACGTTCATAATTAGTGAAGAAACCATACTCGTCGCTCAATGCAACTTCGGGGACTTCCCCAACTCTTCCTCCTGCAACGTAAGCGGTGGAGACATGCGCAAACCGCTCGAGTTTATGTTCCTCGTTGGCTTTTCTAGCGAAATCCAAAACGTTTCTGGTGCCTTCAACATTAGTTTTTCTTAACTCTTCAAGAGGCAAGAACCGCCAGTCAGCGGCTGTATGGATGACGTGAGTTACCCTCTGGGCGAGAGCTACATAGGCGTCGCTGGCCAGTCCGAACTGTGGCAGACGGATATCGCCGCAGACGACTTCAACTCTGGACCCTAAAGCCCCCGCAAGCTCAGGCCAATCCCACCAGTTACGCGATGCCTTCCGCTGGGCAGCCTCAAGATTTTCTGCTCTAACCAACGCCAAAACAGTGACTTTCTCATCTTCGAGGAGATAGCGGGCTACCTGTGCGCCGAGAAAACCAGTGGCTCCGGTTAAGAGGACTGTTTTCAAGGCAGCCACTCCGGATAATTCTTTTCAAGGAACGCTTTGAAAAACTCAATGTTTCTTTTTTCTCGTTCCCTGTATTGCTCGTAGCCTATGCGGAGTTTGGCTTTTATGGCGTCATATTGGTTGAAGAGTGTTTCCACGTTGTCGCTTAGATGCTTATATCGGTCTGGGTCTTCGTGGTCCACGAACAAGTCTTCTATGCCGAGGTCGCAGTAGAAGTCTCTGATTCTGAGGTCGTGCCCAATCGCGGTTTGGGGGACTTGGCTTGCCAGAGAGAGTACTCCCGCATGGTACCTCGATGTAATTAGAAAGTCAAGACTCCTAAGGATGCTGGTCATCTGCGAAGCATTATATTCGATGGAGGTAAAAATCTTTGTTTTATCGGCATGTTTCATAAGGCTCTGAATTTTCTTGCCGAAAGTGGCATCCAATCCCTCCATACTTAGCAATGCCACATGCGTACCGTATTCTTCGATCAACTCATCTGCCTGTACCGCCAAAACGTCAGCTAGTAACCCACTTTTTTCTTGGCTTTCTTTGGTGTGCGTGTAATAATAGGGCCATCGATAGCGAAATTCGCTTGAAGCCCACGGCCTGATGACCACAGGCCACTTGTAGATGTCTTCGGCGGCGACGCCCACAACGTAGCTGGCGTCTGGCCAAACCCGTTTCAATAGTCCCTCGTCGGCTGGGTTTGGATCAAACGAGAAGGCATTGTCCGCAGTGACTTCTACGGGGGCCTTGACCCCCCAGTTTTTGAGGCGGGCTGCCGCTTTCTGTGTCCGCGCAAGAATCAGGTTTGTTTTGCTTGCTTCTCGACGTATTAGCCAACTATTGAACCGCGACGCGGTACCAGCATCCACAGAATATGCAACAATGGGTTTTTTCATTGAGTGGGCATATCGCGTTGCCAGTAAGTAGCTCCATAGAAGTGGTGCGCCCCAAGTATCCATGTAGGTGCTGCCTTCAACCAGCATGATTAAGTCGTTTTGTTTTACGAGCTTCCAGATGTCCCAGTAGAAAATTGAGGGTCTTACCTCTTTGATTTTAAGCGTTTCGCTTTCATGTAAATACCTGCATAGGTTTGTTACATTAAGCGAGGGAACGGTGAGTACTGCGTTGGGTCCAACAACTGACCTTAGCTCATCGATTATTGCAAGAAGTTTCGCTTCGGCTCCCGTATTATTTGCACCATTGTAGCCGGCAAGCAATATTTTTGGAGGGGTCAATCTGAGGTTGGACTCCTTTGTAGGTGTACTTATAATTTTTGTTTGAACATGCAATAAGTTGACTTAAAGAAAATTTGAGTATAGACTAAATAGTTAGCAATAGATGGCTCCACATTTTTTTGCCCTTTTTTGATTAGATGAATCATGTTCTGCCCCTGTATATACTCAAATGACTTTGTAGTTATAGCCCTAACATTTAGAGCCATTACTTTAGCGTATAGAGAATAAGAAAATCAAAGTCTTTTAAGAATAGTTACAATCCCGAAGCAGACTAATCGCGCAGTCGCTAGCAGTGACGCATTTGTCACCTGTTACTCCTGCTTCTTGAAGTAATTTCTTGAATTCATCGTCTTCAAGCGATTTACGCCTGCCGCTCGCATATACAGCTCTGACACGGTCAAGCACTGCTGCAACTTCTTCATCGCTGGGGCAGATGCCGGTTAACTCGATAATTTTGTGTTTAACCATGTTTTTGCCCGACTGCTTCCCAATCGTCAAGCTGCGGCTGTTACCAACCAGTTCTGGGGGATATGGTTCATATGTCCAAGGGTCGCTTAAAACGCCGTAAGTGTGGATTCCCGATTCATGTGTGAAGCCATACTTGCCCACGATTGCTTGGTTACATGGCACTGGGTAACCTGTGGCTTTACTGATGAAGTCTGCGGTTTCTTTGAGTTTGCCGATTTTGTTTTCGTATTTTTTGATGCCATAGTTGAGGTATAAGTTGAGGAGTATTTTTTCGGTTTCAGCGTTCCCTGCCCGTTCACCCATGCCTAGAAAAGTGGTGTTTACGTAGATTTTTTCGTAGAGTCCTGAAGCTGCGCGGATAGATGCTATAGTGTTGGAAACAGCGTTGCCTAAGTCGTTGTGAGTGTGGATTTCTAAAGATTTTATTTTGGTTTCTCTT
>JBNIDO010000047.1:0-21070 GCA_050108095.1 Bathyarchaeia archaeon
GCAATATGGACTGATTCAAGGGTTTCAGTGGGTACAAAACCCAACTCCTTACGCAATGCTTGGACACGCCGTGCTAAGTCACGCATTATGCCTTCGCCAAGCAGTTTATCGTCACGTTGACCGCTAACAAACACGGTTATCGTGTCTTCTTGGGCAGACACCCAGTTTTCGCCGCCCACATACTCGGGAACCGAGGTGGCGTATTCGGCGGATTTGACGTTGGTTTGCTCCAGCAACAGCGATTCGAGACTTTTGAGTGCATCTATGGTTTTCTGGGGTGCAACCACGATGGCTTTGGCAAGTGGCCAGCGACGTTTGAGTTTGCCCTGTTGACGTGCAGCAAACGAAATCGACACAGCCTTAAGCAGTACCTCAAACTGTTCCTCCATCTGTTTGTTGCGTGCTTCTGGGTTTGCTGTGGGCCAAGCGGCTAAGTTGACGGTTTCGGGCAGGTCTGGTTCGAGTTTGCGGTAGATTTTCTGGTAGAGCGCTTCACTTAGGAACGGCGTAATTGGGTTGAAGAGTAGCGTCACCGTTTTTAGAGTGTTATGTAGGAGTGCATAGATGGTTTGGCGACGCTCCACCGTGTCGGGGTCGTCTGTCCATAGTTCTTTGCGAATCATGGGCACGTAGAGGCGGCTCAGCGTTTCGATGACGAAGTCGTCGAGCACTGCTAGGGCAGCGTTGAATTCGCAGCGTTCAAGCTTGGCAGTGTAATCTTCGATGCGGTCCTGCAAGACTGATAGCATCCAAATGTCTGCAGCTTGGATTTTGCCGGTTTTTAATGCCCATTCAAAGGAGTATTTGGATGGTGTGAATTCGTCGAAGGTAGCGTTTTCCATGAAAAAGCGGCTCAAATGGTACAGGGTTGAGAGCACTTGGTAGCTTCGGCGGGTCAACTCCTGCATGTCAAAGCTCATGAAATCCACGGGCGAACATTTGCGGGTCATGTAGAATCTGCAAAGGTCCGCGCTGTTCTGTTCCAGTAGTTTGTTGGTTTCGATGACGTTGCCGAGGCTTTTACTCATTTTTCTGCCCTTTGCATCCTGCGTTAAGCCTTGGAAGAGAAACGCCTTGTAGGGTGCCTCTGCGTTTCCACTGAGGATTATGCGTTCGAGCAAAAGCGAGTTTGCCCAGCCCCTTGTCTGGTCAATGCCCTCGGTCAACCACTCGGTGGGTACGTATTTTGCTTCTTGTTCGTCAGTGAAGCGTGCATGGGGTGAAGCGCCGCTGTTATGCCAAGTGTCCAACACGAAGTCTTCTCGGCGCATGGTGCCTCCGCACTGCTCGCATTTGAGTGTGATGCGGTCAACCCAAGGTTTATGCATCTCAAAATTCTCTGGAATCGGTTCTTGGGCGAGTTCTATGAGTTCTTTTTTGCTTGAAACGAGGTGTTTGCTGCCGCATTTTTCACAGGTCCACATGGGCAACGGTGTGCCCCAGATGCGTTCGCGGCTGATGCACCAGGGTTTGCCTTCTTTTAGGAAGCCTAAGAAGCGGTTTTTGGGTTCATCGTAGAAGTACTGGACTTTGTCGGCGGCTTCAAGCACTTTTTGGTTGAGTTTATCTGTGCGTAGGAAGTATTCTTTGCGTGCCAGCCAGACCAGTTTGTGGTGGCTACGCCAGCAAGTGGGGTATTCGTGTTTGACTTTTTTAATTTTTACAAAGCTATTGCGACTGCGCAACTCCTCGACCACCGGCATATCTGCATCCCGCGCGAATACGCCGTCAAATATCCCTGCGTCCTTTGTGAATTTGACTTCGTCGTCGTAGGGAGCGTAGATGGGGACGCCTCGGCGTTGTGCCGCCCAGAAATCGTCTTCACCATTGCCCGGAGAAAGGTGCACGACTCCCGTTGCGGTTTCAACATCGACGAAGTCTTCGCCGACGACGTGGTGGACGAGGGTGTGTTTGGTTTCGAGTTCTGCCTGTTTGGGGATTATGTCTTTTAGGGGGTACTCGTATGCTGTGCCTTCGAGGCTTTTGCCCGTCATGGCTTGGGTGATTTGATAGTCTTTGATTTCGAGTTCAGCCATGACTGGTTCGACACGTTGCCGCACCATGACCCATGTTTCGTCGCCGACTTTGACTTTGACGTATTCGGCGGTTGGTTGCACGGCGAGCATGGTGTCGGTGATTACTGTGAAGGGCATGGTTGTCCACACCAAGAAGTACTCGTTTTGGCTGCCTGCTACTTTGAATTTGAAGTAGAGGCTGGGGTCTTCGACTTCCTTGTAGCTGCCCTCGTAGCCGACTTCAGCGCTGCTTAGGCTGGTTTGGCAGCCGGGGCAATACGCCACGACATAGTGGCCTTCCTCGAGGAGTCCTTGGTCCCAAGCGGCTTTGAGGATTTGCCATTCACGCTCAATGTATTGGTCCTTGTAGGTCCAGTACGCCTTGTCCTGGTTTATGGCGACGCCGAGTTTGTCGTCGGCTTCCAGCCACATGGCGTGGTAACGCATGATTGCTTTTTTGCATTCTTCGATGAAGCGTTCCATACCGTATTTTTCGATGGATTCGCGTTTGTTGCGCACGCCAAGGAGTTTTTCAACTTCAAGTTCTACGGGTAAGCCTTGGCAGTCCCATCCTGCCCAAAACGGCATGTAGTAGCCCTCCATGGTTTTCCATCGGTAGCGGAGGTCTTTCATGATTCTGCCGCGTGCATGTCCGATGTGTGGAATACCGTTTAGTGTTGGGGGCCCTTCGACGTAGCCGAGGTTGCCTTTAATGGTTGGCGAGTTTTGGAGGGCTTCGAGTTTAGCTCTGATCTGGTTTTTTGCCCAGAATTCCCTGATTTCTTTCTCAAGTTCAAGCGGATTGTAATTGGGAGGAAGCGATGTTTCAGTGTTTTGGGCAGTCAAATCCATTACCGTAACGCAACATACGCCAAAAGACTATATAAAACTATAAACTCTCAAAAACCGGCATCAACCATCAGGCAGAACCAATTTAGAAGGTGCGAAAACTAATCGAAAGTAGCGCAGTCCAACGATTTTGGAAAGGTACACTCGCTTTTTTGTTTTCTAGTTTAAGAAGAAGAGAGTGCCGCCCTTACACAACAACTTCTTGGGGACTTGGCAGGCGGTTGTGTTTTGGGTTCTGCAACGGCGAGGGGTTGCTGGCTGGTTGAGGCGCTTTCCACAATCAGAACAGCTGATTCTGAACTATTTTTTGTTTAGCCCCTCTAGGATTTCTTTGGCGCGGTCCACCCTGACCCTGCGTTCCTTAACCATCTGCTCCGCAACAGCTTCAATTTGTGGTCCTTGGGCGCCTGCATTTACTGCAATGTTGCGTGCGTGCAGCGACATGTGACCGCGTTGAATGCCCTCGCTTGCCAAAGCGCGTAACGCAGCCAAGTTTTGTGCTAATCCGACTGCGACGATAACTTCTGCGAATTCGTTGGCGCTTTTTACATCTAGAATTTTCATGGCGATGCGTGCGATGGGGTGGGTTTTGACTGCGCCGCCGATTAAGCCTACAGCCATCGGCAACTCGATTTCGCCCTCCAAATCCCCATTAGCGTTTTTGGTCCATTTTGAGAACGTCGTGTAGGAGCCTCGTAGGGTTGCGTAGGCGTGTCCTCCGGCTTCGATGGCTCGATGATCGTTTCCCGTTGCCAGTATGACGGCGACCATGCCGTTCATTGCTCCTTTGTTGTGAGTGGCCGCGCGGTAAGGGTCTGCGGCTGCGAATGCAGAGGCATAGGCGATTCCCTCAACGACTGCTTCTCCGCCCACAGCCTCCTTAGGCACGGTACAGGTGGCTTTCGCGAGCCGCCTAACAGCCAAATTAGAGATTATGCGGAGGTAGACTTGCCCGCCTGTAATTTCTTCAATCAACGGTGCCACGGCTTCGCACATGGTGTTCACGGCGTTTGCGCCCATTGCATCACGGCAATCCACGTATAATTCTACGATAAGCATGGGTCCGAGCGTTGTTTTGATGACTTTTGCGCCTAAATCTTTAGCGCCGCCGCCGAACGAGTTCAAAACGGGGTCTTGCTCGTTAGCTTTCTTTAGAAGTTCTAGCTTGGCGGTTAAGACTTGTATTTGTGCGCGTTCTGCGTCTGGGAGTTTGGCAACTTGGATTTGCCCAATCATCACCGGCGCTGTGCTGCTGGTCTTAAATCCGCCGCCGTCGCGCACCATCTTGGCTGCGTAGCTTGCCGCCGCGATGACGCTGGGTTCCTCAGTCGCCATTGGGATGAGGTAGTCTTTTCCGTTGATCAAAAAGTTCACGGCGACGCCCATGGGCTCAGGGAAGACGCCGATGAGGTTTTCAACCATGTGGTCTGCAACGTCAATAGGCAACGAGCAGGACGCTTGCAACTGCTGTTTTTCTTCTTCAGTTAAACCCGCAAAATCCGCCACAAGCGACAGACGCTCTTTGGGCGGTAACTTGTAGAAACCTGAAATCACTGATGACTTAGCCATACCTGTCACTTGGCGTACATGGGGCTTTTGCACTTTTAAACTTTAACCAAAAAGCAGCTTAAAGCGTGGTTTGTCCAAGGCTTTTTGGCATCGCAACCGCTGAAACACCGAGACGCTTACAAATTTCCTTTGCCAAGGCGTCGCCGTTGCTGCGGTAATTGTCAGTGATGACCTGTTTGGCGTGGGTGCGCCGTACATACTCGATTAACCCATCGAAGTCGCTGTGGTCGCTTAGTGCGATGAGGTGTTCGCGGTCGCCGATTTGACGACAGGGCTTCTGGAACTCCCAGCCGCTTACACAAAGACGCGCATTATGCAACCCCACGTGTGAACGCTGGTTCATGTGGTAGAAGGCGACACAGGGCAAGTTAGCATCCAGCAGTTCGTGCCCCTCAGGTGACGCAGAATGCATTATGCAGCCGAGGTTCATGCCATGTTTCTCACAGACTTTAGTAACTTCAAACACGCGTTCAGGCAACACAAACGGCACTTGCACATCGGCGTTGCGCAGTATCTGCATGACCTCCTGTAGCTTACCATGATAACCGAACACGTAAACCGCTCCGCCCCGCAACCGCCGCTCAACCATCTCCACCAGCAACCCCCGTACATCCACATCAAAATTGCGGCGACACGACGGACGCCCATACGTGGCTTCAACCACCAACACGTCGCAGTCCACGGCTTCAGTGCCCTCCAAGCGGAAGTCACCCGACCAGGCGATGCGAATGCCGCCAACGTCTTCAACGAGCACCTGTGACGCGCCCAAGATGTGGTCGGCGTGTAGAAGGCTGATTTTTTCGTCTTTGTACTTTAGCACTTTGCCGTATTCAAGGGTGCGGATGCACTTGTCGCGGAGTTTGAGGTCGTTTAGGGTTTCACAGAGGTCGCGGGTGGCTTTGGTCATAACTACTTTTTCACAGCACTTGACGCTCTTGCGTAGCCCATAGAGGTGGTCAGCATGCGCGTGCGTCACCACACGGAGCGGTCTTGTGGCGTCGAATGCGTCGCAGGCGACATTGTCTCCTAAGAGAACTGCGCCGTTTTTAGTTACAAGTGCCCGCTCAGCCAAACTGTATCCTTCACGTCAGGTTTTTTCTGCCAGCCACTCCACCAACTCTGTGGGGCGGTCAGTTGTTATGGTGAAACGTAGGGGTCCAAGCGGGGACTCACCAGTTTCCTCAGAAAACGAAACGTGCCCCGCATAGGCGACTTGCTTGTTGAGGAAAAAGCTGATAGTGTCTCCGCGGATTTTTTTGAACAGCAGTTTTCTTGCGGCGTCGCGTATGCGGTCATTGCGCATGAGGTTGCGGAGTTTGGTGAGTGAGTCTTGGCCTTTTGCGTGCGCGACGAGGACGCTGCCTTTGGCTGCGGGTTTGAGGGTGACTTCTGCGTTGCCCAGCACGTTGTCGACTGCTCGACGGACTTTGGCTTCATCTTCTGTTGGGTTAACTTCTGCTTCCACAAAAACTTCTACTTCAACCATTTCTCCTCGATTCTCCCAAAATTCTCTTTAACCAGGGCTTTGAAGCCCTCAACACTGTTATCGTTAACCAATATCTTCTCAGACAATGCTATAACATTTCCCAACCCCACACCCAACTCTCGTTTGTCACGTTCATGGAAGACATCGTAGGTTTGGGGGTCGTCGCTTCTGCCGCGGAGTTTAAGCCGTTCAAAACGGACTTGGGGCGGCGCATGCACCGAGACAAGGGTGAAACTGGCAAAATGCTCCCTGAAAATGTCAGCTTCAAAGAGGCTGCGTAGTCCGTCTACGAGGACGCGGTTGCTGGTTTGCTCTTCGATTTTGGGGATACACTTTTTGGCGATAACAAAGTTGCCTTCCTCGGCGCGGAGTTCCAGCATGACTTTGCCGATGTTCTGCGGCGTCGGCTCCAAGCCGCGGAGGCGGGTTTGCTCTCGCACTACGTCGCCCATCGTCACGACGTCGTAGCCCATTGCTTTGGCGGTTTCGACGACAAGTGATTTCCCCGAGCCGGGCATACCGCTCAAGCCGACGACAAGTTTGCCAGCGTTCATGTAGTTTACCCTTTTTTTGGTTGTATATCAGTCCTTCACTAAAAAGCGTTTACATTACCAGTTGTCTCTTTTGGCGCTCGACGCTCTTTGCTGTTCTTTTTCAATTTGGCGGTACAATTCTTTTTCCTCTGGCAACACAATCCTAAACGCCCCATCAATCTTGCGCACAATGGGCACTTTGACGTAGCGGTCTTCTCGGCGGACTGGCGAATACTGCACCACCACGTACTTCGAAGCCTGCGCTAAAACTTCCCCCGTGGTTTCCCACTTTTCTGACAACTCCACCTTGATGACATGCTCACCCTGCTGGATTCCAGTCATATCCAAATCTATCGGAAACACCAAATCATCACTCAACAGCCTACTCGGCGGAATAGCAACCAAGTAAGAATTCACTTTGTCACCGTCAAAGTAGAGGTCCAGCAGAAGATTGGAAAAGTGCATTCGCGAGGGCATCAGGCGAAAACCCACCGTTAAATCTAACTCGTCTTCTTTTGTGGCGTAGCTAAGCTGAATCACAATTGATTTCTCGGGCTTGGGCTCCTTTGGGCTGTCGGTGTTTTTAGGTAGAGTGTCAAAGGTAGCTTGTTTGGCTCTTTTGATGTCGACAAGAGTTTTTTCCCTAATCCGCTCCTTCTTCATACCTAGCGCTACCTCTGGCAGGTACTTGATGGGCATTTAATCATATTAGCCTATGGTACTTTAAGGCATTAGAAGTGGAGAAAAACACGCGCTTAGACAATGCATCACTCTTAAATATCATCCCAAGAAACAATCTATCGCTGGTTAACTCTATGTCAGAAGACGAAGGCTACGTGCCCTTGATTGAAGAACAAGCTCTCGAAGAAGGCAAAATGAAACTTGTAAGACACGAAGGCACGCCCGTGCTGTTTGTGAGGCACAACGGCAAAATCTACGTCTTCGACGACCGCTGCCCGCACATGGGCTGCCGCTTTTCAGGCGGAAACCTCGACGGCGACATGATTGTGTGCCCATGCCACGACTGGCGCTTCGACCTCGAAACAGGTTACTACGAGAACAGCCCAGCGTACCAACTTGTGTTTTATCCGTTTAGAGTTAAGGATGGCAAAATCTGGGTTAACATAGAGGAAGACGAGGAAGAAGAATAGGGATCTGCTGTTACTTGGGACAGGCTATTGCTTGGTTTTTGAAACGATAGCTCTTGCAGAAACCCCAGAACACTTCTGCAGGCTTAAGCAAAGCCCTTTTGCCCCTAGCCACATAGAACTTGCGTGCGTCTTTGGCTTCGGCAATTTCAACCACCACAACCAACCCTGCAGCCTTCGCTTTAGCAGCCGCAATGGATGAAATGATGCTCACGCCTCGCCCCTCGGACACGGCGGTAACCACGGATTCTGTGCTGCCCAACTCATACACGACCTTAAGAGTGGAGAGGGCAATTTTGTTGTTTGCTAAGAGCTTCTCGATTTCGAGCCTTGTTCCAGAGGTTTCTTCGCGGCTGATGAAGGGGTACTTTAGGGCTTCCGAGAGCTTTACCATTTTTTTCTCGGCTAAAATGTGGTTGCACGGGACAATAAGCACTAGTTTTTCCTCTCCGACTGGGAGAAAATCAAATTTTTCCTCAAACCCCCCAATAGTGCCCACTGCGGCGAAATCCGCGTCGTTGGCTTGTAGGCTGGCAAGGCTGGTTAGGCTGTCTTGGGCTTTTATCTTGAATTTTATTTCAGGATGCTTCTTTCGGAATTCAGCAATCAAGCCGGGTATGATGTGTTCTTCGGGGATTGTGCTGGCTGCTATTCGTATGGTGCCGCTGAGGATTTGTTTGGCTGAGGAGATTTTGGCTTTGGCGTTTAATGCTTCTTGGATGATTTGTTCGGCGGCTTCTTTTAGGGTTCCGCCTGCTTCTGTGAGTTCTACGCCGCCGGCGCTGCGTTTGAAGAGTTCCGCATCAAAATACTGTTCCAAGGCGGCTATGTGGTGGCTTACGGTGCCTTGGCTGGTTTTAAGTTCCTTTGCCGCGATTGAGAAACTTCTCGTTCTTGCCACAGTTAGGAAGGTGTTTAGATAGTCAAACCTAATGGTTTCCATGCGCTGTCTGCCCACTCCCTTATTTGAGGCAAATCATTTATATGTCTATTCCATTTCTGAATAATAACAACGCCTTTATATTTAAAAGGTTAATAGGCAATATTAAAGTGACGTGAGAAAAACATGGTAACCTTCACAATAATAATCTACGAAGCCCCAATCGCAAAAGAACGCGCCCTCTCCGCCCTACGATTCGCCTGGACCGCCGACCTGGAAGGCCACAAAATAAGAATCTGGCTCTTCGAAAACGGCGTCTACCTCGCAAAGAAAGGACAAAACCCAGCCCAAGGCTTAACCAACTACGGCCAAATGCTCGACGACCTCGTCAAAGGCGGAGTCGAAGCCAAAGCCTGCGGTGTCTGCGCAGAAGCCCGCGGCTTAAAACAAGAAGAACTCATCGACGGAGTCAAACTATCAACCATTCATGACCTGGTTGAGTGGACCACTACAAGCGACAAAGTCATAACCTTCTAGGTGAGCACTGTGAACGTCGAGAAAATTGATGTTAAAGGCAAAATGTGCCCCATGCCCGTTGCTTTAACCAAGCGAAAGCTAGATTCTATGGCTTCAGGGCAAATCTTAGAAGTCACAGGTGAGGGGCAATTGGAGTTTGATAATGTGCAGCGTTGGGTGAAGAATCAGGGGCATGAAGTTGTTGAAGCAGCGGTTAGCGGTGGGGAGTTTAAGTTGCTGGTTAGGAAGCGTTGATTCATTTTTTTAATTGCACTCTGTTCTCTGAGACAATTATTAATTTTTTTAATAGCGACAGTGATAAATTTTAATTAGCAAGGCATCCATATCTCTAACGGTTAAGTGAAAAATTATGAGTGAGCAATACGTTGAAATGTGGAAAAGCATAGGCATAGACATAGAAAAACACAACATCCTCCTAAACGCGCTAGGCCAATTTTACACAAGCATCTATTTATCCCAAAAGAACCGCCCCCAAAAAATGGATTACTTCGACTTCGTAGTCTCAGAAATCCACGGCTTACGCATCAAAGAACTCAACGACCAACGCGCCAAAGGCAAAAAAGTCCTCGGCGCCTTCTGCGTCTACGCCCCCGAAGAACTCGCCTACGCAGCCGACGCCTCCATGGTTGGCCTCTGCGGCGGCGCAGACTTCTCAGTCCCAGACGCCGAAGCAGTGCTACCCCGTAACCTCTGCCCCCTCATCAAATCCTTCTACGGCTTCAAACTTGGCAGGACCTGTCCATACTTCCAAGTCAGCGACTTAGTCGTAGGCGAAACCACCTGCGACGGCAAAAAGAAAGTCTACGAACTCCTCAACGAACTTATACCCACTTACGTGATAGAGATTCCCCACAAACCTGACACTCAAGCAGGCAAAGACTTCTGGTACAAAGAAGTCGAAGCCTTCAAAGCCAAAGTAGAGGAACTCACAGGTAACACCATTACAGCGGAGAAACTCAAAGCCGCCATCGAACTCATAAACAACAAACGCCGTGCCCTCCAACGACTAAACAACCTCCGAGCCAAAAACCCTTCACCCATCAGCGGCTTAGACGCACTACTCATCGAACAAATCAGCTTCAACGATGACCCCGTGCGCTTCATAGCCAAACTCAACGAACTCTGCGACGAACTCGAAGAACGCGTCAAAAACGGCGTCGGCGTCGCCCCCGCAGACGCGCCAAGGCTGATGGTTTCAGGCTGCCCCATGGCAATTCCTAACTGGAAAGTACACAGTATCGCACAATCTTTGGGCGCTACAGTTGTTGTGGAGGAAAGCTGCGTTGGCACCCGCCTCTTCAACGACCTTGTGGAACCCAAAGGCGACAGCATAAGCGAACTTCTGTGGGCACTTGTGGAGAAGTACAGCAAAATTCCCTGCGCGTGCTTCACACCCAACGACCGACGCATCAAAAGCGTCACTGACCTCGCCAGCCAATTCAGCGCCGATGGCGTTATCTACTATACTCTGCAGAACTGCCATGACTACAACGTGGAAGGCGTCAAGGTCAATCGGGCGCTTAAAGAGCAGAATTTACCGATGCTAACAATCGAAACCGACTACGGTATGGGCGATGCAGCGCAGATAAAAACCCGCATAGAAGCGTTCCTCGAAATAATTGCTGGCAAAAACCAAGCATAAACCCCTTTCCCCATTTTTGGGATGTTTTTAATATCAAGTAATTGAAAAATAGTATGGAGAGAAAAAAGTTGAGTTACCGACTAACCAAAGTTGTTCCCGTACACGGATGCAGCTGCAAACTGCCCCAGTACCAACTCGGCGAACTCCTCGACCAAGCAGGCTTAACAGAGGAATTCAAACCCGACGTACTAGCAGGACCTTGGGAGAACAGCAGTGTCGTCAAAATCTCCGACGGCATCGCAATCCTAAACACGCTTGACTTCTTCACGCCTATGGTGGATGAACCCGAAATCCAAGGACGCATCGCAGGCAGCAACGTAACAAGCGACATCTACACTTTGGGCGTAACCAAAATCGCCGCCGTACTGACGATTATGGCGTTTCCCGAGAACATGCCGACCGAGTTGGCGGTGGGTATGCTTAAGGGCTTGGGCGACTTCTGCCGTGAAATGGACACCCCTGTCTTGGGCGGACACACCATCCGCAACCCTTGGCCAATCATCGGTGGCGCAGCCACGGGCATCGGCGACCCCGAAAAAATCGTCTACACCAAAGGCGCCAAACCCGGCGACCGCCTGTTTTTGACTAAGCCACTGGGTATTGCGCCTGCAATGGCTGCTTACCGCTTGCGTAAGGACGAAGAGGGCAAAGAGTTACTTGCGGATGTCCCCGAGGATTTAGTTGAAACCGCGGTCAATCAGGCAATCACTGGCATGACCACATCGAATAAGCCCGTAGCGGAAGTCATGCAGAAGGTTCCCGTGCACGCAGCCACTGACGTTACTGGCTTTGGGCTTAAAGGGCATGCTGCGAACATGGCGATGCTGGGCAAAGTTGACATAGTCATCAACAACCTCTACGTAATCAGAGGCACCCCTGTGTTAACGGATATTTTCGGGTACCCGCTGTTCACTGGTGAATCGAAAGAAACAGCCGGTGGCATCTTGCTGGCGGTGGCAAAAGAGGACGCGGATGACCTGCAGAGCGAACTCGACAAGCGGGGCGTGCGTTTTTGCGAGGTGGGTTATGTTGCTGCGGGTGAAGGCGTAGTTCATGTGCAGAAGGACGCTAAAGTAACTGAAGCTTAACCCAAATTTTCTCTTTTCTTTAACTTTTTTATGGTAACACTGAGGAAACGTATTTTCACAACAATGTATATATGCTGTGCCTACTGTATTAAACAATTAATATCCCCGTTATGAGGCATTAATTTGGAACGCAAAATTATGTCCCTGGGAAAATCTTCTCTAGTCGTTTCCCTCCCAAAAGAATGGATGCAGCTAAACGACCTAAAAAAAGGCGAAACCGTCTCCTTCAACATCCAACGCGACCGCTCACTAGTCATCTACCCCAGCGCAATCAAAAAAACCGAAAACAAAGAAATCACCCTGCAAATCGGACAAAACGAAGAAGAAGTCCTAATCACCCAAAAAGTCCTCGGAGCCTTCCTAAACGGCTACACAGGCATCATGCTCACCTCAGAGAACGTCTTCACCGTGCCCCAGACCAAAGCCATCCGCAACATGGCCGGACGCCTCTACATGCGAGTCATGGAAGCCGACGCCAAATGCGTCTACATACAGAGCATCTCAGACGAATCCAAAGCTTCGCTTCAGCAAGCCGTGCAACGCATGCACCTCATCTCAAGGTCCATGTGCGAGGGCGCCTTTGATGCATTAAAAAACAATGATGTTGCGTTGGCAAAATCCTCATTTTCCCTCGACGACGACGTTGACCACTTCGCATTTTTCATCGTGAGGATTCTACGGAACGCGGGGCAGGACCCGCATTTAGCAAACGAGTTGCATGTTGACCCCATAGACTGCATGGACCACCAGATGCTCGTCACCCACGTGGAACACGCCTCAGACTACGCCGCCGACATCAACCGCCACATAATCATGCTCCACGGCGCAAAACAAACCATACCCGACGACGTAGTAGCCTTGATGGTTAGTGCAGGAGCAGAAGTAACCGACCTCTACGTCAAAGCCGTAGAAGCCTTCTTCTCCAAAGATGTCAACGCTGCTGTCGGCATAATGAAGTACCGTCAAAGAATGGAAAAACTCGACGTAGACATAACATCCAAATCATTCACTGGACCCCAGAAAAGCGCTGAGCTAGTCTGCGGAATATGCTCCATCCGCGATAACATTAAACGAATCGCGCATTGCACCTTCAACATAGCCGAGACAGCGGTGAACCGAGCGTTCAAACCCGCATCGGAAAACCTTGAAAAATAAAAGAAAAGAAGTGTAAGCGCATACGCGCTTGGCGTTTTGCCTATTCTTGTTGCTTACAGAGGTATTCGTGGATGCTTTTTGCAGCGGTTTTGGCTGTGCCCATGGCGCTGATAACCGTGGCTTCGCCTGTTGCGATGTCGCCACCGACGTAAACGCCGTCAATGCTCGTTTTGAAGCCCTCGTCGCTTGCAATGATGCCGCCCCGCTGGGTTTTAAGGCCAGGTGTTGTGCCCTGTATGATAGGGTTAGGGGTGCGCCCGATAGCCACAATAACCGTGTCCACATCCATCGTTGACTGCGAACCCTCGATTGGGGCAACTTGGTGCCTGCCAGTGTCGTCTGCATCACAGAGCCGCATCCCAATGGTCTCCATAGCTTTAACGTTGCCCTGCTCGTCGCCAAAGAACTTAAGCGGCGCCGTTAGCCACCTAAAGACTATGCCTTCTTCCTCGGCATTCTCGATTTCCTCTTGACGCGCCGGCATCTCGTTTCGGGTTCTGCGGTAGATTATGGAGACTTCATCAGCTCCCAAACGCAGCGCAGAGCGTGCGGAGTCGAGTGCAACGTTGCCTCCGCCGATGACCGCGACTTTTTTGCCTACGCGGATGGGGGTTTTGTTCTGGGGGAACTGGAAGGCTTTCATGAGGTTGACTCGGATAAGGAATTCGTTGGCGCTGTAGATGCCGTTTAGGTTTTCGCCTGGGATGTTGAGGAATTTGGGGAGTCCTGCACCTGTGCCGATGAAGACTGCGTTGAAGCCTTTTTTGAAGAGTTCCTCGACGGTAAAGATTCTGCCGATTAAATAGTCCGGTTGTAGTTCAACGCCTAGTGTTTTGATGTAGTCGATTTCAGCTTGCACAATCCGCTTAGGCAGGCGAAACTCTGGGATGCCATAGACCAAGACGCCGCCGCCTCTGTGCAGTGCCTCGTAAATGGTGACTTTGTAGCCCATTTTTGCAAGGTCAGCGGCAACGGTTAAGCCTGCGGGACCTGCGCCGACAACCGCGACTTTTTTGCCGTTCCAAGCAGGAACCTCATGGGTTTTAAGTCCTTTTGTCTGCTCCATGTCTGCGACGAAGCGTTCAAGGCGTCCGATGGAGACGGCGTCGCCCTTTTTGCCGAGGATGCATAGTTTTTGGCATTGCTCCTCTTGTGGGCAGACTCTGCCGCAAATGGCGGGTAGGCTGTTTTTCTCTTTGATTTTTGTGATGGCGGCTTCGTAGTCTTTCTGTTTGATTAGCGAGATGAATTTAGGGATTTCTACGCCGACGGGGCAGCCCTCAACACATTTGGGTTCTTTGCAGTTTAGGCATCTGGATGCTTCAGCTAAGGCTTGTTCTTCGGTGTAGCCTAACACGACTTCTTGGAAGTTTTTGCTTCTGGCAGTGGGTTCCTGTTTGGGAACTTCAACTGCTTTTAGTCGGCTTTGATGTTTGGGGGTTTCTTTTACTGGCTGTGACATTTGCATGTTCCTCCTTGGTGAGATAATTCGGGGTGCTTCTCCTCAGTGCAGTAGCACTTGAGCCGCTGCATGAGTTCTCTGAAGTTAACTTGGTGAGCGTCGAATTCTGGTCCGTCTACGCAGGCAAACTGGATTTTGTCGCCGACGGAAACTCGGCAGGCGCCGCACATGCCCATGCCGTCCACCATAATGGGGTTGAGGCTGGCTATGGTCTTGATTCCGTAGGGCCGCGTGAGGTCAGCTATGACGCTCATCATTATGGGAGGCCCAATAGCGAAAACAATGTCGAAGTTGTAGTTTTTCAAGATAAGCGTCTTTAGTACATCGCTGACAAAGCCCTTCTGCCCTTTGGTGCCGTCGTCGGAGGCAAAGAAGACTTCGTCAGAGACTTCTTTCATTTCATCTTCGAGGATGAAGAGTTCGACGTTTCTGGCGCCGATGATGGATATGACTCTGTTGCCTGCTTCTTTGAGGGCTTTAGCCACGGGATAAGCCACAGCTGTGCCCAAGCCACCGCAGACCACGGCGGCGGTTCCGAAATTTTTAATTTCGCTGGCGTTTCCCAGTGGTCCCGCGACGCTTTCGATTTTGTCGTCGATTTCTAGGGCACCGAGTTCTTTGGTTGAGTAGCCGACTTCTTGGAAAATGTGGGATATTGTACCTTTTTCAGGGTCCCATGATGAGAGAGTTAGGGGTATGCGTTCGCTGTCTTCGTGGACTTTGAAGATTACGAATTGTCCCGCTTTTGCTTTTGTGGCAATGTCGGGGGCATATACCGTGATTTTCTTGGTTACAGAGTTGAGTTGTTTTTTATCGACGATTTGGTTGAGTTTAAGTTTTTGCATGGTATTTCCTAGCCTTTCGTTCTCCCTTTTGCAAATACGTTCGGCAATAATATTAATTGTATATACAATATATATGCTATAAAAGCCTTGCTAGCTACATCAAGCAACCGCAACATCAAAAAACACGCATTCACCCAACCCAAAAAACCAAAAAAGCAAAGCTTAATTGCCCAAACCACTACTAAACCGTGATAAACCATGCCCCAGTTCAACTACCACTTCAAACTCTGGATGGTCAACGAAAAAAACGAAGCAATCTTCGGCGACGGACTCGCAAAACTACTAGAAGAAATAAGCCAACGCCACTCCGTCCTCGAAGCTGCCAACCACCTCGGCATGTCCTACCGATATGCATTACACCGCATTACCCTAGCAGAGGGGCGCTTGGGGCAATCGCTGGTAACCCGTACACGTGGCGGAGCAAAAGGCGGCGGGTCCTCTGAGGTAACTTCGTTTGGCGAGGATTTGGTTCTGCGGTACCGCAAGGCGCAGGCTAAAATTGATGAAACGGCCAAGCGTCTTCCATAAAATTAGTCGAAAAAATATTCGGAGAAGTCAGAGGTTGCACAAACTGGCACTTGGGTATTATTCAATTGGGAGATAGGGAATAACAGCGATTACGCCGTTTATAATGAATTGTACCGCTATGGCAAGTACTATAATCGCCATCAGAGTACTCATTACATGTAATCCGTCATGCCCCAGCACCTTGAAGAGTTTTGGGGCATAAATCATGCCAAAGTAGGAAACGATAACTCCGACTACTATTGCTACGAAAACAAGACTTGCTTCAACCAAAGTGCTTGACTCTGAAAAAAGCAGAATTACTGTTGTAATTGTACCTATACCCGCAGTTAGAGGAAACGCCAAAGGAATAATCGAAACATCTTCACGGTCGGAGGAGTACACCTTTTTTTCTGAAAGCATTTTTAATGCAAACGATATAAGGAGAATGCCTCCTGCTATTTGGAAGGCGTACACTTGAAGGTTAAACACCTGAAAAATAAGTTGCCCTGTTATGGCAAAAAAGATGAGGACTGCAAGAGAAATTTTCATGGCTTTTAAGGCGATTTTTCGTTGGGCTTCGGGTTCGAGGTCTTCTGTTAGGCTTGAGAAAACGGCGATTGTGCTAATAGGATTCATAACCGCTACGACTGACGAAATAGCAACTAATGCGAATTCAAGAGGTCCCAAGATTTCTGCCTGTTATTGCATTAAGCGCCTTCTTGATATAAAAATTTACAGCTCTAATTGATTCTGTCGGCAAAAGGATTGCTTGGGCAAGTCGATTTGGCACCTTAGGGCACTCTACCGCGTTGAATGAAAACAAGGAAAATTAAGGATCTCAGCCAATCTTGTGGCACCCCGCAAAACACCCACCTCCGCACAAAGAAAGAGAAAACAAACCAGAAACCGTAGATTCACTATAGATCAATTGCAGCTTATTGGTTCATAGAAAGCGCAGCTGAGAGGGCTTCGGAACTCTTCTGGATCTCTTTGGTAATGCTCGAGAGCAGTTTGATGCGGTTTTCCAGTTTCTTTTTCTGTTGGCTTGTGAGGCTCTTGAACTTGGGCACTACATCCTCAACTACCGCCATCATGAGGTCGCGATATTTTTCTTCAGAGAGGTTTCGTAGTTCAATGTGGCCGTCCTCGAATTGCAGTACTAAATGTCCCGTGGGGTCAATATGAGCTTGGGTTACCCCTCCAAGTTGAGAAGGCAGCGCCGTCTGGTTAACAACTATGGAAGAGGCAAGGGGCTGCATTAATTTAAGCAAAGAAGAGAAAAACTGCCCTACCAAAATTTTTTCTTCGGAGCTAAGCTCGCTTATCTGACCTATATCGTCTGCTGTGCCTTTGAGCGAGTCAACGATTCCTTGAATGTTGATTTGCTTTTTCTTTTCTGGAGCAGCAGAGATTTCTATGGGTGCAGGTTTAGCTACGGTTTCCTGAGACAATAATGATCAACCGTTTAAGCGTCGGTTTCGCAGAAAAAGGCTTGTCCGTCATAGATGTAACAGACACACAAAATGTTGACCCCAAAATCTACCCCCAAATTTGTGTATTGAAAGCACAAGAATAATATAGCCTGTTCCGAAATCACTTAAAACTGGAAGCGTGTTCTGCATGAAGAGCCAAGTCAGTAGCCTCGGATACGTCAATAAAATACAAGAAAACATTCTTTCCATAAAAAAGAAGGAACTCGCATCCCTCTACGAAGACCTCAAAGCTGCCGACTGTGTCATCTGCGGAGGCTCAGGGCGATCACTGTACTCGCTCAACGCGGCAATGAGTCAAATAGCGTTGGCAACAGCGGGCTGGCGCAACAAAGTCGTCTTAACCCCCGATGACCCAGGTTTCCCCGGAAGAAACATGTATGATGCTGCACCCAACTTGGCTAGGCGCTACAAGAAGGTTATGTTACTGATGAATTCTGGCAGCGGCTATAGCGATGATCCGCTTGTGATGGCGCAGGACCTTGCCACCTACATCGAGGACACAAAAAACAGGCAATTTACCATGGGTTTGCTCACGTCTGCGATGGATTCGCCGCTGGCGGAAATCACTGCACATTACGGTCAAGTTGTCCAGCTTAAAGGCAGAGGTCGATTAAAGCCCAGTTTCGAATACGCAGAAACCGGCATGATGGGTGACATCTTCGAGTTGGGCACCCTTGAACTTTTAAACAGCATGATCGAAGCTATCTACAGTAATTTAGATGTTGACGAAGTCTACAGGCTCTGTGTGGAGGAGTTCAAGAAAATCGGTGAAATGATAGACTCCAACGTTAACTCGGAAACTTATAGTCAACTAGTCGATTTGCTTGAGAAACGTACTAACGTTTTTTTGGGTGGACGCGGCACAGCAAACGAAATTGCCAAGATGACTGGTGTACGCTTATTCCACATTAAAAGTTTCTTAGGCGACAACGTCTACATCACCCGGGGAGTCAACACACCGCACCCCCGTGCAGGCGACCTCGAAATTTTGCTCTCTTTTTCAGGCGAAACTCGCCCCGTCATCTTGTGGGCTGATGTGCTCAAGAAATTCGCTGGCACAGTTTTGGCAATAACCAGCGAAAAAGAATCCACATTAGCCAATAAAGCCGACCTCAAAATCATCCTGCCCGAAGAAGCCAAACCAAACTGCCCCCGGCGCTTCTACACCCGTGCAGCCTACGTGCTCAGCCCCCTACCCGTGAAACTGGCGGAGCGGCTTGGAGAGCGTGGCTTGAATTTGCCTGAATACATTATCAGTTGGTACCATAGCGTCACCCAGTAGATATGCTCATATTGCAGAAGTCCCACATAACAGCGAACCAGCATGGACCTACTGCAATCAATAACTTTGGGCTTGATTCAGGGCACTACAGAGTGGTTTCCGATCAGCAGCACAGGCAATCTGCGTGTCGCTGAATACTTTTTTGGTTTAACGGTTCCCCTGGTCTTTGATGTTTTACTGCATTTCGGTACACTGCTGGTTATCCTGGTCTATTTCCGCGGTGCCATCAAGAAAGTGTTGACTGCGCTATGGCACCGAGACTTTCACTCACAAGACGGCAAACTAATTGTACCCATAATCGCCGGAACGATTCCAACGGTGCTCATAGCCTTAGTGTTCGGCGACCAATTAGACGCAAACTTTAACACTCTAAATTGGTTGGGCGTCTGGTTCCTCGTTAGCGGAGCAATACTATTAACAACACGGCGCACAAAAGAGCAGTTTGATTCCATAAGCGTATCTACGGCGCTTTTTGTGGGTGTTATGCAGGGTTTAGCTATAATTCCAAGCGTTTCACGTAGCGGCTTCACCATCGCAGCCATGCTCTTGTTGGGGGTAAAGAGGGATTTGGCATTCAAATTTTCTTTCCTGCTCTCGATTCCAGCAATCTTTGGTGCAGTAGGCTTAACACTCTTCCAAGAACACAGCATGCTCTCAACAGCGGGTATAGGCACCTTTGAAATCACTGCTGCGCTTGCAGTAGCGGTGGCAGTTAGTTTTGTGGCGCTAAAAATCCTTGAGAAAAGTTTGGCGGCAAAAAAATTCTACCTGTTTAGCATCTACTGCTTCGCTGCTGGGGCAGTAATGTTTGCTTTAAACTTCTTGGGTTTTTAACCAAAAAGGCTTACCCAACAAAAACGTAGTTAGGAACACGGCGAAATCCGAGTGCTCGGTGTAAACCTCCAAGACCTCGTTGTCAGCTAATACACTAAATTCCGTTCGTATGGCTTCTGCAACCAGTTCTGCTACACCCGCGTTTTTGCCGCCGTCCAAAAGCTTTTCCCCTAACAGCGCTGCGGCATCGGTATATTTGCATGGCACCTCTACAACCCAGCGGCCATCTTCAATGTAGGGTCCACAGAAAACGCTTTTGGCGCCAACGTATTTGGAGAGGAATTTCTCGCATTCTGTCTCCCGCTCCAACTGCGGCCCCAGATGCTTTTTGACGTTTGGCAACACCTTTTGTTCGAGCTCAAAAACAAATATGCAAAGCGATTTTTCGTTGCTCCAAACAGCATCCCTAAGAACCCTAAAATCGTTTGTCTCCAGCAGTCTACGCAGGGAACGTTTGGTGCGGTAAAGTTGTCCCCATAGCACGTCTGGAACAGCGGATAATTCACCTGTTGTTAAGTAGATGTGTGAGGCGCCTTGTCCTGTAATGTGGCTTTCAGTTATGTTTGGGGGCAGCGCGTGAGTTGGCTGTGGATAGAAGAAGTCTTCACTGGGTGCTTTTAGGACTGCTCTGGCTGCTGCGATGAACTCGTAGAGTCGCTGGGGTTGAACAGCGGAAGCGACGTTTCTGCCCTTATCTACGGGGTCAACGATGACTAGTGGCTCAGGAAAAAGCAACCCCGCTTCTCTCTCTCGGTCTCTGTAGAAGTCGCCGATGTCAATAACAATTCGTTTGCTGTAGGCAGAGAATGATTCAACCACACCTCTAAAGGAGCCGTAATGCATCACCAGAAGCTCACATAGGTAACCGCTGAACCCTCCGATTTTGATTTCTGCACCATAAATGCCGATGCCTTGCATGAATTTTTTAAGCAGCCGAACTTCGTCGCGTAGTTCTTTTTTGAGGTGGGTATTGATGTAGTCGGTGTGGTAGGGTGTGCGGTCGGTGGCGCTTTGCCATTCAAGGGGTGGTGTGTCATAACAGGGGACGATGTCAACTCGGTAATCGTCAACGAAAACTTCAAGGTAAGGGTGCTCGGCAAACCGTTCGACCTGTTCTGCGTTGCCCGCTGCTCTTCTGGCTATTTTCAAGCCGATGTCGCCGAGGTTTTTGCGTGGAACAGACGTGGGTAATCGCATGAAAACGTCGATGTCGGGGTCTTCGGCGAGCCATGTGTCTTTGGCGACTGACCCCTCCACGCGGACAGTTGCGTCTATGCCTTCGCTTTGGCAGGCATCTGCGATTTGCGCTTCTATTTTATGGCTGAGGGCGTCAACTTTTATGCGTTCCTCTTTTTTAGGCGTGATTTTAGCGAGGATTTGCTTGGTTAACGCTTCAAACTCAGCCATTTTGGGCGCCTTTTATGGGCAGTATTCTTTGAGTGTGAAGTATGTGGGGCCTTTGGGGGAAAGCTGACTTTTTTTGAGGCGCAGGCAATTGGCGCGTATGTTGCCGAAATCGTAGAATTCTTGGCGCTGCACAAAATCCACCAGTCGTTGCTTGTTGGCGCCGCTGCGGACCCGTGCGATGGTGATGTGGGGGCTGAAACCGTTGGGGTCTGGTGCGAACCCTAAATCGTGGATTTGGGGTTCAAGCTGTTCAAAAATGCTTCTGAGTTGTTCTGCACCGTCGGTTATTCCTGCCCAGACGACGCGTGGGTAATTTATGGTTGGGAAAACTCCCATTC
>JBNIDO010000048.1:0-20808 GCA_050108095.1 Bathyarchaeia archaeon
AGAGATAATGCATACCGAAGTGACTTTCGAATTTATATGAGTTACTAAAAAATCTGCGTAAAAACCATCATAAGGTCATGGTGCTCATAGTAATTTTAAATATAGGTGGCGACCATGATTGGGTGAAGTGGAAACATGACCTTCAACTATGATAACCTGCTAAAACGTGCCTGTGAGCAAATGCCTGAGGTTTCAACCAAAAAAGAACGTTTAGAAATGCCCCGAATTATGCTTCAAACAGTCGGAATGCGAACAGTAATCTCTAACTTTAAAGAAATTGCGGATTCCCTCGACCGTGATCCCCAGCATCTGCTGAAGTTTTTAACTCGCGAAATGGCAACGGCGGCTACATTCCATGAGTCCCGCGCCATATTCCAGGGCAAATTCCGGACAGACAGTTTTGAACGCCTACTGCAGAGGTATCAAGAAAGCTACGTTATTTGCCCAGTATGTAAACGTCCAGATACAAAAATCGTCAAGGAAAAACGCCTCGCTTTCTTAGTCTGTAATGCTTGCGGCGCGCGCTCTTCGATTAAACAGTTATAGGCGAATCCGACTTTGGATGTTTACCTAAACGTCAAAAAAATGGGTGAAAACGTTGTCTTGGCGGTTTGCGACTGTGACTTGTTAGGAAAGACGTTGCGTGAAGGCAAGATTGTTTTCCACATAAAAGATGATTTCTACAAGGGCCGGAAAGCTACTGTTGAGGAAGCCATCGGATTAATCGGCAACTCAACCATCGTGAATCTGGTGGGTGAAGTGTGTGTTGAGAAGGCTATCGCAGAGGGGTATGTTCATCCTGAAGCGGTATTAAAAATCGAAGGCGTTCCCCACGCTCAAATCATGAAACTCTAGGCTTCTCCTACCCTTTACTCGCAGAAAGGTTCAATGTGAACGGTCACGACGGCGCTGGCAAACCGCTCCTTAACCTCTTTCTCCAACTGCGAAGCCATGCGGTGAGCTTCTTTGATTGGCACCTGTTTGGTGAAGCAGCAGTCAATGTTGATATAGCGTTTCCCGCTTGCTACGTAGGTGACGATTCTTCGTATTTGCAGTTTTAGGCGAACGGCTTCAGCGGCTTGATAAACGATTTTTTGAAGCTCCGCCTCATCTACTCTGTCAGGTGCAATTGCGACACCTGCCGGTTCAATGTGAACTGTGACATTTTCAAGCGGCTTAATCCCAGCGTACACTTTACGTTCGATAAGGTCAGCGAGGCGGTGAGCTTCTTCAACGGATATGTTTGGGTCAGCGTAGGCATGTAGGGTTATGTAGAGTTTGCCTCCGACGTAGCTGGTGGAGATTTCATGCACTTCTTTGACGCCGTCAAAGGTTGCCAACTTTTGGACTAACTCTTTCATTTTTTGTTCTTTGTCGGATGGTTCAACATGGATTGTTGCATCAACGTTTCCTAAGGCGTCTTTTAGGCAATTTTCAATTTTGGAAGACAAAGCGTGGGCATCTTCTAAGCTCATTGCATTTGGAACCTGAACCGAGGCATCAATAAACACTTTGGCGCCGACTTTACGAACCTTCAAGTTCTCCACTTTAACAACTCCCTCACAGGCAAAAATTGCTTTTCGAACTTTAGTCACAGTTTCCTTTGAGGCGGTATCGCTTAACTCTAGCACACTGTTTTTGACCAATTTGATGCTCAAATAAGTTAACATGGCACCCAAGAAAATGGATGCCACTGAGTCAGCATAGCTTATGCCTAAAATAGCTAAGCCAAAGCCCACCAATGCAATCAAAGTGGAGCTTAAGTCTGCGATGGCATCGTAGAGTCCAGCTTTCATCGATTGACTTTCCATATGCTCGGCTTGACGAAAAACTGTGACTCTTAAGGCTGCAATCGAGAGTGCATACGCGATGGCAACGAAGCCAACGTACTCAAAGCCTCCGTCGATTTGAGTGCCCGAGATTAACCGCAGTGCCGCTTCGTAGAAGATAAGAAGCGCAACTCCAATCAAAACTACGCCGCCTAAGAGACCGCCTATGGTTTCGAATTTCTCGTGTCCATACGTGTGTTCTTCGTCTGGAGGTTTCATTGATGCTCGAACAGCAAAAAAGAGCATAACACAGGAAAGCGCATCGAGTAGGGCATGTAAACCGTCGCTAACGATAGCTAAACTGTTAACGGCTGAGCCAAGGGTGACTTCGACGATTACAACGCTAAAAATTGCTATAGCTGAGATTTTTAATGCTCTAAGTTTAGTTTGACCTTCAGTTCTGCTTTGCATCTTACCTTGTCTATCTAAGCTCAATGCAAGGGCGATTTAAGAATTGTGGGATAAAAAGCTGTTTCAATGTCGCTGAAACCAGCTTGCCCAGACTCAGTTTAAATAATTCTGCCCTGAGTTTATTTGCAATGGGGCTAAGGGCACTTTTCAGGGGAGACCAAGCCGTTCTACGAGGCAACTTCCTACTCATAACCATCAGCTGGGTTATCATGTTCTCCGCAATGCCCATCCCAGAAACCTACGCCAGCCTCTTCTATTTGGACTTGGGCGCCAGTGAACTGCTCCTATCCGTTATGGGTTTTGCTGGTTCCATCGCAGTTGCGTTGGTCCAGTTTCCCGGCGGCTACTTAGCCGATAAACACGGTAGAAGATGGCTTATTGTCTCTATGACCTTTGGGATGACAATCGGTAGCTTGTTCTTTATTTTGGCACCGTCATGGCCCTTCATACTCATAGGGTTGCTTATCCAAAACATCTGCTCGATTTACGGGCCTGCATTGATGGCTATGGTCATGGACTCGTTACCTCCAGAGAATCGCGGCGCTGGCTTTAGCTTCCAATCAGTCATCACCACGCTGGTTTTGCTGCCTGCACCCCTCATCGCCCAGTACCTTGTTTTCACCTTCAACTTCGATTTAGGCATGCGAATCGCCTATACCTTAACCGCCATAGCCTACTTCACTATCGCCATATTACGCCTTAGACTCAAAGAAACCCTGCCCCCAACCGCCCCACAAAAACCCTCCCTATCCAGTCTGCTGCGTGAGTATCCCCAAGCCGTCAAGGAAGGCATTTTCGTTTGGCGCAGAGTCCCAAAATCCGCGTTTAACCTTTTTCTCTCCATTACCCTCGTCAACGGGTTAGTGGTTAGCTGCCAAACCTACTTTGTCGTCTACGCTACCGAAATCCTAAACGTCACCTTGGAGCAGTGGGCGCTGGTTATGGCGTTCCGCTACCTCAGTATCGCCTTACCCGCAATAATTGCAGGTTTCAGCATGGATAAGCTGGGTAGAAAACGCTTTTTAATTTTGGGCTATCTGCTATTCATACCAGGCATGGTTCTATTTGTCAACGCTGATTTCAACATGCTGCTGCTTGCCTTCTTTTTCTTTGGTTTAGGCAACTTGCTGCAGCTAAACAGCTACCAAGTTCTCATGGGCGACTTGGTGCCTCGGAACATGCGGGGAACGGTGACTGGGTGTATGCAGTTTTTCATGTTTTTGATGCAGGCGGCTCTGCAGCTTGTTGTGGGTTTTATCTATGTTTATGTGTCGCCTTCGCTTCCGTTTCTGCTGTTTGCTTCGGCTATGATTCCGCTCTCCCTCTTTGTTTTTTGGCGGGTTTCTGAGCCGAAAGAAAGAGAGCTTTAGCAACAAATCTTCAGCAGACTTAATCGATAGGCATTTAGGTTTGATAACAAGATATACTGCAAACAGTTGATCGCGATGTTGCCCGTAAAAATAAGCGAAATATTGCAAGGCAAATGCACAGGCCAAAAAGTTACCGTTCGAGGCTGGGTTTATCGTAAACGCGAAGGCAAAGAACTCATATTCATCTTGATCCGTGACTCCACAGGCGTAATCCAATCCACCATCAAAAAAACCAATCCCTGCTGGAGCGACGCTCAAAAACTCACTATCGAGTCCTCGTTTTCGCTGGAAGGAATCGCCAAAGCTGATACGCGGGCGCCGGGCGGATTTGAAATCGGAGCAGAAAACCTCGAAATCATAGGTTTAGCGGAAACCTTCCCCATTAGCAAAGATAAAAGCGAGGAATTCATCCGCGACATGCGACACCTTTGGCTGCGTAGTCGAAAAATGAACCTTGTCATGAAGGTGCGTGCCGAAACTCTGCGGGCTGCCCGTGAATACTTTGAGAAACAGGCGTTCACTGAGGTTTCGCCGCCTATGTTTATTTCCGCAGCGGTTGAAGGGGGCAGCACATTGTTTGCGCTCAAATACTTCGAGCAGGATCTTTACTTGACCCAGAGCAGCCAGCTCTACCTTGAAATCCTCATGTATTCGCTCGAAAACGTGTACTGTATTGCGCCGTCTTTTCGCGCGGAGAAAAGCCGCACGATTCGCCACTTAACTGAGTACTGGCATATGGAGGGGGAGTGGGCATTCGCTGACATGGGTGACCTCATGAAGTTTGAAGAGGGCTTAATGGAGTATATTTGCCAAACCGTCGCTGCCCGATGCCAAAGTGAATTCAAGGAACTCGGCGCAGACATAGAGAAACTAAAAGTAGTCACAACCCCGTTCCCACGCATAACCTACAAGGAAGCCATCGAACGCCTCAAAGTCAAAAACCCATCGTTGGATTGGGGTTCAGACCTGGGTTATGAAGACGAAAAAGTCCTCGCAGAACAATTCGACAAGCCCTTCTTTGTCTACGATTACCCAACCCAAATCAAAGCTTTCTACTGCAAAACCTACCAAGACCACCCCGAAGTCGCAATGTCTGTGGACATGATGGTGCCCCGCATAGGCGAAATCAGCACTGGCGGCGCAAGAGAAGACAACAAAGACATCCTCATCGCCCGCATGAAAGAGCAGGGGTTGAAACCTGAAGATTACGAGTGGTACCTTGACCTGCGACGCTACGGGTCGGTGCCACACGTTGGTTTTGGCATGGGATTGGAGCGATTGCTGGTGTGGATGCTCGATTTGGACAACATAATCGATGCCATTCCGTTCCCAAGGACCACACGACGATTCTACCCCTAGCGTTCCCCCTTCTGTTTATTTTGTTTTTCTATTGTTAGATGAAGTGGGTGTGTGCCTTGCTCATCTTCTTCTGGCGGTTTTGTGGGCGATTGTGTTTTGGGTTCTGCAACGGCGAGGGGTTGCTGGTTGGTTGAGGCGCTTTCCACAAGCAGTTCGGTTGTACAGCAATCAAACGCTGTTGCTCTTGCAACCCCCATCCCCCTATCAAAACAGATCACATTTCCTCTTTTCATGAAAGTGTGGCACATGCGTTATCCACCACACGCCCAACATAACTCCACGCAGAAATCGCCGCGGGTGTGGATGTGAAAGCATGGTGAATAAGCACAAAATTGCCATGTCACGTACCCACTATCAATCAAGCGATAGAACCCAAGTTGCCGAGCCCATATACTCTTCTCCACCAATAGCGTTACTTATCCGCTGTCTCTGAAGTGCGCATGAGATAGACGGGTCATCTTTGATCGCCTAAAGCCTCTCTTCTGCAGGTGGACGTGACTGAGTTAATGTTAAGATTTTATTGCTGATATAATCTTGGAATTGAAACGTTACTTATATCCTATAAAACTAGTTTTTCATGCGAGGAGAAAACAATGCATCTATCGGATTCAATTAAGGCAGAATTAGCTGTAACCTCATTTGCACTGTCTCTTTTGGTGTTCTTTTTGTGTACAAGCATTATTCATTGACATGACCAGGGTTTTTCATCTTCCCTTTTTCGATATATTGCCCTTTGCTGATATGATATTTCTTCAGTGATAATTTTTCCGCGGAACTTTGCTTATATCATTTTTCGAAGTCTTCGTTCGGTACAGATAGGTGACTGAAAAATGTGTGACACAGCTAAAGCAGTGTTGGGATTAACTGGAGTTTGTATAGTTTTTTGTATCATGGGTTATGTAGGCTACATGATCCTAGCCAAATAAAGCACTAACTTGGTGGTTTAAATGATTACAGAAAGGAGTTCTGACGAAAATAACTTTGCAGAAAGATGCAAACTCGCACTTGAGAAAAGCTGGGGCACTCCAATTCCCAAACCGAAGGCGTTGCTTAAAATTAAATCTGAAAAATAACACAACTTACCCCGCTTAAGTTATCAAATGTTTTAGCAGACTCGATAAGTAAGCGGTAATTCAATAAATTAATTTAGCGCTAAAACTATCTTGCCCCACTGGTATGTATCCTTTCCTTGTCTCCAAACATTCTCCAGAACCCGCATCTTATTCAAGAACAAATTTTAAAAAACGCATAAATGGTGGACTGAAATAGAAGGAAAGGAATAAACCACAACAAAAGAGGACATGTTCATGACCAACGAAATAATCAGCAGTTTCTTCGCATCCCCCGATACCAAATAAACCAGCAGCCGCCATTCAACAACAATAACAGCTAACTCTATGAGGGCAGTACGCTAAAAAAGTCGAAAGTGACCAGTTTTAGGCTCTGCACTAGCGAAATGAAGTCTTCATCGAGGGGTTAGTGATCAAAATTATTGCGAGGACTGCAAGGAAATCCGACTTTGCTCTGAGCCCAAAAAGGAAGATAACACCCCATTCGAGCAGAAAGGCCAGTGCAAAGGCGACCACAAGAATCTCAAGGGCATCAATCATATTTTAAATCACAATTACCGCTAGCCGTGACTCTGGTCTGGGTATCTTTATTCTCAGGTTTAATCCCGTTCTTCTTTTATTGCGAAGAAGCGTTCTTATTATTAGCCATCCTAAAAGCGCGGCAAAGAAAACCATTCCTCCAAGAATTATAGCGACCGATACTTGTTGCATAGGATTAATATTTACAGGGTTACACAGAGCGAGTCCTATAGAGGGAAAAAGAAACAGCGAAATTATCAGTATGAATAGAAGAGGTAATTTCTTGTTCGTTCTGATGCCTCAAGCTGTTATCTGCCAGTTCGCTAATTAACACTTTGCATGCCTCACAAAAGAAATTTTGAGCCCCCCACAAGCGCATATGTAAAAACCCTATGAGCATGGTTTTTTATCTTAGCCCTTTCTTGTTACAAATATTGTTAAATATACCCTAACTTGTTTTTACTCTTGAAGGCAGAATGGTTACTAAGTCGAAGGCAATAACTGCAATCGTATTAATAGCCGCCACCTTTACCTTTTTTGTTGTCAACATAGAATACCAAAACGTATACTTTCAAAAAATCCTGTATTCAGTTATCGCAATCACATTAACGTACATAATTCTCCAGATATTTTTAGATGAATACGCAACCAAACGGATAAAAGACTCAAAAACACGCTACACTTCTAGAAAAGTCCTCTCAATCGTCAGTCTTACTTTTGGTCTCTTGTCATTGCTAATTATATGGATAACGGAAACACAAAACATTCTAATTGCGTTTGGGCTCATCGGTGCAGCCATAGCATTTGCACTTCAAGACATTTTCAAAAACTTCATCGGCGGCATACTGCTTTTCGTCAACGGCGTTTACAGGGTGGGTGATAGAATAGAGATTGACGGGAAATATGGCGATGTGATAGACATAGGCGTTTTAAACACCACCCTCATGGAAACTCGCGAGTGGGTATCAGGCGATCAGGTGACGGGCAGATTAACGATTGTCCCCAACGGTTTGGTTCTTGCGGGAACTATTCAGAATTACACAAGAGACTTCGACTTTATTTGGGATGAAATGACAATCCCCATAACCTACGATAGCGACTGGAACGAAGCGACTCAAAAGTTTCTTGAAATCATAAAAACCCAAACAGCCAGCGTAATCGAGGGCGCTCAAAAAACGATGGAGCGCATAGAGGGGAAATACTATTTCACTAAACGGTCTCTTGAGCCGTCGATATTTCTGAGTTTAACTGACAACTGGATTACATTTAACATTAGGTATGTGACCGATGTTCGGAGCAGAAGAGAGATCCATAACCGTATAGGACGTATGATTTTAGGTGAAATAACCAAGTCTGAGAAAATTAAGGTTGCATCCGCAACGCTTAATGTGACGGGTTTTCCGCCAATTCAGCTTCAGGATGATAGGCAGGCAAATAGTAGGTAAACATCGAAGCAAACACATCAGCATCGGCATAGCCTCCCACAAGAGACCCTTTCGCATACGGCTTTCTTTTTGCAGTCTTACTTGGAGTCAATTTGGGTATAATTTGTGTGTAATTTTGAAAAATCGATTAATAACCTAAGAGGGACTGGGGTATACGAGGGAAAATGAGTTGGAACTAAGGAAAACTCAACAAGTAAAAGTATACATGCTGGACATAACTCAAACCAGCCAAAACGGCACCTTTCCATGCCCAAACTGTGGAGCAAAAATATCCCCCGACGACCGCTCAGAAACCATCTACGCCATCCACGACTCCACAATGAAAGACAACAACTTAGACGAAGTAGTAATCTACTGCAAAAGATGCCTCAGCTTCATCCACCTATACGGGTTCTTTGACACAGAAAACCGAACCGAGGAACCTAAGCAAGACACCGCAGTCTATGTTCGTCACATTTAGAAATAGAAGGCACAATAAGTGAAGGAGAATAAAAACAAGCTCCATTCTCTCTTAGCTATTGCATTTGCAGTTTTCATCGTCAGCCCACTCGATGATTTGGTGCTCGCAGCAGTGTTTGGCACCGCAGTCTTCGGGTTTGGCTCAGCGTCCTTTTATGTGCTGCTAGCCGTTTCGTCTGTTGTTTCTGTGATTTTTTGGAAAAGACACCAGCTGGCAAGCATCCTAAAACGCCACTATCCAAAATCACTGCAGAAACACAAATGGAACGGGTTTAGAGGTGACTAGACAGGAAACGCTCCATATCCTCAATGAACCGCAAAACGCCACCTTCAATCTGTCCCGTCAAACCATCCAAATCGTCAAAACAGGGATTCTCCACCACCACATGCTCCACGATGGCATCAATACCCTTAATCGATGCAGGAACGCTGTATTGGCTGTAGTTTTCTTTTTTTAGCAATTGCCAATATTGCCCCTGAAGTTGCCTGTTTTGACCCGCAAGCCAAACCTCAAACCGGAACTTGTCATAAACGAAGACGATTGCAACCTTGAGTTTCAGGTTTTTCAGCGTCGGGGATGTAAACGAGAAGTAAGTCATATCCATGTATCCAGGGTAGATTTCGGATACAGAGAAATCCGGATGCTTCTCCTTGAGGGTGGACTTCAGAGCTGAGAAATAATCCATCAATCCTCGGTGCGCCCTTTGAATTTCGCCCCTCTCAAGCTGCTGTTTGTATGTTTCCATGTAGTGGGATAAAGAAGCCATTTACGCCTCGCCCTGCATTATTTTGTTTGAACTGTTAATCAACATATCGCATGGCTAAGAATAGGGTGAAACCTTTTTAGTAAACCGAACCCAAGAAGTAGCCTGTGATGAACCTTTGGCTAACACTAAACATGGCTTTGACCACTACGAGTTGCTCAGTGCATTACAGAAGTGTGTCAGACGGGGCATGGAGTACGAGGCAGTCCACTTCGCCGTAGAACTCGAAGAGTTCAACCCGACGATGCTTTGGAACCGCTTAAAAGTCATCGCCGCCGAAGACATC
The DNA here is from genome assembly GCA_050108095.1 of Bathyarchaeia archaeon. Lineage (GTDB taxonomy): Archaea > Thermoproteota > Bathyarchaeia > Bathyarchaeales > Bathycorpusculaceae > Bathycorpusculum. The sequence goes on from JBNIDO010000048.1 coordinate 9,513, forward strand.
GGTCCCGCAAACCCCCAAATGCCCATCCTAATCGACGTACTGCAGAAGAATTACCTCTCAGAAAAATCCAAACTGGGCGAAAACAACGCCAGCCTCTACCTCGCCGACGCGGTTGTGTGCCTGTGTTTTAGTCAGAAGAGCAGAATCACCGATGACCTCTTAAACGTCGTCAACACAGAAAGGGAACAGGGCAAGTACCCATCGATTCCCGAGTTTGCGTTGGATATGCATACGGCACGCGGCAAAGCCTTAGGCAAGGGAATAGACGACTTCTTTTCTGAGGGCAACAAGCTGGAGAACGAGGCGTTCAATAACCCCTACACCGAAAAAGCCAAAGAACTGCTTAAAAACAGTCCCAGAAAACAGGAAAGATAGTAGCGGTTACTTCTTTGATTTTTTAACCCTATACACGGCAACAATTCCTGCAACAGCAAAAATGGCGACGACGACAGCGATTATGATGATAAGGATTGAGTTGGTGTTGTCTTCGACAAAGTTGCGGGTTATCGCTGTGGATTGGTTGCTATCTGAAGCGTCGTATGCTACTGCTTTAATGGTGTGTTCGCCTATGGAGTAGTTGCTTGTGTCAAATTGCCAGCTAAAGGGTGCAGAGGCGTCTTTTTCTTGGAGTTGGTCGTCAAGGTAGAACTCTACGGATGTAACGTCGGCTGAAACCTGCGCGTTAACGGTCCACAGCCCAGCCATGTCGTTGCCCAAGCCGTAGCCGTAGTCCTTGTAGAGGCTCAATGAGACTGTGGATTGTGCGTTTACTGTTAGGAGGGGTATGGCTGCTAAGGTGAAGAGCAGCAGTAGGCTTAGTAGTTTGGTTTTTGTTTGCATGGAGGTTCACTGTTTGGAATATAGGCATGCAATAGGAAAATAAATGTTTGGACAAAAGCCAGCATAGCAGCGGGTCACTCTAACAGTGACCAAGTTCTTCGGTTCTGCTTGTAGTTTATTCCACAACCAGCCTGCAATCCAAACCAGATGCAAAAACAAAAACCCAGTCCGCAACCAAGTCTGCTGGAAGTTGTTGAGTAAGGGCGGCATTCTCTTCTTCTAACACTAGAAAAACAAATCAGCCAAATGTCAGTTCATGATAAATAGGGAGCATAGTTTTTGCACTTGCACAACTTCAAAGCTTAAATGGCACAACCCCATCTTGACTTTTCGAGAGAAACCAAATGACCACCCAAAAAATCGCCGACGGCGACACCGTGCTAATCTACCTCGACTCACGCAGAACATACATGATTAAGGTGCAGTCGGGGCAAACCTTCCACACCCACAAAGGTTACCTCAAACTTGACGACTTAGTGGGCAAAGAATACGGCGAACCAATCAGAAGCAGCCTCGGCGTCACTTTCACCACCCTAAAACCCGCGCTCACCGATTACATGATGAAGTCAGGCCGCAACACGCAGATCGTTTACCCCAAAGACGCCGCATTAATCGTGATGTTTAGCGGCATCGGACCCGGCAGTCGAGTATTCGAATCAGGCACAGGCACAGGCGCACTAACAACAGCTTTGGCGCATTACGTCGGAGAAACAGGCAAAGTCTACACATACGAGCTCCGAGCGGAGTTCCAGAAAAACGCCGCCAAAAACCTACAGCGCGCCAAACTCGACGGCAATGTAGAGATGAAAAGCGGCGACGTAACCATGGGCATAGCTGAACGCGACCTCGACGCCGCCATCCTCGACCTCGCCGTCCCCTGGCTTGTCGTACCCCACGCTTACGAAGCACTCAAACCCTCGGGTGTGCTGGTTTCTTTTAGCCCCACTATCGACCAAGTTGTCCGAACCACCGAGGCACTGCGCGACAGCGGCTTTGTCTTCATAGAAACCGTCGAATGCCTCATGCGCACCATGCAAGTGGAACGCGGCAAAACCCGTCCAAACACCATGATGACTGGGCACACCGGCTACATTACCCACGCACGAAAAATCATAAAGCCGCCAACCCAAGAAACTCCGCCGCAAGCAGACATAGAAGACCAAATTCTAGAAGAACAAGAGGAAACGCTGGAAGAGTTGGCAGAAGAAGAAACTGCCTAAACTTTCGCGCTTACCTTTCCCTTTACTTTTCTACCGTTATCAGGCATGGGTAGGCTTAGTTGGTAAACAGCCTGTTTGAACTGTTCGCCGCTTGCGCCTCGGGTTAAGCCGTAGTAGGCACCCAAGATTTTGCCGAAGTACGGAATTATGAATTTGTCAAACGTGTTGTAGAGCATCGGGTTTGGCAAGCGGTTTTCTAGGAAGGTGGGCTTCCAGATTTTAATGTTGTATTCCCAGCATTTAATGAAAAAGTCCCAGCGCGCCTTGCTAAGCGAATCCATTTCTGCGCCTTTCTGCTTCATCAACACACAGTTTTCCAAGGGCACAAAGAAAAGCGGCACGTAGAAGGCGTTGTAATCTTTGAGTTTATCCATCAACTCCAAAGTTTGGAGCATGTCTTCCTCTTTCTCATCTGGCAAACCAATAATGAGTGTTGCCAGTGGGTACCAGTCGTTATCGTTTAAGATGCCAAAAGCGTTCGTAACGACGTCTTGCCACTGTTCAGGCTGGAACGGAAGCATTTTGCCCGCCATGTACTTTTTCATTAGGCGTGGGCTACCTGTTTCGATGCCTGTTTCAGCAGTGATTATCGGTTTTTTGCCAAAGGAGTACCATGATTTTTCGATAAGTATTTCGGCGAGTTCCTTAATCATTTGGGGGTCGTGCCACACAGGCGCCAGTGACATGTGTGCTGCCTGAATACTTTTTACACCCGGGTAATCGGCAACTGTGCGGAACAGTTTAACGACTGCTTCACGGTTGGGCACAAACCGCGGGTCCTTTGCACCATAGAGGAACATGTCTTCAGTAATCAACGTGATGTGATCGCTGCCCTGCGCCACGCTCAACGAAACCTCCTCCATAATTTTCTCGAGGGGCACATCGATCTTGTGCTGCATGGTTGGTGTGCAGAACTGGCAGTTTCTGCCGCACCCCTTGCTGATTTCGACTGCGCCGTGGATAGAGACGTTTTTGGTTATGGGCATTTCATGGTTGTAATTCCAGTTATCAAGCGACTCATCCGCCTTGGCAATGCGTGGCAGTGGTTCGCCGCTGACGGCTTTTTTGAACAACTCCACGATGGGGCCAGGCCTGCCGCCCATCAAAACGCAGTCTACACCGTAGCTTTGCGAGACATGTTGGCGCTCAAGTTGCCATGACCCGTATCCGCCAACGATGACTTTTGGCTTATACTTTTTGATGGCGGGGTGGGTGACGAGTTTTCGGAATTCTATGCGGTTCATGGGTTCGCCGCCGCCTACGATGGAACTGTAGGTTTTGCTGACATAGCCCATGCCTGTGGGGTCCATGCTGGATATGCCCACAACTTTGGTGTCTGGACCGATGAACCTGTCTAAATCTTCAGGATAAGACACTGCAATGTCGTCTTCTGAAAATCCGCCTTCAAGCAGGATGGATTCGACTTTTCGTAGCCCGTAGGGTACGTAGCTGGCTTGTCCATCTGCCCGTGGCGGACGGTGCGGATAGAGGGTCTTTCGCACATAAGAGAGGGGAATGGGGCCTTTGCCAAAACCTCCTGAAAAAGCAATGAAGGGATTGTTGAGAAAGTCACTCATCTCGGTGGCTGATGCCGTGAGAACAATTTTTTTGCCTCTAACAGTTTCCAACCTTTTTCGTCCTCTGAGTAGGAGTTAATCATTATGTCCATACGCCTTTTAAAAATTGCTATCGCTTCCACGTCAATGGTGGAGGCGGTAGTGCCATAGGCAAGCGTTAGAGCACTATGCAGGTTTTGCTTTTGCTGGTGCTACATCATGTGTCAACGCATGTTTAATAAGCCCTAACAGAAATCTGAATTGAGTTTTTTAAGAGTAGAAATGCCTTGGCGGCATTTTTAGTGAGGGTTAAAGCTTGCAGGATACAACACTTCAAAGAGAAAACGAGCTGCCCCAAAAAGCAAATGTAACAACCAGAACAGGCGGCGAATTATTCCTCCGACTCCTCCAACAACAGGATATTCCCTTCGTTTTTGGAACAACAGGCGCAGGCATGGCTGAAATCCAAGATGCTATGGTTGTGGTTAAACCGCCCAAGTGGATTCAAGGACTCCACGAGTTCCCAACCGTTAACGCAGCAGTTGGATACGCTCTTGCATCAGAGTCCCTCGGAGTAGCCATGATTGACCGAAACGTAGGCACCCAAAACGCCGCTGGAGCCTTCTACTGTGCATTCATGAATATGGCTCCAATCGTGGTTTTTGCTTCTAAAAACGTGGCTGGAGTGCCGACTCCTAATGCGCAAATGCAATATCACTACGTGAATTATGAGGGTCTGCTTGTTGCGCCGTGGCTTAAATGGAGTACGCAAAACGAGGCGCTTGACACTATCCAAGATGACCTTGCCAGAGCAATTTATCTGTCGATGTCTGAGCCTTGGGGAACAACCTATCTCACTTTACGTCAGGATTTGATGGCTCGGAGGCTGCAGGAAGGCTTTGGCAAACAAAAACTCACATGCATGCAGCAAATTCATAAGCCGCTCGAGGCACCGAGGCTTCCAGACGCCGCCACCATAAATCGAATCTACGAGCAACTCATCGAATACAGTCAACCGGAAATCTTTGTTTCACACTTAGGCAGAAAAAAATCCGCCTACACCTCCCTGCTAAGCTTTGCCCACACATTCGGCATAGCAGTAAACGATTACCGATCATTTCTAAACTACCCCATCACCGACCCGTTGCATGTCGGATTTACAAAACTGACTTATCCGCCGAGGTTGATGCAGGGCATTGACCTTGCCGTCACTTTGGAGTTAGGGTTACTTCCTCACCAAAGGTTCGGCGAGGTTGACGCGATAGATTTGACAAGTGATTTGCTGCACAGGCAGGATGTTCCCGGCGGAGGAGAATACGGCTCCACGCTGTTTCCAGCGGTTGTTCGCGCTGAATGCGATGTTGGACCAACCCTTGATATGGTCTGCAAAGTGGCTAATGAAAAGATGACTTCTAAACAAAAAGAAGTGGTGCAGCAGAGAACAGAAACAGCCACAAGAGAACACAACAGGCTATTTGATGAGGCAAAAAAGAACGCTCAACACAGCTATGACTCGGGGAAACTGGATGCTTCATCAGTCGGGTACATACTTAACAAGAAATGGCCCCAAAACGGCATTTGGGTTGATGGCTCAATAACACCGAGAAACACCCTGCTGGAACTGGTGGAGCTTAAATATGCTGGAACTTACTTTTCCAACCCTAGCTTCCACCTTGGAGCCGTAGTGGGAATGTCTTATGGTGTAGCTTTAGCCAAAAGAAAATACGTCAACGTAGAAGACCATGGCACCTACGAAGTGGGCACAATTAGTCACCAAGAAAAAGCTCCAAACATAACCATCTGCACAACCGGCGACGGAGACGCAATCTTTGGCAATTTGCCCTCGGCACTTTGGACCTGCCGCCACTATGGCCTAGGCATACTCTACGTGATTCTCAACAACGCCTGCTGGGCTATCGAGTGGCCTCCGATTGAAAAAGCCACCGAACACTGGGCTAAAACAGCTGGCGACTACGAGTTCCTCGATTTAGAAAACCCACGCATAGACTACACGCATATAGCTGCCGCATTCTCGGTTCCATCCAAAAGGGTTGAAACACCACAGCAATTCGAAGAAGCATTAACCGAAGGAATCGCGTTTGCGTCAGAGAATAAGCCGATGGTTATCGACGTTATCCTAGAAAAGTACACGGGACAGAAACCATCAGTGGTTCCCTAAGACGCCATATGGATTAAGCATAAATAGCTAAAACAACAGATGCGGGGAGCATCCGGTTGCCACAATGAAAAATCCAAAGCTCAAATTGCTTGTAGTATCCCTTCTATGCATACTAACAATCTTAGCTTTCTCTGTAATGGGTGGTTCAGGCTCAACCACTCAAGACGCATGGCCAATGTTTCACCGTGACTCCCAACACAGCGGTTACATAGATACAAACCAGCAAATCGGCAACACAACGCTCTGGACCTTTAAAACCGACGGGCAAGTTTGGTCTTCCCCAGCAGTCGTGGAAGGCATAGTTTACGTGGGTTCTTTTGACCAAAACCTCTATGCTTTAAACGCTTCAACGGGAACCCAAATCTGGAGTTACCCAACGGATGGCGCAGTCTATTCTTCTCCAGCAGTCGCCGACGGCATCGTGTACGTGGGTTCAATCGACCAGAACATCTACGCTTTAAACGCCAGTACTGGAATAAAGTTATGGAATTTTACAACTGGCGGTCCAGTTTTTTCTTCGCCTACGGTTGAGGGGGGCATAGTCTATATTGGGTCAGATGACAACTCAGTTTACGCTTTAGGCGCTCAAGACGGCAAGATGTTGTGGAGCTTCAAAACCGGGGACAGAGTGCAAGCATCTCCTGCCATCTCAAACGGCAAAGTTTACATCGGTTCAAACGACACCAAAATTTACGCGTTAGATGCCTCAAGTGGCAAGGAGGTTTGGTCTTACAAAACAGGCAGTTACGTGGTGGGCAGCTCGCCAGTGGTTGTAGGCAACGTTGTGTATGTTGGCTCCTACGATAACAACACGTATGCCATAGACGCTGCCGCAGGAACACTGATTTGGAATACAACCACGGGTTATGACATTTGCATGCAGGGGTCACCAGCATACAATAACGGCGTAATATACACTGGGTCGTCCCATCTGCTATCAGCAACTTCTTCAGGTTACACTTTTACTAATTTTACAGCAATAACTGATTATGTTTACGCTTTGAATGCAGACACAGGAGAAAACATCTGGAGCCACCCAATAGACGGCGGCGTCTGGTCCTCTCCAGCCATAACAGGCACCTCGGTATTTGTGGGTTCAGGCAACAACAAACTCTACGCTATAGACGCTACAGACGGCAGCCTTGTTTGGAGCTACCAGACTGGGGGCGCAATATATTCTTCGCCTGCTGTTGCGGATGACAGAATCTATGTCGGTTCATACGACCACAACGTCTACGCCATAGGCTCACCCGATTCAAGTAATTCCATTGGAGTAAGCCTTTGGATGACCGTGTTTATTGTGGTTTTAGTTGTTGTGGCAGTGGTGGTTGCCGCGTTGGCGCTTTGGCGGCGGCAAAAACAGAAGCGGTAGCCTATTTTTTTAGCGGTTAAGCATTTAGCGACATAACTCTGCTCTGCAAGCTTAGGTAGCAATTGCAAGACCACTACCACATACGTTTATAAAATGCAACTATTCAAAGGGTTTTTGGCAGATAATGCGTTGAAGCGGCATGGGCAGAGGTAGAAAAACAGCTTCGGTTTTTTTCGTCGGCGTCTTTTTGGCGGCAATTATTATACCTACCGCCATATCAAGTGTTTCAAGCGTTTCAGCGCTACCTAATTCCGCATACACCGCCCAATTCACCATTTTAGGACACAGATTGTACCTTTCAGTTGAGCCTTCACTCATTAACTACTACGGTAACCTCAGTGACGTGTTGCGCTCTGACAATGACTGGGCAAAACTGGTAACCCCTAACGCAGTGCAACCTATCGCTGACAGCATACTAAAAATAACAAAGGACTTACCAAACAGCGAGGAACAATTCGCTAACGCAGTGTTATCGATGGTTCACCAAATCCCCTATAACATAACAGGAGCAAAATACCCTGTTGAATCCTTAGTGGATAACAGCGGTGACTGCGGGGCTCTCTCGCTGCTTGCAGCGTCTATCTTAAAAGCAGGAGGGTTAGATGTCATCTTGATCAAGTATATAGGGATAGACCCTGGACACATGAACGTTGGGGTCTACTTGCCGCATTCACCAGTCTACCATAGTTTTTTTATGGGCACCAACGGTTTTGAATACGGCAACAAAACATACTGGACTGCAGAAGCTACAAATGCCCAAGACTGGAAAGTGGGAGACCAATCCCATACCCTCTCAGTGGCGCAACATATTTGTATTCCACTGGATAACTCAGCGCAATCATCACCCGGACAGGTATGCGTAAGTCTAGATAAACCTGCAAATGCTTCATCGATAACAGTGAATGTATCCACTCAAGCTATCAACGCACAGCAAAACAGGTCACTTCTTATCTATGGCGTAATCCCATTTTCAAACTCCACTAACAACATAAGCCTATACATAAACAAAAACGGAACATACACAAACTACTTTTCAACATTCACCGAACTAAATGGCACCTACCGCTTCATATGGAATTTCTCCTCAGACGGCACATACTATATTACTGCAAGTTGGAGCGGCAACGGAACAGTTAAAGGAGCAGACAGCGAAACCCTCGTGGCTTTTGTTGGACCACAATCGCTCATGCAATTCTCCTCCGACGCTTACAACTACATCATCGCTCGGGGAATAGGCAATCCAACAAAACCTAACATCGGAATCAACAAGTTCCTCAGCATCCCACTTCAAACAAACGTCTCCTTGAGCTACGATTTTATTGTCCTCAACACTGGCAACAAAACTTCGGAGATTCCAACTAAAACCATTATTCAGCCAGCCCAAGAACAGGTTATAAGGATAATGCATAAGCAAAGCATCCAAGTTAGCCCTAAACCTGCTCAAACCATAGTTGTGCCAACTGAAATACCTACAGGTATGGAGGTGATGCGGTTACCTGACGATTTTAACCATACAATAAACAGCAACTTTGCCCTGGTCATACAAAAATCCAATAGCAGTTACAGTTTAGACATTAAAGGATTAAACGACTATGACATTTCCGATTTAAAAGAAAGCCAAAGTAACGCTACTGTCCTCAACGCAACCCAGAATGTACAACAAGACACGTGGTATAGAGTTATAAATACAATCTTAGACGATGGCATAACCACCCATTTGCAAGCACAAAACGATACCTCCCTGCTAAACTATTCGTCTAAACAAAATCTCGATGACGCCAAACAACTTGCATTGTTAGTCGCAAACAATTTGGACAGCGCCATAGTTATGAAAAACGTAAAAATTCAACAAATCAATACCCCCACTCAACAAACCCAATCTACTACCTCCGCTTCAGAGACGACAACCTCGTTGCCTTACCTTTACGGTTTAATGGCGTTGACCATTGCAGTCTTTGTAGCCGCAATAATATACGTTGTAGCCAAAAAACCCCATGTTACTAAACCATTGGTGGTTTAATGCCGTCTGAGTAACTCTGAGTTTTCATCCCGTTAAGTCAATTTAATGCCTTCTCATCATCCGGCAAACACAGTAACGAAGCCAAAAATAAAAGCCTTTAACCATTCAACCCTAAAATATTGTGGGATTACACTTTTATTGGTGTTCAAATAAGCATTTGGTAAGGAGTAGTTATACCGTGGATTTTATTGGAAGCCAAACTGAAAAGAACCTCTTAGCAGCTTTCGCAGGGGAATCCCAAGCACGAAACCGCTACACATTCTTTGCAAGCGTAGCCAAAAAAGAAGGCTACGAACAGATAGCCGCCATTTTCGAGGAGACAGCGGCAAACGAGAAGGAACACGCTGAACTGTTCTTCAAACACCTAAAAGGCGGCATGGTCGAAATCACCGCGTCCTACCCAGCAGGCGTCATCTCATCAACTGCAGATAACCTCAAAGCAGCTGCGGAAGGCGAAAAACTTGAATGGGGCACTCTCTACCCAGGCTTTGCGGAAGTCGCTCAAAAGGAGGGTTTCATGGATGTTGCAACAACGTTTCGTATGGTTGCCCAAGTGGAAACCTACCATGAACGCCGATACAATAAACTGTTAGAAAATGTTCAAACAGGCAAAGCCTTCAAGAAAGACACCAAGATCAAATGGAAATGCAGAAACTGCGGAATGGTAATCGAAGGCACCGAAGCCCCAGACAAATGCCCAACCTGTGCTCATCCGAAAGCATACTTTGAACAGTTTGTAGAAAACTACTGACCCATTTTTCTTTTGATTCCGTTAAACTGGCTCAGTGGAAATGAAAGTTAAGGGGGCTATTTTTCTGTATCCGATGGGGCATTATGTGGCCCACAAAACAGCAATAGAAAACAGTTACGTTTTGCGGTTACAACGGTTTTAATCGCCTGTTTTGTTGTGGAATATGCGATTCTCTCTACAGCCTATACATGGCTCAATGCACAAACCACAGCGCGCGTGGATGTGGAAGAATGTACCCGTTGCTTTTTCAAATAGATGTACCATGTTGGATGTTTGAAAAAAGGAAAAAGAAAAGAAAGGGTTGTTGGTTTTTACTTCTTTTCCAGTTGTTTGCGTAGGTCTTCGTAGGTTGCTTTGATGTCTTCGATTGAGCCTTCGTCTTCGATAGTGCTTGTGTCGCCCATTGGCGCGCCGGTTAAGACTGCTTTGAGGAGTCTGCGCATGATTTTGCCGCTGCGGGTCTTTGGCAGTTTGTTGACGAAAACAACTGCGTCTGGGGTTGCGATGGGTCCAATGGTTGTTCGGACGTGCTTTATGAGTTCAACGCGAAGCTCATCGCTTGGTGTGAAGCCTGTGCGGAGTACGACGAATGCAACGGGGACTTCGCCTTTAACCACGTCTTCTTTACCCATAACTGCTGCTTCGGAGACTGCTGGGTGTGCGACTAGTGCGGATTCAAGTTCGACTGTGCCGATTCTGTGGCCTGCAACCTTGAGGACTTCGTCTGCTCTGCCAAGTAACCAGAAGTATCCGTCGGGGTCGCGGATTGCGTAGTCGCCGACATAGTAAATTCCTGGCCACCTGCCGAAGTATGTTTGTTTGAAGCGGTCGGGGTCTTTCCAGACGGTTTGTAGCATTCCTGGCCAAGGCGACTTGATTACTAGATAGCCTTTGGTTCCTTGTGGGACTGGCTGTCCTTTTTCGTCGAAGATGTCAACGTTAACTCCGGGCAGAGGTAGTGTGGCTGAGCCTGGTTTCAGCGGGGTTAGTTCTATGCCTGATGCGGGTGAAATCATGAAGCCACCTGTTTCAGTCTGCCACCATGTGTCGATGATTGGTAGGCGTTCTTTGCCGATGACACGATAATACCATTTCCACGCTTCGGGGTTGATGGGTTCGCCGACGCTGCCGAGTTCACGCAGGGTGCTTAGGTCGTGTTTGTTAACCCATTCCTCGCCGAACTTCATGAACATGCGGACTGCGGTTGGGGTGCCGTAGAGTATGGTTACACCGTGGCGTTCAATCATGTCCCACCAGCGGTCCTGTGCGGGGTAGTCGGGTGTTCCTTCGAAGAGGAATGCGGTTACTCCGTGGCTTAGTGGGGCATAGACGTTGTATGTGTGTCCGGTGATCCAGCC
>JBNIDO010000049.1:0-20804 GCA_050108095.1 Bathyarchaeia archaeon
GACTTTTTATGTTGAAAACTGTTCTGCTTGTAGATTCAGCCACAACCAGTCTGCAGTCATAGGGGATTGCTGTACCAAAAACGGGGTCGCCTGCACAAACGGCTGGTTGTTGTTGTGTATAGGCGCACCCCTGCAACAACAACTAATGAAAAAACAAACTAACGCAGACTAAAACTAAAACACGCATACCTAAACGTGGAACAAATAAGGCAAAATAAAGAAAAGTAACTGCTGATTACTTTACGATTTCTCGTTTCTTCCAGCGCAGGTTTTTGCCCTTGCATTTTCTGCATTTGAGCGCTGTTTCTGCGTTGCGTGCGCCGCAGTCTCTGCAGATTTTCATGTACAAGCGGTGCTTCTGTGCGATGGTCTTCTTAACTGGGTCTAATATCGGCATTTTACTGTTAACCTTCCGTTTTGGGTAACTCTTTGATGGTTACGTATCAAATATACCTTTTGTCTTGCTTACTGCTAATTAACGCGGGCAGTAGCTACTTGAGTACTTCGATGGTTACGTAGGAGCGGGTGTCCTCTATGCCATCGATGGTGTAGAGTTTTTTTAGGAACTCATCGAGGTTTTCGCGTTCCACCATGATCAAGGCGTCGATTTCGCCTGCAATGCGGAATGCCCGGGAAACTTGGAGTTCACGAATTTGCTCATAGACATGGATGCGTTTGACTGGGGAGATCTTTAGCAGTATAAACGCGGGGGTGGTGGATACGCCCAGTGCGCTTAAGCCTTTTTCGGTGACGTCTATGAAGCCTCGGCCTGTGCGGATGTAGCCGCGGTTCTTGAGTTTGCGAAGGTGGACGTTTAGGGCTTGGCGGCTTACGCCTAGTTGGGAGGATAATTCGTCCTGTTTAACCCTTAGCGTATAGGTGTTTGTGGATTTGCCTTTTTCGTAGAGGGTTTTTAATAGTTGAATTGACCGTTTCGTTAATGGTTCCAAACTTGTCCCTTATGTCATGTTTTGTTAAGTTAAACCTTTACAATAGTGAGGTTACTTAAGAATCTGATGCTCACAGAAGCCAAACCACCCTCAATAACCTACAAGTCTGCTACACAATCGAGCCATTGCTAGAACCAAAAACGCCCAGCTAGAACAATACAGCTTCACCACAACCTATTTATGTTCTAAAAAAGCTAACTGAAGCCACTTAAAAGTAAACTAGGAGTGAAGCGGAACCGTGACAGAAAACACCAACGCAGTCCTTATCGGCAAAAAACCCATCATGAACTACGTCCTAGCAGTCATCACCTTCTTCCATGGCGGCGCAAAAGAAGTCAGCATAAAAGCACGCGGCAGAAGCATCAGCCGAGCCATCGACGTCGCAGAAGTAGTCCGACACAGGTTCTTGCCCGATGTCAAAATCAAAAGCATCGGTATCGGAACAGACCAGTTCCACCCGCAAGACCAAGACGAAGGCAGTCAAGGCTCCACCAACGTTAGCACGATAATAATTACGTTGATGCGTTAAGTCACAGCAAGCGGATCTCCTTCTTTGCAGGAAACGGCTCTACATGAAAACAGAACTTTGCAGTTTCTGCCTCAAAAGCGGTATATTATGCCAGAAGTGTTCAGCAAAAGTGAAGGCTGGCGAAATCAGTGACTTAGACCTGAAAATCGCCCGTTTACTGCTCAACTTAGAAGAGAAGTATCCTTCCCTGCAAAACGTCTGCTTCTACAAAGCAGTTGACGTTGAAAAAACGTTAGCCATCCTCGTCGGACACGGAGATGTCCCTAAACTTTTAGGTTACGGCGGCAAAATCGTCAAAACCATAAGCGACGAAACCAACAAAAACGTGCGCGTCCTCGAATACGGTGTGGACGACCGCAAGTTCCTCGAAGACCTCTTCGTACCGTTTAGCATCTTAACCATCAACACCATCTGGCTCCCAGACGGAACCACAGAAACACGAGTGATTCTAAGACGGAAACGCGGCGCACAATTGCCCATGGACCTTAAAGCTCTTAAGGAAATCGCAAGTAAAACACGTAAAATGTCTCTTCGCGTTGAAATCGCAGATTAAGAGGGTAGCTGCAGCATGAACTTGGACTCTGTCGGCGACTGGGTTAGAACTCATTACACTAGCCAGATTACGCCCGAATTAGACGGGCAAGAAGTTACCCTTTTCGGTTGGGTTCAAGAAGTCCGCGACTTAGGCGGACTGCGCTTCATCATTCTTCAGGACCGCGAGGGCACAGTCCAAATCACCATCCCCAAAAAACGCATAGCCCCCGAAGTGTTGGCAAAGTCTGATTTGCTGCAGAAACGCTTCAGCTTCGCAGTTAGGGGCACAGTTAAAAAAACTACTATGACTAAACGCGGTGTCGAAGTGGTTCCGACTGCCATCAAAGTTTTGAGCACTGCAACCGAGCAGTTGCCCATTGACATCACGGGCAAAACCCCTGCCAACATTGAAGTCCGCCTCGACGCACGTCCACTCGACCTTACTTTGGAGTCAAGTTTAGCCGTATTCAAAATTCAGCATGTGGCACTGCAAGCCATCCGCAGCTTCCTCTTTGATAAGGGCTTCCTAGAAGCACACAGCCCCCGTATCATTGCCTCAGCCACGGAGGGCGGTGCAGAACTCTTTTGTATCGACTATTTTGGGCAGAAGGCGTATCTTGCTCAGAGTCCGCAGCTCTACAAGGAGGAGTTGACGCTTAGTTTCGAGAAAGTGTTTGAGGTGGGTCCGTTTTTCCGTGCTGAAGAGTCTCATACGCGTCGGCATCTGAGCGAGTTTACCTCGGTTGATGTTGAGGTGGCGTTTTCCGATGCTGATGGGGTTATGGCGTTGCTGGAGCAGGTTATCAATCACACGTTTGGCGTGGTTAAAGAGAAGTGCCAAGCTGAACTCGCAGTTTTAGGCCACACGCTTGAGGTTCCTGCTCTTCCGTTCAAACGTTTCACCTACACGCAGGTGCTTGACGAACTCAAAGCAAACGGCGTAGAAATCCAGTGGGGCGAGGACATCTCAACTGATGCTTTCCGTGTTTTGGGCAAACTTCATCCTTACTTCTATTTTGTTACAGCGTGGCCCACGCACGCCAAAGCCTTCTACATCAAGCCCCGTGACGACAACCCACAGGTCAGCGAAGGCTTCGACCTCATGTATGGTTACATCGAGTTGACGTCGGGGGGGACACGTATCTGCGACAAAAACCAACTCATCGACCGCCTACAAGAAAAGGGCTTAAACCCCGACTCGTTTAAGATGCATCTGCAGGCTTTTGATTACGGTATGCCTCCGCACGCGGGTTGGGCAATCGGCTTAGAACGGCTAACCATGATTCTCACAGGTATCAAAAACATCCGCGAAGTCACCCTCTACCCCAGAGACCGCGTCAGACTAACACCCTAGCCGACTTTTCAAACGGGTTCTTAGCTTTTAAGAATGAATATCCCTTGAAATCATCGACGTTTTCCGTATAGATTACTCCTACGCCGTTTTCCCTAGCAGTTACCGCCAGCACACAATCAAAAACCTTGGCTTTGCCAAGTTTAAGCTTCTTTACCAGTTTGAACACTTCCAAGGGCACAATCCCTGACGGGTTTAATTTTTCGATATCATTGCATTCCCAAAGGTCGATGCACAAATCGGCTGCTTCACCTGTTGACAGGGGCTTCTGAACCCGTTTTGGATTAGTGACTACCGCAAATAACTCGTAGAGAACTTGGGGGATTAGGCATGCATCTATTTCTCCTCTCATGGCACTCTTTAAAATGTTGGCGGCTTCTTGTTGATGAGGCGAAGACTTGTTATAAGCATGCACTAAGATGTTTGTGTCAAGTAATATCTTCATAGATTTCTTCCCTTGACAAGTTTCCCTTAATTGTCCCCATATCCGGGGGGTTGTCAAGTTTTTCCAGTGCTCTCTTGGTTGCACCGCATCTTCGTATGACACTTAGTTTTGCTGTGCCTCTTTCAACAACCTCGATATGCAACACGTCTCCTTCTACTAATCCCAGTTTTTCCTTTATTTCTTTAGGCAGATAAACTTTGTTTTCGTAGTAAGTGGTCTCTGTCATAGGCACAACCACTTTACCCAATTAATTGGGCAAAATATAAACTTAGCCATAAAACTCTTCAGTACAGAAATTTCGCCATACACAAAAGCACCTCTCTATCGTTATTGCAGAGACACTGATATCCTCAAAAATGACGGTAAAGTCTCTAGCTGAACTGACTGGCGACTAGCCGGGATACTAGAGTTTCTCGAGTATCCATTCCTTTGCAAAACCAGCGAGGAACTCGACGTTTAACTTGGTTAAGTACCAAAAAGTGACGACACTTAAGTTGCTTAAAGCTGCAAACGGCGTAAAAATGAACCTAGCCGCCATCCTGCGTGCCAGTTTGTAGAAACCGAAATGTCCGTAGCGCCGATAGGAGATGCCGATGGTAACATAGCTCTTGCTTGTCCCCAGATGGGTCGCGCCCAGAAAAGGCAGCACTTTCCATTTGTAGCCTGTTTTTTGTACATAGCGTTTGAAGACTTGGTCTTCGCCGAAGAACAGTTTGGGCGGGTTGTAGTTTTTCATGAGTTCTCGTCGTATGAGTATGTTGTTGATGTGGGGGTTGGTGTCGAGTTTGCTTAGGTTGTAGACGGTTCCAACGACTCGTTCGTAGGCTGCCGCATGCTTGTTCCTATGCACGGCGACGGTGCCGATTGCGCCGACTTTAGGTTCGATGGCTGCACTGACTTTTTCGAGCCAGTCAGGGGGCAGAAGCATGTCGTCGTCCACCATCGCCACCCACTCCGTTTTAGCCGACAGAACCCCGTGTTTGCGTGCGACGCTAAGCGGCTTCTCGTGGGTGTTTATGATTTGCCCTGCGCATGGCATCTGCCTGATTTGGCGTAGAAGCGTTGGGTTCGCTTCGTCGCGGGAAGGCACAACAAAATCAACTTTTTGATTGTCAGGGCAAGATGGCATAGCTCTATTGTTTTGTCTGGTGGATAAATAGTTGTCGCAGATGCAGCTTGCACTGTATTACCCTTTTTTTATTGTGTGTTTCCTCTTTTTTCTACAGTGTGTTGTTGCAGAAAACCCCCTATGCACAACAACAACCAGCAGGCTTGGCTGGGGCGTCTGATTTGGCTTCGGCTGGCTTTAACGACTGCAAGCTGGTTGTGGCTGATTCCGCATGCAGTTGGCTTGGCAAAGCGGCTTGCGGTGACGGCGATTTTTCTTCTATAGCCCCCTTATTTTAAAGCCACAAACGAAAACGTATCCGCCAAGACAAAACCGCGTGACCTCCTAGCCGTTACCCCTTCCCTATAAAAAGTAACAACACCCAATCAGGCGAGAGCCTATGTCCCTTGGATACAAGCTTGCAATTCTAAACCCAAGCGGTGTGGATTTCTTTTATCTGCTTAAAATGGGGGTCGTCTGAAACGCAAACAGCGCCCAACATCGCGGCGGTCGCTGCTATCATGCTATCGCCCATAGAAAGCTGATACTTCTGCCTCAACTCAGCAGACAACTCTGCAATTTTCTCGTCAACAGGGATAACTTTGAAGGTCTTCTTCACCAACGATATTCGAAGCTTAGCAGTTTCTCTGCCCTCACGTATCAACGTGAACCTATAGAGCTCATGCAATGCCACCGTAGAAATATACCGCTCACGGTTCCTCTTTTCTGCCTCAGCCCTTCTTTGAAAAGCACGGTCTTTAGAGTACACTGCCTCAACAAGAAAGCGGGTGTCGTAGACTCGTCTATACATCTTCGGCACGCATCTTGTCTAGTTCCTTCTTTGCCTCTTCTACGGTCCAGCCTGTGCCCGAACCAATCAGGTCCCAGAAAGATTTTTTGGGTTTAAAGAGGATGCCCTCCTCTGTTTCAACGACTTCTAAGCGTGTTCCCTCTTCTATCTTGAACTTTTTACGGAGCCTTGCAGGAATCGTGACCCGCCCCTTCTTTCCAGCGACAACCTCCAACACCTAAACCCCACACTACACCCTAAAGCTTCGTACGCTCATAAATACTACCAAAAAAATCAGCTACCCCTTATACATATCCAACATACAACCACTAATAGGTATAGACTTTCTCATCAAGTCCTGTCTGCATGTTTCGGCATAATTTTTTGCAAGAGCCTTGGGTAAAACAATTAAGCTAAACGCTCATAATGAAACAAACGAGAAAATGACTATAAAGTATCTTGTTTGGCTAGACATACTTGGATTCGAAAATTTAGCTAATGAGATTGCTGGGAAAACAAATCTCGATGCTCGGAAGGTACGAAACGACTTCATTAATGTTATCAGTAATAAAATCAAGGAGGGCGAAGAAGCTGGAGAGGTAATGGGTCAGAACTATGGTAATAATGATGAATGGCTTATCGTCGTTAACTCAATCGAAAGCGTATACCAAATTATCTACAGAATTCTCAATCATAACACTGGGTACAAGGAATATGATAAAATCCCAATCGAGATTGCTATAGGTTTAGGCGAATACGATAAGTGGGCTAAATTTCAAGGGTCTGAACTAGTAATCGAAGATTCTACGATCGATTTCTTGAAAACTTATCTTCTTGCTCAATACCATTCATGGTACAAGCAAAAATACTTACACTCCGTTCGAGACTCTTTCGTAATTCTTACCTCTGCAGTATTCGCTCAATTGAATTTCTATGACCAACAGCCCTGTCAAAAAATTGATATTGAGAAAAAAACAACTATGACAGGCAGGCAGTCTGTTATTTATCATGTTAGCGTATCAGCAATTCTAAGGAAAGGGCTTTTCCTTAAGTTCTTGCAAACGATTAATAAAAAACCTGATTCCATCTACCGGCTAATAGACAGCATCTTTGTTCCTCCTAATGATTATCAAAAGATACTCGAAGTACTGGAAACACGAAGAATAGCATTCCTAATAGGAGATCCAGAAATCGGAAAAACTTATACTGCCTTAAGAATACTTTGGGAGTATTACCAGAAGGGTCGTCAGCCAATCTGTTATTCAGGCGCCGAGTTTACTGAGAGACGTGCAATAAGGCGAGTTATGGCAGAGTGTAATATTCCGGTCAATTCTGTAATATATTTTGAAGATCCATTTGGGAAGATTAGGTTTGAGGACAGGGAAGACTTGAGGCGGCAAATCGGCAGTTTTTTAGATCGCGTGCTAAGTTCAAATTCAATTGCTATCATTTCGTCACGAGAAGAGATTTTTCGGCAGTTTGAAAGAGAAAAAATCTCTAATGACAGCCTTGATGCCTTTACCGTTGAAATGCTCCTAATGAAACCATCTTACTCGCCAGCAAAGATGGATAGCATACTTTCACTTTGGGCAAGAGAGTTTGGGTGTGTATGGTTAGAAAACGAATCTGCACATGCTATTATCAGGCAGGCAATTGAATACCTTAGAACGCCATTGAGCCTAAGGGATTTTGCACTAGCCTCTAAAAATTGTAGAGAGCTGGCGGATGTTATTCCACTGATTAACAAAAAGGCTATTGATATGAAACAGGCCTTTGCGGAGGAAATCTCGACTTTGCCAGACGCAAAAAAGCTCTTTCTTGATTTAGTAGCTCTACTCGCATACGTGCCTGTTGGGATTTTGAAGGATACCTTCCAATCAACTGCTTGTCAGTGCCGAATTCCACTACAAGACAATGAATTTGATGATATTGAAAAACAATTAACCTCTAAAATAAATCAAGAGGAGTGGCCTTGGCTAAATGAAACCCATTTCGAGTTTACCCATCCGTCATATAAAGAAGGGACCATCTGTAGTTGGAATAGGTTGAGCGACAAAAATTTAGTAATAACGATTGTTGGATGCTTAGCAACCAATCGAGATTCTAGAATAAAGGTTGCTTGCGCTCGAGCGTTATTGGAAAACTACCAAGAAATTAACTTCAAATCTTACGCCGAAAAAATAATCGATACCCTGCTCGGAGATTCAGAAGTAGCAACTAGAGTTAGTGTATCAAATTATTTGGCGGAATATTCTAGCCGTTTACCTGCACAATACGTTAAAAAACACCTCCCAGCCATGTCTCAAGACAGAAACCGAAATGTAAGAAGAGATGCTATAAGAATTCTTAACAAGAACTTTGAAGCGTTTGGCTTGGAATTTTCGACAGACACAATTGGGCACGGAGTTAATGATAAAGCAGCCGAAGTAAGATTGGAAAGTGCGAACGCTGTAGCGTCACATATAAACTGCTTTTCACCAGAAACAGTAGCCCAAGCCCTCGAACATTCAAAAAATCTTCAACACTACGATCGTTGGCCGATTGATACAAACGCTAGGGATATACACCGCAACCTTAGAGCTAAGATTAATGAGAATTTTCTTTATAACACCGCTTGGGCAAAGAGAGCAAAAAACCTGTTGTCATAAATTCTCTTAAACGGCTTCCTTGGGAATCGGCGATTATATTACCCCCGATGCCTGTCCCTTTGCTTTGAATTCAACGTTTGCTTAGTTGAGTACTAGAACCTGACGACACTCAGTTACATGTTTAGTATTTTTACTGCTTTTTGTGCTGCGCGTTTGTAGCTTTTTTTGGTTATCATGCCTTTCTGTATGCCGTTTAAGAGTTGTAGTATCATGCCCTCCTTTACGTGTTCCACCATTTGCTGCTCGGATATGCCGGGGAGGTGCATGCAGTTGCCTATTTTTACGTTGTAGGCTGTGATGCCGTGTTTTTTGGCTATGTGGTAGAGTTTGCTGCCGATGATGGGGTTGGTTATGCTCCAGCTGATGTATTCGATGAGGTTTTCTCGGAGGCAGACCTTGGCGAATTCGAGGGTGTTTTGGACTTCTTCTGGCGTTTCGTATTCGAGTTTGCCGTTGGTTTCCCAGGCGTTGTATAGCATCAAAAACCCGTAGACTTTGATGTGGTGCTTCTTCAGAAGTTCCAGTGTGCGGAGGTTGTCGGCTTGGAGGGCGTTTTTGCCGATGCCTTTGAGCACGCGGTCGTTGGCTGATTCTAAGCCGATGTGCACCAGCCACACGTGGATGTCGTGGAGGCGCTGGGCTAACTCATCGGTTAATTTGTCAGCGCGCAAGTTGCTCTGGAAAACCATGCCTTTGAGGCCAAGTTTTTCTATTTCGTCGCAGACCTGCAGACACCATTTAATGTCAACGTTGAAGGTGTCTGAGCGCAAGTAGATTTCGCGTATGCCCCTGCCGTAGAGGTATTGGACTTCTTCGGCGATGTTTTTGGGGCTGCGTTGGCGTATCCAGGGTTTCTCAAGTTTCCACACCGGGTTGCTGCAGTAAGTGCAGTAGTTGGGGCAGCCCCGAATCGGCAAGAGGTACGCCATGCGTTTCTTTCTGGAGACGGCAACGTCGTAGTTTTCAAAGTCGATGAGGTCCCATGCGGGGAAGAAGTCGATGTCTTTTAGGAGTGGGCGGATGCCGTTGTCTTTCTGTCGGTTGACGGTGCCCACAACATCAGTTATAGGCTCGTTCGCTTGGATTTTCTGGAGCAACTCGGTTGCGGTTTCTTCGCCCTCACCCCGAATGCACACTTCAACGGCGGTGTTTTTGAGTACGTCTTGGGGGTCGATGGTGGGGTGGGCGCCGCCTGCAACCATAAGTATTGGCAATCCTAATGCTTTGACTTTGGCTATGGTTTCAAAGGACAACTCGCGCCTTGGAGTGGTGAAGGAGATGGCGTAGACGTCAGGCTCGATTTCCTTGACCTTCGCCAAGTGCTCTTCCATGGAGAGGAAGGGTTCCAGATAAGTGAATTCCACATTTGGCAAGCGGGGTTTGGCGTAGCCGATGATGTAGAGGATGCCTAGGTTCGGTGACTCTGTTACGGCTTCGCCTTTGGCTTCCCTTCCAAACGGCGGGTCCGCAAAAACAACTTTTAACTTCTTCTGAGGCAGGTTTTGTTTTTTCACCGAAACGCCATCCCACTACCCACTTTTCACTGCCGCGTATATATCTTGCTACACGCCTCATTCAAGTTGCCCCGAGATAACTTCTTTAAGTCAGCAAAGAAAATACTACCACAAAAGGACTGAACAAGTTGGCAACCTTCCTTGTCGTGCACGCATACCTCGACATCTACGGCGGCGGCGAACGCGTCTGCCACAACGTAATCAAAACCCTCGTCAGCCACGGCCAGAAGGTTGAACTATTAACCTTTGACTTCGACCCAGACAGGTACAGAGACATCGTAGGCGAAGACTTCCCCAAAGAAGTCACCGTCCACTCCTTGGGGGAACGCGACAGAGTCAAGCCGCCTTTTACCATCTATAAACGCCACCGCAACTACGTCAAACTACTCAAAAAATACCGCAGCCAACTCCAATACGACTACCTCTTCTCCACCCAATCCAGCTCACCCTTCGAACCCACCTTTTTAAACAAAGCCAAAAAAAACTTTGCCTACGTCCACTTCCCCGAAATACACTACGACTACGCCAGAGGCAGCTTCAAACGTAAACTCTACCTGTGGCTCTTCAAGCATTGGGTGGAGCAGGGCATCGACAAGTTGGGTTTGGTTTTCTGCAACAGCAACTACACCAAACAAGCAATGCTGTGCCTCTGGAAAAACCACGGCGTCAAAGAACCCGTCGTCGTTTACCCACCCGTTAACCTAGATAGGTTCTGGTGCGACAAGCCGCTTTCTCAGCGCCACAAAAGAGTGGTGTATGTTGCACGGTTCATACCCGCAAAACGCCATGAAATCCTCAAGCGACTGGCTGCTGATTTGCCAGAGTACGAGTTTGTAAGCGTCGGCGGCTTAATCGACGCAGAAAAAGCTTGGTTTGAAAGATTCCAACAAAACCTACCGCCCAATTACAGTTTAAAAACCAATTTACCCGGATCCGACCTGCTAAAGATACTGCAGGAAAGTCGGGTTTATGTGCACCTGATGGAGGGGGAACACTTCGGCATCGCCCCAGTTGAGGGGTTAGCAAGCGGTTGCGTCACCATAGTGCATAACAGCGGCGGTATGATGGAGTTTATTCCGCCTGAGTACCGTTGGGAAACCTACGAGGGCCTGAAAGCAAAAATCGTCAATTGTATGGAAACAACAGATGAAGACATAAGCTGGACAATTAAACGCCAAGAATTATGGGCTAAGATTGGCGATTTGAAGCCTGAGAGTTTCCAAGACAAAATTTGGTTACAAATCAAAGATTCAGTCTGAACACAGAGGGTACCGCTGAATTCAAGATGTTGCCGAGTTTAGCAGTTTTCGGAATCAAACAATTTATAGGTTGTAATGCCGCGAAGAAGCCTGTTCTATTCAATAGCTTTAAATTAAAATGCCTCCATTAAACCATGTTGGCTTGAAGGGGCTATAACTCATAAAATATTTATGCCCTAAAAGCGATGAAGTAAAGAGTGAGAGGTAGCTTGGTCGACCATAAAAAAACCTGGTTTCTTTTTAGTTTAAAATTTGCTAATCAAGATAGCTCTACAAATGCCAGGGTAGGTAAATGGTTCAGTCATGGTGCAGGCAATCGACGGTTCGGCAAGACAACGAAGACCTTTTTAGCTATAGCGCTCATTTGCATTGTTTTTGTCTCCATTTTCGTTTTCATGCCAAAAGAGAAACAAAACGCCAACGCCAACCCAAACCCAACCGACAAACCAAGCGTTAACCCATCCGCAACCCAGGGTCTCAATCCAAATCCAACCCTTCAGCCGATCATGCCGCCCCCCATCAATCCTCCTGTTCCCCAAGACTCTAAGACACCCGGTATCGTAGAATCAGCGCAACCAATCAACAGTTCAACATGGATGACTATAGCAAGAAGCGCTTGGACCTATTATCAAATAGGGGTAGGTGTTGATAGGAACACGGGGCTTCCATGGACAGGTAGGGCTTCGCAATATTTTACTGATTGGGATTTAGGCGTTTATATCCAAGCGGTGGTTGACGCGGCAAAACTGGGTTTGATTGACAACAGGACATTTACTGAAAGAACAGATAAGGTAATGACTTGGCTGGAGACACGTGAACTCAACAACGCAAGCTATCCATACTGGTTCTACCAAGCCACTGACGGGCAGGTGTGGCATCAGAATTCAGACGTTGCAGGGTTCATTGTTGACGTCGCAGATACTGGTCGAATGTTTGTCGCCCTCTATAATCTCAAGACTTACAGTCAAGAATTCGCTCCACGAGTCAACGATTTAGTCTATAACCATAACGGCAACCGGTCAGATTACGCCGCTTTGGTTCCAGGCCTTAAAGCAGAAAGCCTTTCTTCCACCAGCATCTACTCTTACTATGTAATAGGCGGGTTCGAATGCTTCTGGCCAAGTGAACTAGCAGGTGCATCCGCGCAAGTTCTAAAAAACATGTTTGCCCCAAGCACTGGAACCGTAACAACCGATGAAGGCGTAACCTTGCCCAAAGTCAGAATAACAGGCGATCCTCTACTCTGCGCTTTCTTTGAACTCAGCAACAAAGACGCAAACTTAGGCAAACTCGTAAACCTTACATTTTCAGCTCATGAAGCCTACTACAACGCCACGGGCAATTTCCGGGCGTTCGGGGAGGGCCCCACTTTTTCAACTGATTGGCAGTGGGAATGGGTCACCCTACCCGATGGTCGAACTTGGACACCGTTAAACGGTAAGGGAGAAACCCTTGGTGTTTCACCCCTAATTTACACTAAAATAGCCTGGAGCTTCCTAGCCCTACATAACACTAACTACACTAGAAGTATGGCAATTTATCTAGAACAGAAAATGCCTAGCCCTACCCCTAATGGGTACAACGAGGCTGTGGACGAAAACGGCGCGGTTCTTAACGCGTGGGGTAGCCTTACAAACGGGTTAATCTTGGATGCAGCACGATACTACATAACCAATACACCTTACTAGATGCTGCACTAAGCTACCACGATAATCTCTAAAGTACGTTCAGCTATCGTGGCAGTAGATGCTTCTGTGCAGAGAGTTTATAACCAAAACAGCATTTCAATAGGTTGGCAACTGAGCAGTCCATGATAAAACTAAGAATCGACGTCGATTACCCCTACACTTCACGAGCAAAAAGCTTCCTCTGCATAGCCCTGCGAATCAAAAGCACAAAAGGCAACGATTACCTAAGAAACGCACGCATCATCGCACAAATGATTAACGAGTCCCAAAAAGAAGTTAGAGCATACTGGTTTTTCACACCCTATACCATCCCCGATAAACGATTGCTTAGCCTCTTAGACCCACAAAAACACGAGGTTGCATTGCACGTCATAAACAAGCCCTTAGAAGAATGTAAGACTCTTGAAGGAAAAACCGACCGCAAAGTCCAGTACTATACTATCCATGGGACAGAAGGAACACTAAACCAGTTGCTTTGGGGACGCAAACTCAACCAACGCCAAGCAACTATCCCAAGCGGTTTCCCGCTGAAATCCTTCCACGTTGAGCCACCTGGAACCATGAGTTTGGATCATGAACGATTCAAGTGGGGTTATCAAGACGTACTTAAACATATTCAGAGTTGGATAGATCAGAATTATATTATGTCAATGCACCCTGAATGGCTTTTTAAGGCAAGGCAGAAAACCCAGAGGGGCCCCTTCTACGACGCATTAAAAACTACGCTGGACGTCGACGGCGACATTGAAACGCTGAGCATACGGAAAACAGTCGGCGTCAAAATCGCCCGGGACTACCGAGAATACTACAAAAATATACTTCCGACCGACGACTTCCTTTCCAAGCTAAAACTAAGAGACATAGATATCTTCACGTTTATCGAGCGAAAATGGTGCTGCCCCATTCCTAACCCCCCAGCGGCTTGGGTGAAAACAGAAGACAACATTGGGCTCTTGGAGATCAAGGACTATGAAACATGGTGGGGCGCCATAGGCAAGAAAACACGTAACATGGTCCGCAAGGCCGAAAAAGACGGCGTCAAAGTCTCCGTTGCCCCCCAAAGCGATCAACTGGCAGAGGGCATATGGAAAATCTACAATGAAACACCGATTCGGCAGGGACGCGCTTTTCCCCACTACGGTGAATCCCACGAAATAGTAGCGGCTAACCTGTATGCAGAAAAAAACTCCACTTTCATCAGCGCATACATCGACGAAGAACTAGCAGGGTTCATCCAACTACTGCATGGCGACAACATAGCTGTTTTATCTAACATTCTTTCGATGCAGAAGTACTGGGATAAATCCGTAAACAACGCGCTCTTAGCCAAAGCCGTAGAGGTCTGCGTAGCTAAAGACGAGCGTTGGCTGATGTATGGACGCATAGGCAATCACCCTTCCCTCGACAAATTCAAGGAAAACAACGGCTTCACCAAGTATCCCATAACTCGCTTCTATGTGCCCCTCACCTCAGAGGGTAAATACGCTATCAAACTGGGGTTGCATCGTGAACTCAAAGATGCCCTGCCCGACTCCATCAAGTATCCGCTTCTTCCCGCAGTTAACTGGGTCAGCCGAACCAAAGCCAAAGCTAAACTTGCACTGAGAAAAACCAGAAAGCTTGATTAGCCCAAAAACAGTAAGCTACCTTAACCGGATGGCGCAGTATGGCAAAATTCCTCGTTGTTCATCCTAACCTCGACATTTACGGCGGCGGAGAAAGAGTATGCCA
Organism: Bathyarchaeia archaeon; assembly: GCA_050108095.1. GTDB lineage: Archaea > Thermoproteota > Bathyarchaeia > Bathyarchaeales > Bathycorpusculaceae > Bathycorpusculum. Next base: position 14,548 of record JBNIDO010000049.1, read on the forward strand.
CCACATCCTAAAAGCCCTCGCCGCCCGCGGTCAGCAGGTGGAACTGTTGGCTTTCGATTTTGATAAAGACCATTATCGGGAACTCATCGGGGAACCCCTGCCCAGCGGCATCTCAGTTCACACTTTAGGCAAACGAGACATAGTTGAAGCGGACCCGCCGCTTTCGATGTACAAGCGACGGCGAAATATAATCAGGCTTCTAAAGAAATACAAAGCAACCGCAGACTATGATTACACGTTTAGCACACAAACCCTCTCAGCATTCGAAGTCGAACTCTTCAAAAAAAACAAAAGAAACATTGCCTACGTGCATTTTCCAGAAATTCCCGACTACTACGCCCACTACAAGACAGCTAAAAAGCTGTATTGGCATCTCTACAAGACGCAGCTTGAACGCCACCTAAACCAATTAGGGCTGGTGTTCTGCAACAGCAACTACACCAAAGCAGCTATCAAAAAATACTGGGGCAAACTCGGCATCGCTGAACCAATCGTTGCTTATCCGCCAGTGGAGGAGCCGTTTTGGTCAGAAAAACCCCTAACTGAAAGAGTCAACCGAGTGGTCTATACAGCGCGGTTTGTTCCCCTAAAGAGGCATGAGATACTAAAACAGTTAGCGGTGGATTTTCCCCCGTTAGAGTTTGTCAGCGTCGGCTTGCTAAGAGATACAGAGCAGGCTTGGTTTGAGGGATTCTCAAAAAACCTCCCAGCCAACTATACGGTTAAGCCGAATCTGCCTGAAAAAGAGTTAATCAGTCTACTGCAGAATTCAACCGTTTACTGTCACCTTATGGAGGGCGAGCACTTCGGCATAGCTCCAATGGAGGCGTTGGCAAGCGGTTGCATGACCTTGGTTCATAATAGCGGCGGTAGCGGCGATTTCATACCGCAGGAGTACCGCTGGAACACATTAGAAGATCTCAAAGAGAAGATAGGTAAATTGGCGGATTCACGTTACAGCGTCGCAGCTTGGAGCATGAAGAAAAAGCTGTTGCAGCAAAAGATCGCGGTTTTGAAGCCCCACAATTTTGAGGAGCAAATTTGGGTTAACGTAGAAGCACTGATGCAGAAGACCCAGAACTGAAGGGTTGCTTTGTCAGTAAATTAATAAGCCCCTGCCTTAAACTTCCTTAAGTGACAAACGATGATTTCAGGCTTCATTGTGCTCAAGAACGTCGTTAAAACAGGTTACCCCTTCGTGGAGGCAATAGCGGCTAGTTTGCCAGTTTGCGATGAATTCTTGATTTCTGAAGGCTACTCCACCGACAGCACTTTTGAATTGGTCGAAAAAATCGCCCAGCTCAACAAGAAAGTCAAGGTTTACCGACAGGAGTGGCCCAGTATCAGAAGTTACAGCGCCATCGCAGAAGTAACCAACCTAGTACGGGCTAAATGCAGCGGCGACTACATCTTCTCCATACAAGCCAACGAAATCATCCACGAAGACAACGTTGAACTTATCAAAGCTCTGCCTGAAATTCTCCCCCAAGTCAACACTTTCAGTTTCCCATTTGTACATCTAGTTAGAGACAGACGTTTCTACGAGGACTTCCGGTTGCGCTTCTCCAAAAACCATAAAGAAATCGTGGCAGTCTGCGACGCCTGGACACTTGGGCTAAGCAATGAGTTTACCAAATCAGAAACCCGCAAATGCACCACCCACCCCCGAAGACTAAAACAATACATCAACAAGGGCATAGAGTGGACCTACGCACTCCAAGCAGAATCACCACTCTCAAGAGCGATTTACCTGCCCAAACCAATCTATCGGTACTGGGCGCTGTTTCCAACTGATTTTCTTGAGAAGTGCCAGAAGCATGTTGAGATGTTTGGGCTTGAGAACCTGCGGGGAGTTATTGACGTTCTAAAGGATAATGTGGATACGCCTGAGGTTTTCTGGCAGAAAGCCGCTAAGATACGCCGCGACGAGTTAGGCTTCCATTACCCTGACACTTTGGGCACCACTAAATTTGAGGACCACCCAAAACTTATTCAGAGCTTGATAGCGGATTCTACGTTAACTGGTTATCGGGTCAGAGAGGAAGTGCTCGAGTCTATAAAAGACCTCTAACGGTATCGAGCAACCGTCTTTTCGAAGATGGCTTCCATCTTTTCAGCGTAGACCCTCCAAGTAAAGTTATCCTTGACGTATCCATACGCACTAATTCCAACCCTACGGCCAAGGTCAGGATTAACTATCAGCTTTTCAATCAAACCAGCCATGTTGATTGGGTTGGGTTCATCAAAAACAAAGCCGTTTTCACCATGCCGAATGATTTCTGAGACCCCCGCCCTTTTTGACACAACCACCGGTTTCGAGTTCGCCATGGCTTCTATGACGACTAATCCCCATGTGATCTCGGCGGGAAAAACAAAAACATCGCATGCAGCGTAAAGGTCGGCTAATTCCTCATCGGAGCAACCCTGCAAAAACATAACTTTGTCTTTCACGCCTAACCTTTTGCTTAAATCAATCAGCTCCTCCTTTGGACCCTGACCGATCAGAATCAACTTTACGTTGTCGAATTTTTTTGACAGATAATGCAGCGCCGTTATGGCGTCGTTTTGCTTCTTGTCACGGGCAATATTAGCCACTTGGAGGAGCACAAACTCATTTTCTAACCCATACTTCGCCCGCGCCGCTTTACCTGAGGCTTTATGGAACAAATCAAGGGTTATGCCGGGTCTCACTATCTTGGATGATCTGCCGTATGCTTTTTGGATGCGGGCGCTGTCTGCTTGGGAATTAGAAACTATGGTGTCAATGTAATCTACGGCTGTGCGGTCGAACAGTTCGTAGAGGGGCAAGTTGATTTTTCCTAGGCCTCTGTGCTGTTTGGGGTCGGTATAGTAGAATGGTGGTTCATTGCAGTTCCACACGATGGGGGCGTTGAGTTTTCTTTTAGCGAAGTAGGCAGCCCACTCTGTTGGGGCGTTATGGTTGTTGATTAAGTCGAAGCCCTTGGGGATTTTTTGTGCCAAGTAGACCATTGAGGGAAATTCCGCTGTGTACCCACGGAACCGCCCAGCGAGGCGCGTGCTGAATGTGCGTTTTTGAGTGCTACTGGGAAATGCTTGGATAAAAGGAGCTTTAACTACGTTGATTTTTAATTTCTTCGCCAGTTCGGGAAAGCACTTGTCGTTTTGAGCACAGGTGAAAATCTCTATTCCGTGTCCTTTCTGCTGCAGCTCGGTTGCCAAGATGAGGATTTGCCGTTCAGCGCCTCCTCTCCAGGTTAGAGATGGATGCAGCATAGCGATTCTCATAGACCAAGCGCTCTCCAAATCAAGCATTGACTGTTTGCTATTTTTAGTGGGGTACTCAAGTTAAATATCTATAGGAAACCAAAAAGCACACTCACCGACTATGCGTTGATTATGCCGATGACCAAGCCGTTGGCGGCTGGAAAAGGTGCATCATACCTGCTGTTTTCAATGTCCTCCCAAACTGTTTGTCTCCAGCGGTCATCCGCTGAAATTCGCTTCATGCAAAACACCTTAGTAAAACCTATCTTGCGGTCTTTCATTATGGCGTCAAGGTTAGGGTTAGCGCCGACTGGAAAAGTGAAAACCAACATGCCTCCCGGATTTAGATGCCGTTTTAGATTGTTTACCGCCTGCAACGTTTTTTCTGGAGCATCAAGTTTGGATTCGTTTTTGTCTGGGTTTTCATCCCACCCTACATGCTCCAAGGTTGAAATGCTAACGATCAAGTCGTACTTTCCTAAATCAAGATTGACTATATCTTGGTTTAGAACTCCTTTGCCCTTCTCATACTTATCCACGATGTCGTGGGGGAAACTGTGGTAATGTTGTAGAACATTTCCAAATTCAAGCACTCGCGCGTTCGGATGTCTCTTGATGATTTCCCAAACGATGGGAATTTCCACGGTTCGCTCGTTTTGCCAGGTGACGTTGTATTTATGGTAGAAATACCGGTATTTCGTTCCGTCAAATATGAACGGCTTCCATGATTTAATCAGTCGGAAACGCCACAGGTTCTGGGATAGCTTTAGTTGCCGTTTGATTTCGCCTGCGCTGACGTTTAGGGCGGACCGGATGCCTTTTTGTTTGGCGACTGATAGGGTTCTTGCGAAAGGCTTGCGCATTTCTCTTTTTCCTTGTGTGTAAGTTGGTTACTTTTTCATCGCAGCCGATTTAAGGATTCTGCAGTTGGGAATAGTAATCGATGTTCCTGGGTTTATGCAGTTGTGTATCTTACAATAAAAGTTCAGCCAAGTAATCCATGAGTTCGGTTTTTGTTTTGACGCCTCGGAAGATGGCTTTGCCGCTGGTGTAGAGCCGAAAAGAGCGCCCCTCAAACGTTAACTCGAAAATGATGCCTGCAATAGTGTTCTTCAGTGTGGCTTTCTTCATTATGTTAGCGATGGCTTCATCTTTTCTTTCGTACTTAAAGTTGACTATGACATCGCTTTCTGCTCCACAGGTGCCTTCGATACGAGAGACATAATCAGCCACCGTAGACATTAGGCGTTATCTATCTCCTCTAAGACTTCAACGAAACGGTCTATTTCTTCTTTAGTGTTGTAGAGGTAGAAGCTTGCCCGGGCTGACGACTGGATCTTGAAAATCTCGTGCAGGGGCTGAGCACAGTGGTATCCGCTGCGCAGTGCGATGCCGAATTCATCGAATAATGCAGCTGCTTCATGAGAACTTAGCCCTTTGACGCCGAAGGGTATGATGCCGCATTTTCTGGACAGATCACTGGGGCCATAGAGAGCTATGTTGCCTAACTCTCTCAGGCGGCTGTAAGCGTGGTTTGTTAGTTCTTTTTCGTGACTAAACACTTTCTCCATACCCAAACCTTTAAGGTACTTTACAGCGGCGCCCAAACCTACTGTACCGGAGATGTTGGGTGTGCCCGCTTCAAACTTCCAAGGCGCCTCGTTCCATGAAATGCTGCAGTGACTGCCCTGTACTGAGACTTCTTTAATCATTTCTCCGCCGCCTTGGAAAGGCTCCATCTTCTGTAGCAGCTCTTTTTTGCCGTACAAGATGCCGATTCCTGTGGGAGCAAGCATTTTGTGTCCTGAAAACGCCAAAAAATCCATGTCGATGTCTTGCACGTCAACGGGTAGGTGAGGCACGGATTGGGCTCCGTCCACCAGCATCAAAGCGCCACTGTCATGGGCGGCTTTGGTTATGCGTTTAACGTTGTTTATGACACCTGTGACGTTTGAGACTTGGCTGAGGCAGCATATGCGGGTTTTCTTTGTTATTTTGCTCTCGAAGTCCTCGTAGTCGAGTGTGCCATCGTCGTGGAGGTTGGCGTATTTAACGGTGAAGCCTCTGCATTTAGAGAGGATTTCCCAGGGCACGATGTCACTGTGATGCTCCATCAATGAAACAAGGATTTCATCCCCTTCGCCTAGGTTGTTGCAGCCAAGTGAGTGGGCGACTAAGTTGATGGCTTCAGTTGTGCCACGCACAAATACGATTTCGTCTGAGGATTTTGCGTTGATGAATTTAGCGGTGCTTTCCCGTGATTGCTCGTAGAGCTCTGTTGCTTCAATACTTAGTGTGTGGACGCCTCGGTGTACATTGCCGTTATGGTTTGTGTAGTAGTCGGTTATGGCGTCGATGACTTGGCGTGGTTTTTGGGTTGTGGCTGCGTTGTCAAAGTAGATGAGGGGTTGGCCGTTGATTTTCCTGGATAGAATGGGAAAGTCGCGGCGTATGGCTTGTATGTCCACGGTTACTTTTCTGCCTCAGGTTTTAGCCTCTTCGATAGGGTTTTTGCCAATTCTTCCTCTTCGAGTGCCTGTTTTTCCTCGAATGTGTGGTCTTCAGGCAACCAAGTAGGGTTTGGAATGCCCTTCTGCGAGAAGTACAAGCGAATGGCGCGTTTGAGTGCGCCGACGGCGAGGACTCCGCAGTGGAATTTGACGCTGGGTAAGCCGCCGATTTCTTCGGTGACTTTTTGCCAAGTGATGTTTTTCCAAGCATCCTCAAGTGTTAAGCCTTTTACCATTTCGGTGACTATGCTGCTGGTGGCTATGTTTGCGGCGCATCCGTAGCTTTCAAACTGCGCCTTCTCGATAATCTGCGTCTCTTCATTGATTTTTAGGTAGAAGGTGATCATGTCTCCGCATGCAGGGTTACCTGCGACTGCGACGACTGTTGCGTCTTCCATTTTGCCCAGGTTTTTGGGGTTACGGAATAAATCCATGACTTTGGGGTTGTAGGGTAAGGGTATACGTGACATGTTTAATGCACTCCTGTTGAGCCAACTATCC
>JBNIDO010000050.1:0-20664 GCA_050108095.1 Bathyarchaeia archaeon
TGGTGGGGCTTCCCGGATTTGAACCGGGGTCTATAGCGCCCGAGGCTACAAGCCTGGACCAAGCTAGCCGAAAGCCCCAGAAAAACGTGTTTTTCGGTGGGTGCGTTCTATGTTATTTGTTGGGTTGGCTTTAACTTTAGCGGTTAAAGAAAACGGCGCGGGGTTGAATTAGCAGGTTTTTACTGTTAAAAGGGCGAAGCGGTTCATTGCTTTCTTATAGAGAAACAGCAGGAGATACATGCCTTCACATGCTACGAAATCAAATTCGGACATCGCGACCCTAAAGAGCCAGTAGCGGACGCTGCGAAATGGGGAGAAGTCATAATCCTCGCTGTGCCCCATAACAACGCAGATGACGCCAGAGTAGCCGTCAAACCCTACACCGACGGAAAAACCGTTATAGATGTTATGAACGCTATAGGTCCAAACATGGAGTTGGGTATAAACTGCACAACTTCCTCCGCTGAGGAAACCCAGAAGCAACTCCCCCAAGCGCATGTGGTTAAAGCTTTCAACACTGTTTTTGCTCCTAACCAAAGCAGCGGCAAAATAGGCGACCAACAGTTAACAGCGTTCATCGCTGGTGACGACGCGAAAGCCAAGCAAACGGTGATGCAGATGACCCATGACATGGGCTTTGACCCCGTTGACTGTGGTCCCTTAAAATCGGCTCGGTACTTGGAAGAGATGGGTATTTTGATAATCAATTTAGCGTATAACTATGGGATGGGCACAAATACAGGTTACAAACTGATCAGAAGCTAAGAAGGCTATGGGGGATCCATTGACATAATATAACCGTAGACCTGTGACGCAATAATGTCTGCGCCTTCACTGGTAGGATGCACTCCGTCCGCGGTGTATTCGCTGTGGTTGCCGAAGGCATCATAAACATCAACGGTTGGTAGACTGAAGTTGCCCGCAACATTATCAATGTGCGGAATCACTGACTCAGAAAAAGTTGTCTCATTCAAAAACAGGTTATTGTTGAAGATAGGCGGGCATCTCACCAAGATAATTTCAGGATTATTATTGAGGTTCTTAAAAGAGGAAATTATCTTGCCATATTCTTCTTCAAAATTGACTTGATACTTGGTGTAGTCGTATCTGGCATCATTTGTCCCAAGCATAATTACGACGATTTTGGGTTGAAAAGACTCGGCGGCGTAAAATTTGGATTCCTTCATGTAGGGTGTTTCCGACTCAAGCGTAACTGTGGTTCCGCTCACACCAAAATTGCCTACCGAATAATTGGTGCCTAGCATTGTTGCGAGCTTCGCTGTGTAACCGCTTTTTTCTGTAATGCTATCGCCGACACAAGCTACGCGTATGGGGTATGTGATGTGTTGAGCTTGAGTGGAACCCGCGAGGCAAAGTAAAACCGTGGACACCATCATAACGGCTATTGCAAATGTCAGCAACTGTAGTTTCGGATTCATCTCTGAGTTCAAACCTATAGCATGGACAATACTGGGTGTATTAAACTTGTTGACAGGCAAGTTCCATTTTGTTATGGTTTCATCGCCAATTAGTTGGGTGCCATCTGGAGCGGTTGCTTGATGGACTGGTTCGTGAGATTTGATCACAGCATGAAGTGCACACAACTGGCTCTCCGAAATGAGGAGATATAGTAGCTAACTGTTTCTTACCCGAGTAATTTCTTGAAGCCCGGTATCTGCTTCAGAGCCAAGATAATGCCCAGACTAAGAAACAGTACAATCACAGTCATTAAGGGCACACCGATAACCGAGTTTATGACATTGCCGTTAATCGCCAACCCCAAATACCCGTTTTGAATCGCCTCCAAAACAATCACATGGAACAGAAATAAGGGCAGCGTGTTTTGGCTTATCAAAGTGATTAGCTTTCTTGTCTTCGATGGTTTCTGGTCTTCCACTGTAGCGGTTACAGCGGAGGGGGTTTGAAGTGTAATTAAGAGCAGGAACAGTGATGCAGCCGATAGGATTAATGTTGGGCTTAGGTATTGTTGGAAAAAGAACATTTTGGTTCCGCCAACTGTGGCGGCGATGGCATAAGTGTTGATTGCAGTTAAAGCCACACCCAAACCGAATAAAAGCCAAAGCAGTCGCCGACGAGTAGTTTTCACAGTTAGCAGAAAAGCACCCAAAATAAAGTAACCTGCATACCCTGTAAAGGTTAAGAGGTTGTCGTCTATGTAAAATGGGGTTACAAGGTGGATTAGCGGCATTATGGAGGCGCTTGCAAACCACAGTATTAGAGCGTATTTTATGATGTTGCGGCTAGCATGCGCCATCAACACGCGAATTAAGGGTGTTAGTAGGTACAAGCCGATGAGTAGGTAAATGTACCAGAACTGGTAGTACGGCCCTGTTAGGACACCTTGTACAATTGCATTCGCTGTTAAAGGCTGTTGTTGTACGCCAAAAACCCAAACAAAATACACCAAGCCCCAGAAAATCACTGGCAAGCCTATGCGGTCCCAACGTTTCTTGAAAAAAACCTTCAGCGGCTCGTTGTATTGGCTGGGCTGCAAAAGCAAGACGCCTGTGAGCATTAGAAACAGTGGAACGCCGATTCTTCCTATGCTCTGGTATACGTCTACGGTTGTCCAGCGGATTTGTTCAAAAGCATTCATCTGCTGGATTGTTAAGTCGTTTTGGGAGTGGAGGAGAATAACAAGTGTTATAGCCACAGCTCTGATGACGTCCACACGGTAGGAGAACCCACAATCCTGCCCAATCATGCTCCCCCTGCCCCCGCTACTTCTTTGATGCGTTCAGGATATAAAACTTAAGATAATTGAGGAGTTTAATTCAATTTTTTACTTGTCAACGGAGTTCAATGCAGAATAAACCGCCTCAGCAATTATTTGGGCTCCCTCATTAGTTGGGTGAACACCATCGATGAAAAGCTCTTCGTGACCCGCCAGAGGCGTATTCGCATCTATCAACCCGCAACCAGTCTGGTCTGCGACCTCTTTTATATCTGGAATAACCTTTTGGAACAACAGTAACCCGCATAGGTCTACGGTGTTTTGATAGATGGGCGGCGGCTCAACAAGCCACACCTCTGGCTTACTTGGAAGTGACTGGAACTGGGAAACTAAAGCGGTGTAGTCGGAGATGAATTTGGCGCTGGATTCGTTGAGGTTTGCGTCGGCGTCGTTTGTCCCCAGCATGATAACAACAATGTTGGGCTGGAAGGCTTTTGCAACTTTGCAGGCGGTTTCGTTTATGAATGCTTTGCCCGATTCTATGTAGATTGCGGCTCCCCCTACTCCGAAGTCGCCGACGATGTATTTGGAGCCTAGCAAATGCCAGAGGTCGAGGGTATACTGGGTTCCTCTGGTTAAGCTGTCGCCGATGCAGGCTACGCGGATGGGTTCGGTTTGGATTTCACCTCTTGAGTTGATGGTTATTATGTAGGCTTCTACGCCTGCTAAAATAAGTAAAATCGCAACCGCAATCACCAGTAGTTTCACGGCACGATTCATAGCCCTATGTTGTCTGGATTTACTTTTAAGTTTTAAACAATTATACGAAAAATTATGTGCTTTGAAATGAGTTTGCATGAACCGAGTTTAAAAAATTAATCAATACCTTAATATCCGCCGTCAAAGCTTTTGCGGTAAAAACATAGGGCGCAAAAAAATTACGGCCCACCTAAATTGGGGTGCACCCAATTTTTGGAAAACACGTTTGAAAACACTGGAGTTAACAGAATTTGAAAATTGAGGTTCTGGGAGGAGCCCGAGAAGTCGGAGGTTCATGTGTCTCAGTTGAAACAGACTCAGGAAAAATCGCGTTAGATTACGGCGCAAAATTTGAGGGGGATCCCAAAAAGTTTCCGAAGGATTTCGACGCTGTAGTCATAAGTCACGCTCACTTAGATCACACTGGGAGTCTTCTTAGTCTATGCAAAAACAACACCCCAACAATAGTCGGCTCAGAAATCACCCGAGACGTAACCGTTGACTTACTCCACGACATGGTCAGTATTCAACAGGAAAAAGGCAATCTCGAATTCGACGATAGCCATGCAGAAAAAGTAGCAAACTGCTGGTGGAGCCGCGACTCCGTTGCGTTGCCAGGCTTAAAACTTATGCTCCAACCCGCCGGCCACGTTGCGGGCGCAAAAATAACCAGCCTCGAAGCAGAAAAGAAACGCATAGTGTACACCGGCGATTTCTGTCTCCACGACACCGAAATACTGCAGGGCTGCAAACTTGAAACGATGCCTAAAAAACCAGATTTGCTCATCACCGAATCCACCTACGGTGGAAAAGTTAGGCCACCAAGGCAAGAATTGCTGGACCAGTTTATGATGCAGATGCAGACGGTTATGGACCGCAGAGGCAACATCTTAATCCCAACTTTCGCGTTTCACCGCAGCCAAGAAATGGCCAAACGAATCGACGCCGCCATCGAACGCGGAATACTCCCCCGGTACAACGTATACACAATCTCTAATCTGGCGCATCGCATAAACAGTTACTTCAACCAAAACAAGCAACTATTCACCAAAGAAATCAAGAAACAAAAGAAACCCTTCAACTACCGCCACGTCAAACACCTATACAGAACCAACCAAATCCAAGAACCCGCCATCGTCGTATGCACATCAGGGTTTGGCCATGCCGGCGCAAGCCTACGTTTACTGTCAGATTGGTCACAAGACAAAGACAACTGTGTCATCTTAACATCAGGGTATCTGCCTCCTGACAGCCCCCTGAAACAGGCTAAAGAAGAGGGCTTCTTCAAAACCGAAGATGAAGTGGTAACTATGCATGCGGAGGTTTGCCAGTTTGAACTTTCAGGTCACGCAGACCAAAGGGAGCTGGTAAAGTTCATCAGCAAGTTAAAGCCAAAGAAGACACTTCTTGTCCACGGCGACCTCGAACAGGCAGAGTTGCTCTCAGAACAAATCTCAGGCATCACCGATGTGGCTATTCCCGAGCAAAACGAGGTCTTCGAAGTCTAGCGCTACTGGTTTGTCCTAAATCTCAACAGCGCCGCTAAACCTCCCAACGAGTTAAGCGTGTCCTTTTCAGGTGAAGGCGAGGAAACCACTTCAACGCTTGCATTGGTTTGTACAGCCAAATCCTCCAAAACATCTACTATATCCTTTTCTCGCATCTCGTATGAGGTGGCACCGCATTTTTGGCAGGGAGTCGCCATCATTTCTTTGGCGGTTTCGGTTTTTCTAGCTGACAATTCCTTCTTCGGTGTCCCGCATTTCTTGCAAACAGCAAAGATTTCAGCCATATCCGTGTTATCGGCGACTATTATCACTTGTACTGCCGCTTGGTTGAGTGCATCTATCACTGAGTCCAATCCGTAGGTGGCTAAGCCGCCGGGTTTACGCAACTCCGAGAACAGACGCTGCATAATCTTTCTCTCTTCGGGCCCACACATCTTCTTGAGCAGTTCCTCGGATTTGCAGATTACCTCTCGGATGCCGGCTTCCCCGACGGATTGAGTGTCCACAGTGTTTAGAAGCATGTTTGAGAGTTCATAGTGCAGAAAATCGCTTTTCAAGAAGTCATTCTTTGTCTGCCCCGGTCCACCAGCCAAAAGTACGTTAACTTGCTTTTCTAAGAAATCTTTGACTGCGTGTTCTGCGACGCGGTGGAAGAAAGCAGTCAGTTCCATATCGCGTTCTCTTTCATAACGCCTCTGGCTCTGCCCGCCCTTCCCAGTTTTGCCTGGAACACCTGAGGAGATACTTTCAACGACTTCGAGGCGTTCACCGGTGAGTACGCCAAAACTGGCTTCTTTCGCGTCTAAGGTGAGGATTCCGACGATTTTTTGGTTTCTTAGCATTTCCCGTAGGGGGTCTAAATGGAAGTGGTCGTCAACACGGAATTGGTATGCGGTCAGCGGTTCGGAGGGAATTATGGTTTCCACGGTTAAAGCTTCTTTTTCTCCCTCAGCTACTCGTGTCCCAGCGAAAACCGCCAGCCCATTTTCGGGAGTTTTTTGCTGTTGCTTCAGATATTGGATGGTGCCCTTGAGGGTGGCTTGGAACCTGTCGTTTAGCCGCTCTGATCCTACGTTGATTTTTTCAGAATTCTTCTTTAGAAACGCAACCGACTGGTCGATTGAAGTCTCAAAAGGAATATAGATGGAAACGAACTCTCGCCCTTTCCCCTGCAAGTGGGATAGGCGTGCGATTTGTTTTCGGAGTTTATGCTGTTTAACTGAGTTGGTTGATGCTAACTGGCAGGAATAGAAATGGGTGTTTCTGTTAACTGACAAAGCTTAAACCTTACCTTATTTATGGCACTGTTGAATTCAAATCTACTGCATAAAATCAGTGTTTTAGCAGCTTGGGCAGTAAACAGCAACAGGTGAAAGTCCAAAGCAGCACCCAGCAGCCAAAAGTGAAAAAGAAGTAATCAAGCGTCCAGTCACTGCATACAAACGCAAGGTAAAACCAGGTTACCAAGGCCAAACCTAACCCTAAAAGAAGCGCCCTCGGAAAAAAGAATTTGAAACCATCGAAAAAGGCGTTGAGTTTTGGGTTCATGCTTGCTATTTTGGGGCTTGCTTTTTAAAAAGCTTAGGCTCGCTTATACTATTAGATTGAACGTAATTAATACGAATGAATAATTGGGAGGGCGGGGGCCCTCAACGAACAGCATTTAACTTACTGTGCAAGACCGTTTAAAGGGGATATTCCGGTTCTCGATATATCGTAGGGTAGCTGAAAAGGTCGGTGAAGTTCAAGGGTTACTGTGGAGACTCTTATTTTTTCGAAAGATAGTTATTGTTTGCACCAGTTTGAACTAAGGCTTGACCTTGATGCCAAGTGTTCATTTGCTAAGTTAGCAGTAACTTGTTACTATTAATGCTAAATTTTATGTTTTAATTCTTCATTTCACAAAGATTGTTATGAAGCCAGTGACATATTCTTACGTTTGAAATATAGGTTAAAACACTGGTCGACAGTGGAACTTCAAAGAGTGAAACAGTATGTCAAATGATTCTGCTCCGGAAGATCGGCCCAATCGTCGTGCCGCAACACTTGACTTCATAATTCAAAGTTTAAAGGAACATGAGCAAAACTTAGATGCGCTGATCGCTAAACTGATGGACATCAAGCAACAGATCGATGACACCAAAGAAGTCTATAACCGCTTCGAAGAAATAGAAGTTAGCATGACAAATTTAGAAAAAGAAATCAAACGCTTAACCAGTTACATCTCAGCATCCCAGAAGTAGCCCATTACAGCGCATGCTTGTTAAGCGTTCACATGAATAATTGTTCTTGAGGTATATTCATACATATTACATATTTTTATAAATGTGTTAATGTATTTTGCTTCGTGAAATAACAGTTAAGATAGAAGAAAGGATGTGGAACTGCGATGAACCCTAAAGATAACGAGAAGATTAGTCAACTGTATGACCGGACAGTGCGGGGGTGTTCCCTGAAAGATGGGTTTGTGATTTGTCCTGAATGTGGGCAAGGGCTTCTTATTACACCTGCACTCTTGGAGATGAGTCGAGTAATTGAAAACCACGTTGAGTTGCATAAGACGATTTACCGGTCCGGCTCTTCCCTTGAGGTCGTTAAACATCTGCATATTCGACTCTCTTTGATGTGGCAGGTTTTAGATCAAAGGGGAATTTGACGAGCCACAGCAACATTTACGGTCAATCGATACTTTTAACAAATTGGGTTCATAGTTAAATGCAGGAGAGCATATCGAACCTAATCCTGCAACCCTTCTATTAACTGTAAGGCAAGTTTTGTGCTCCCTCTCTCTTTTATGAGCGTGTGGTATTTTGCGGGGGTGCCGCAAGAATGCAATTGAAGGCGCTTGCTTTTTTGGTTGCAGTGTTGTTTCTTTGTCTTTTCCTCTGACTCTAACTCTAACACATCGTAAGCCTGATGCATTGGCGACAGAGGTGGTTCTGCCCAAACGATAAAGCCACAAAAAACAGTCAACACAAAACAAATACCTCTACAAAAGTTGTAGCGTGGGACATAAAACTCTTCAGAAAACTCAAGGCAGACACTATTTAAATTAGCGTATAGCGGGTTGTGGTGAGGGCTGCTTGTTTTGAATCAAAATGGCTTGTGTACGGAAGTTAACCGAGCCGTGTTTGAACCCAAAGAGGTTCAAGTCACAACCCAACCTTAAATATCACCGGCAAAAGCCTGCTACTATTTCGGCTGTCTATTCTCGTCTAAAATTTCTACAGTTATCTTGACCGCCGATTGTGGCTTTATGATTTTTCTAAGCTGTTTAGGGATAGAAATACGGTAGTCAATGCCTACCGTTCCCTCCAATATTACGGATTTATCGTTTGCCTGCAAGATGTTGACTTCCCTTTTCGGCATGCTTATGGCTCCGTGGTGCTGTTTGTTGGAAGTTGTACTAATAGGTATGGGGCTGTTCCGTTTTCACCGCTGACCCAGTATAGCGGAAGTTGTCCATCCCATCCGATCGCATACAGATACTGTATGTATTCTGGTGTTAATTGCTCTTGAACTATCTGCACTGCTTCTGCTGTGCCTTGTGCAGATATGACGGTAGCGTTTGCGTTGGCGTTTGCTAAGGTGACTATCGCAGTTGCATTGGCTTCGGCTTGAATAACTTGCTGTTGCGCTTCGTATTGAATTTGTTGGAGCTTGTTCTTTGCTGCGAGGGCATTTTGTTCAGCAGTTACCTTGTTTTCGATGGCCTGAGTGAATGACGGCGAAAACTTGAATTCCGTTACTGAAACCGATAGTACGTCAATGCCGTAGCCTGAGAGCTTGCTTTTGAGTATGTTGAAGAATGTTTCTTTTACTGCTTCACGTTCAGTAATCAATTCAGTGGCTACATACTTTGCTGTTGCAGCCTTGAGGGCTTCTTGAATGTTTGGTGTTATGACTCTTGTTTCATAGTCGTTTCGTAGGTCACGGTAGATGGTTAGTACGCTATCCGATTGTAGGCGGTAGTTGACTGCTACTGTGGTTGTGACTTCTTGCAGGTCTGAACTGGCTGTTGATTCTGTTGCAACTGCCTTTTGGATTTGGATGTTTACTAGCGTTATGTCTTGAGCTATGGGAACTACCCAGCGTAGGCCTTCGTTTTCTACGCTGACTGCTTCGCCCCAGTTAAGTAGTATGCCTTTGTAGCCAGCTGGAACGGTTCTCATGGCGGCTATTGGGACTGTTACTACTATTAGCACGATTATGATTATGGCGATTATTTTTTTTAGATTGGGAAATCGAATTCTTGGTTGCACGTTTATTCTGGGTTGTTCATACATAACTTTCTCTCCTCCGACATGTATGTGGTATATAAACGGTATATATAAGGCATATGTACAGGATTGAGCGTTTGAACCGATAAACGATACAATCTTAACATAAATTCTAAATCAAAGCATCAAAACAAGACAATATGTTGTGTTATCTCACTAAATATTGAACAAACGCAAAACGAGTAAAATAGAAAAAGGTCTGAAGGTATCCAAATTTTACCCCCAAAAGCTCTCAACACCCCAAGCAGAAAGCCCAGCTTTTCCTGTGAAAAGAGTGGTGGGGCCGCTGAGATTTGAACTCAGGATCGCTTGCGCCCCAGGCAAGTATCCTAATCCATGCTAGACGACGGCCCCACGAACGTGTTTTTTGGGGTATTACGACCCATTGGAGTTGCTTATCAATATTTAAGGTTTCTCACGCTTCGCCACCCTATCAGTCGATGGCTTGCCAAACCCGATTTTACTTGCCTATTAGGTATTTCAAGAAGGCTACAATTTGATCCGAAGACTCCAAAAGCCGATCGACCTGCAAACCCTTCACTGTTGCTTTGAATACTGTTTTGTTGTTTCTCATAGCACTTTCCAGCATGCCGTCTCTTTCCATAGCATGGAGTGTTGAATAGACTGTTCCTGGGCTAAGTACGATATTGAATTGTTTGTTGATGAATTTTGTTGCGTCGTATCCGCTGAATGGCTTTTTTTGAAAGTGGCGTATGATTATTAGGTCTAGAAAGTTAGTGATTGTTCTTCTGGTTAATTTCTCTTTTATTTTGTTGAATTCAGCTTCCTGTGGGTCCGTTGGTTTTTCCCCTAGCTGGGTTTTGGCTTCAAGTTTATAAACCCCATATTTTGATTTCAGATATATCCATTGACTGTTGGACAAGTATTCAAGTTAATTCTGGGAGAGGGGAATTCGTATTTGGATTGAATCTGCCTATATAAGATAGTTTTATAAAGCTTATAAATACAAATTTTTCATTATCCATTATTACAAATTTTGATAGTCAAACTCTTTTAGGTGTTAAATTCAATGAAACAGAAAAAATTATCGGATAATCACTTAAAAAAAGTCCTAAACGATCTCAAAGACTTCGGCGTCATAGTGGAGCTTGACTGCAAAACATACGATGTTCTGGGCGTAAATTGCCACAAAAAAGCTATACTACGCCACTCTACCTCCAACCTTTAGCTGAATAAATCAATCACTTGTTTCTCTCCCCCGACTTTCATCCATATCGTTTAAGCGCCGATAGTAACGAAGTGAGTTACACCGCTCAAAATATATTGAATCGCGATTGCTGCAATCAAAAGAGCCATCACCCTTGCAATGACCAGTGCGCCCGTTTTCCCCAAAATCCTGTAAACGCCATTAATGAAGCGCAGAATAATCCATGTTATCGACAACACAGCCACCACTGCTGCGATTGCTATTGTAGTTCCGTAAGATTGAAGGTTGAAGATGGTTGTTGTGATGGCGCCTGGACCGACCAGCAAAGGCATGGCTATGGGGACTGCGCCTAAACTCTCTGGCGACTCAACGTTTTCATGCAGAGTACCCGACACCAAAATCCTGATCGATATAATGAGTAGCAATATGCCTCCTGCAATTTCAAAACTGTAGATAGATAAGCCGAAAATGTTTAGAATTTCTTGACCTAGAAAAGCAAAAACCAAAAGCAATACAACCCCTACCACTATTGCGACGTTATAGATTTTTTTTCGTTGGGAAGGCTCTATTTTCTCGGTTAAACCTATAAAAATTGGAATATTACCTAAGGGGTCAACGATTATAAAAAGCGCTATGATGGCTTTCACTAAGTCAGAGATAAAATCAACCAAAACGTATCTGTATATTCTGTAGCGTGGGGTCGTTAATAAAAATATGGCGGAGGCATATCTGCCCCTTTATCTAAAGATTTTTTCCCAGTTTGCTACTCTATCGAGAAACTCTTGCACTGGTTCACCACCATAAGAACGCAGGCGCTGGCATAACTCAGCTTTTTCTAGTGCAGCCTTCTGGAAATCCAGCATTTCCTTTTCTCCATCGGTCAAATACAGAAAGCCATCCATGCCACCCACTCTTGCGCAGCGTACGGTGACAGTTAACAATTCAGCCGGAGGCGGCACATCTTGGGGGCTATCGCCTGGCCCATAAACGTAGAGGCTGATGTAGAATGGTTTTTTGAGGATTTTTTTGAAAGCTCGGGTTAACATTTCCCAATACCATGGTGTCGCATAGTTTTTGCTAAACATAACCACGTTGAAGCGGTCGGCGTATTTTGCGGAGTCATCAAAGTCAACGCCATAACGTTCTAGTGAACTCACGGGGTCGGGTTGGAGGCTTAGAACAAGCTCTTTTTTGACGACATCTCGGATCTGGGCTATGTAGTCAGTGACTACTTGGCGCCGCCATTCCAGCCAGCTTAATCCGCTTTTCTGGTAAAGTTCTTGGCACCGTGGGCAGGTGCAGTGGCTGTGCTCGGCGAAGTATTGGCTGTTTAACCATATTCCCTGTGATTGCCGGTCCACTTCAGCGATGTATTTTAGCTGCTCTTCTCTGTAATCGGGCTGTGTAGCGCAGATCACACTCCAGTAAATGTTAAAGTTGTTGTTTCCAAACTTGGCGGGTCCAAGGGGTGACTGTGAAATCCAGTCAGGGTGGTTCTGCCCGGTTAGTGTGTCGGCGAAGACTGCGATGTTGCTTGCCATGTCTGGCATGGGTTTTAGTAGCAGTCCTGTTTCTGGTTTGACGCGGAATACGTGGAAGTCGAATCCTTGGGGTTTTGTGGGTTGGAAGGTGAATGAACCGAATTTCATGTTGTTCGCCTATATTGGGGCAATGAAGCGTTGTGTTGTTATAAGGTTTATTGTGGCGTGGTTGGTTTTGCCGGGTTTGTTTTTAGAGATGACGCTGTCTTTTTTAGGTGTACTTTACAAGTGAATGGTTTGTTCGATTAATACTGTCCAATTGGGTAGTTTTAAATATAAGACTACAATACTTGTGCAGTCAAGACAGAATTAATCTTACAGCCGTAAAACGCGGAAGCGTGCCCCCCATGAACATCCTCCTTAGCATGTGCCAACTCTACGACCGAGTAGGAAACCAAAAAACAAAGAAGGGCTACTGTGCGAAAAAAAATCACTCAAAAAAACGGACTAGACAAGACTGATGTTCAGATACTTAACACTCTGCAAGAAGACTCTCACCTAAGCTACCGAAAGTTGGCCTCCAAACTGGGTATGTCTGGCGTAATGGCATCGGCACGAATTAAGCATCTAGAGGATAGAGGTTACCTGAAGGGGTATACTGCAGTTTTAGATCCACTTAAATTGGGCTATGATTTGACAGCGGTAATCTTTATCCAGACAGAGGGCGGGTATCTTAAGAACTTGTCAAATGAGCTTTCGCAGATGTCTAATGTCATTGCGGTCTATGAGATAACGGGTGACTTCGACATCGTTGCGATTGTGAAGCTCAAGGATAGGGACAGTTTGAATGCCCTGATTAAAGATTTGTTGGTTACTCCACATATAAAGAAAACGATGACCAATATTACCCTCAACGTGGTAAAGGAGGATTTCAGGGTCAAACTGAATCCTTAGCTTTCGGTTTTGAACATTCGTTTGAGTATTGTTATTTACTATATGTATTTATCCATTTTTTTGCCTCATTAATGTATATTTTTCCAGTTATTCATAAAAGTTATGAACAGATCACAACTATCCTTATATTGGCTATACCACAACCGTTGTGTAAAACGGTGAATTAAATGAAAAAACTACTAAGCAAAGCATCAAACTTAGCACAAAAAACAATAGAAAAGCACTCAGCAATCTTCATGAAACGCAAATTCTTCATCCTCGCAGGCATACTCGTCACTTGCTTGGCCCTTAGCTTAGGGCAAGCTTTCGCGCAATCCCCTGACCCCTTAGCAGAAACAGGCACTGGCGTAAGCATCGCTTGGACACTCACCATGGGCTGCCTCGTATGGTTCATGCAGCTCGGCTTCGCCTTCTTAGGAGCAGGATACATACGGCAGAAAAACCACGTAAACTATTGGACGAAAAGCTACATCGACTTAACCATTGGTGTAATTGTCTTTGCATTAGTCGGCTTCGGCTTAATGTTCGGCGGTTCAGGCGCATCATTCCCCACAGGCTTCGATGCAGCAGGTGAAGCAATCTGGACTACCCTTCCAGGTCTAGACGGTGGAAACGCGTTCATTGGCTGGAGCGGCTTCGCATTAACCGGTGAGGCATACAACGGACTGACACTGGTGTACTTCTTCTGGCAGGCAGTCTTCGCAGCCACTTCAGTGACAATCGTCGCGGGAATGGTCGCTGAACGCATGAAGTTCAAAGCATACCTGCTCTACGCTGTTCTCATCAACATTCTTATCTATCCAATCTATGGACACTGGGTATGGGGCGGCGGATGGCTATCAGAATTAGGTGCAGTCGACTTCGCAGGTTCAGGTGTCGTCCACGCGGTCGGTGGCTTCACAGGTTTAGCGGCTTGTTGGCTTATTGGGCCTCGCATCGGAAAATACACTAAAGACGGCAAAGCACGCAGTTTTGGCTACACTAACGTTCCATACATCGTCATAGGCACAATGATTCTCTTCTTCGGCTGGTTCGGCTTCAACCCCGGTAGCACATTGACAACCTTAGACATCAGAACACCCATAGTAGCAGTAACGACATACTTGGCAGGCGCTGCAGGGGGCCTCATAGCAGTTGCAATCAGCTACCTTGACCGTAAACACTTCAGTGGACCAGACGTTCAAGCGGTTTGTTGCGGTGCGCTAGCAGGTCTAGTTGCTATCACGGCGTCATGCGCTTACGTGTCACCTATGGTCGCTATCCTCATCGGCTTAATCGCAGCTCCATTGGCAATCTACGGCAACCTATTCGTTGAGCGCAAACTCAGAATTGACGACCCTGTCGGCGCATTCGGTATCCACGGCATCGGCGGTATCTTCGGTCTACTCACAGTGGGCTTATTCGCAGACGGCACATACGGCATACAGGGTGTTATCTTCAACGGTGCAGCAGGTGTAGATCAGCTGGTTGCGCAGGCAATCAGTGCAGCAGTTTGCGCTGGCTTCGCTTTCGGCATGGCAATTGTGATCTTTGGTATAATCAAATACACCATTGGTCTAAGAGCGCCACACCACGAAGAAATCAAAGGCTTAGACCTAAGCGAACACGGATTTGCAGCGTATCCAGAGGTTGAGATGAAACCAGAAGCTAAGGAATGGCTTACTCCAGAACCCTTCGATAAAGAGAAGGGCGATGCAGTAGGAAAGGACTAGCGTAATCATAATCAACCCACTTTTCCCTTTCTTTTCTTTTTTGCCAACATTTTAACATTCACTTATTGATATTTGTCTAATTTTCCTTGCTTAACCTAGACATCTTTTCATTTTTTCTGAAAAGTTATGAACAAATCATAACTACCCTTATATGGCAACGAGCGGTGAGATGGGAAAAAGCCACAGAGAGTGATGGTTGACGCTACAAGTAGACGCACAACTCATAATCCTACCAATCTTCATAGCTTGCTATGCGTTAGCCCTAAGCCGAAGAGTAAAACTTGCCTACGTATCCGTCGGCTCACTAATAGCCCTCATAATCATCGGCATAGTCTCCTGGCAAGACACAATCTTCACAGCCATACAATGGGACGTACTGGCCGTCATCTGGGGCTTCATGATGGTCTCCTTCATATTCTCGGAGAGCAAAATGCCTGAACTCATAGCCAACAAAATCTTAACCCACATAAAAACCGAAAAATACGCCCTGCTTGCAATCTGTGCAGTCGCCGCTTTCCTCTCAGCCTTCATGGCAAACGTCGCTGTCCTCTTCTTGATGGCTCCAGTCGCCATTCAAATGGCTAAAAAACTTGGTTCACCCCTGTTCCCATACATTGTGTCAGTCGGTGTATGCGCCAACATGGTAACAACCACAACCATGATCGCAGATCCTCCCGCGCTGATATTGGCAATTCAAACGGGCATGACTCCACTGGATTTCTACTGGTTCCAAGGTAGATTAGGGCTAGGTGCAATTACAGCCATCGGTGTTATCGCTGCGCTTTTGACGCTTCTGGTAATCTTCCGAAAAATGAAGAAGACTATCGAGATTGAGCCTGAGAAGATTAAAGTTGCCAAGCTTCCCAGTGTCCTTTTCGTGGTGGGTGTCATAGTTTTGGCTTTGGCGCCTGAACTCAACATAAGCTTGGGTTTAGTCGGCATAGTCGTGGGATTAATTGCCTTAGTCATCGGTCGGAAAGATGCAAAACGGATGATTGTTGAATTCGATTGGAACTCCCTCATCTTCCTTGCAGGCATATTTGGAGTAATCTTTGCGTTGACTGCCTCAGGTTTACTTGCGGATTTCTCACAAGCTATAATAGATTTAGGTATAAGCAACCCCGCGATACTTTTGGTGTTCACTGTTTGGCTTTCAGTGGGTTTATCGTCTTTCATCGACCCCAATGCCTATACTGTACTGATGATTCCTGTCGGTCAACAGTTAGCAGCGTACAGCGGCATGAGTGCTTGGCCCTTACTCTTCGGCACGCTCATCGGAACAGGCAGCGGCGCCAACATTTTGCCTATGGGTGCAGCAACCAACGTTTTCGCCTGTGGTCTCTTGGAGAAAAACAACTGTCTAGTCAGCACTAAAGAGTACATCAAAATTGGTTTGCCTCTCTCCGTTGTGGCGGTGGGAGTAGCTAACTTGCTATTATGGGCATTCTGGGTGTGATAGAAAGTAATTAACAACAGCACATAAGAGGTAACATGGTAAAATGTCAGAAACAACGAGAATAAAAAAAGGAAAAAACTTTAAAGACGTAATGTTTGAAGAAAAAAACAAGGGCAGAATAACCAAGCGGATTATGCAGACACTGGTACGCATCAACTCTTCAGTTATTTACGCATGTACTTTCCTTCTTTTGTTTGCCCTAATTGATGTCGTTTGCTACTTTTTGCTTTCTCCAGATGTCTATGTGTGGGCAGGAATCCTTTTGTTTTCGGCAGTAGTTTGCTCAATTCTTTCTTCACGCCTAACTTCTGCTTTATCGAAGCAAAGAATGAGGTATATCACATGATGGCACCCAATCTGTGTTTTCAAAATCGGGTATGCACCTGTGGATATACCGCTAATATTTATACAGGATTAACAGGATTCAATAGTGGAAATGTGGATTAGCATAAAATGTACGAACAAGTCTCTGAGGAAAAGTTTCGGACACGCTTTGCTTATATCTGTTTATTGATGCTTCTTTTAGGCGTAGGTGTTCTATGTTTTGCCTATGAGAAGTGGACTCTCATGGGCATTTCGATCGTTATGATGGCAGTACTGGCTATCGTATGGGCATTGATTACGTTTAAATCTCCTTGGCTTAAAACCGAAAATGAAGAAACGAGCCTGTTCCTAAGAGACATAGTCAGCCATTCCTTTTATTGCTCGCTGACATTAAAAGATTTAAATATTAAAAGGGAAGTTAAACACGGAGGGTCTGCTATATGCAGAGAAGGAAGAGCGCAAGCCGGATTATAGGACGATATTTAGGTTGGCTTGCAATTCGCGTTGCTATCATTATTGTTATTTTTGTTCTGCTAGAATCAGCTTATAGGTTTGATGGTTTTTCGTTCGCTGGGAGTACTGGAAATCAAGAGTTGGTTTATCTTACTCTCCAGAAAGTGCTTTTCTCTGTGGTTGTCTGGTTTTTTTTGGCTTTTTCACAAAAAATACTCATACCCTCAGCCGTTATCACATTTGCGCCTGTGCTTGGAAAAATAGTGCATGACCGCACATCTGCCCAAAAAACCAATAAAGCCATAACCAGATACTTAACGTATCTAGTTTACATAATCGCCATAATTGCACTTATCTTAATCTGGGCTTACGCATTCATAGGAACATGGGTTGCAAGCATACTGGGGTCAACCTTAGTTATTGGCTTAGCTTTTATTTTAGGCATATTCTCCTCCAGCATCCTAGGAAACGTTCTTGGATACGCTGTGCTTGGCGGTACCAACGAATTCAAAGAGGGTGACCACGTGCAAATCGGTGACAGTTGCGGCGAAGTGGTTGAAGTCGGAGTCTTCTTCACTCGTATAAAAACTATACAAGATGAAATCATAAGCATACCCAACCTAACAGTCATGGGCAAAGAGATCCGTAATTTCAGTGCCTTAAAAGAAGTTGGAATCCGTGCACAAATCACCCTTGGATACGATGTTGATGAAGACAAGGTACAAGCGATACTTATCGAAGCTGCCCAGAAAACCACTGGTGTGCTGTTTTCGCCAGATAAAGCGCCGTCTGTTCTGTTCCGAGAACTTGGACCTAGCTCGATAACTTATGAGCTCAACGTTTTCACCAACGAGCCAAACAAGTTAGTTCAAATAAAAAGTGACTTAATCAGGAATATGCTCGTTGAATTAAAGAAAGCGGGTATCGATATCACGTCTTCCACCTACGTTACGATTAGGAATCAAGAAAAAACTCTGCCTCAGCCTGTAACGCAATACTTGGACAGGAAAAAAGCCAACTCTTAACATACCCTTTTCATTTGGATTAACCAAAGAATTTTGTTTCTCTCCCAATAAATCACCAATAAAAAATGGGTGGAAATGTGTTTTCTTATTTTTTAAATTAAGAATATTACTCCCGACTCTGGAAGCTTTTTTAAAGATGTGATACGCCTAAATATGGCTAAATGAAGAAGACCATTACAGTCCTGCTTGCTAACATAGGCTTTGTCCTGCAAGTTTCAGGGGTTTTTATACTGCTCCCCATAGTGGCTTCCTTCATACTAGGCGAAACCGATGCGACCATAGCGTTATTTTTAACGGCCACATGTTTTCTCATTCTTGGGTTTTTTACCAATTCTTTTTGCGAAAAAAAAGCAATGAGTTCAAAGCAGTCTTCAACCTTGATGGTTTTAGTTTTCGTAATCCTAGGTTTGATTGGCTCAATTCCCTACTTATACCTCAATGTCTTTACTGGGGATGTATTCCAGCGAATAACTGATAGCCTCTTTGAGTCAGTATCTGGTTTCACAACTACAGGTTTCTCAGTTATACCTGACCTATCCCTTCTGCCTAAATCAATAATACTGTATAGGGCTTTAACTCAATTTATCGGTGGCTTGGGCATAGTCATCGTGTTGCTCGCTTTTTTCTATCCAGAAGCGAAACTACGGGATTTTGCGAAGAGTATGGGGCTATCGAAGAAGAACCAAAAGATCAGACGGACATTTTTCTTCATTATTTCTCTTTACTGCTTATGTACAGCAATACTGGTTTCTGCGGGTTACGTATTTGGTTATCATGATATAATCAATCTAAGTTCAATAGTTTTTTCAGCGATGAGCACGGGTGGTTTTTCTCCAGTCAATGATATAGCCCCCATTATTACACAATCACCGATGAACCTCATAATACCGATAGGCATGTTGCTGGGTGCTACAAATTTTTTAATATTTGCCAGCCTATACCGGAAAAAATTCAAAGAATTCCTCAACTCTGAAACAATCTTTTTCTTGATAATAATTGCAATAATAAGTGGCTTGGTTATATCTTACTTTAGCATTCCATTCTACGACGCAAGTTTTCATGTTATAAGTGCAATGTCATCTGGGGGTTTTAGCTACCTACAGATCCAAAACTTTAGTGATTCCTTAAAGCTCTTATTAATTTCTCTAATGTTTATTGGTGGAGCAAGTCTTTCAACTGCCGGCGGCATAAAAATTTACAGGTTCTTGGTTTTAATTAAAAGTTTCACAAAAACTGTAACCTTTACAATTATCGGAAAAGAAAACAAGATGCGCTTGTTCGGCAAAAACTATTCTATGGTACTCTTTGGAAAAAACGACAAGTTACCTCTACTAGGTAAAAACTATTCAAACGGAGAAGTTATACAGGCAGGACTTATGGTGCTTCTAACTGGCGCTTTAATTCTTGTTTCATCGGTTATCGTTTGCAACTACGGTTTTTCCAATATAAACGCACTTTTCGAATGCACATCCGCTATCGGTAATGTCGGATTAAGTACCGGAGTAGCCGGTCCCAGTTTAGCCTTAGAATTAAAGTGGCTTTTTATGGTCTTGATGCTTGTTGGACGAGTTGAGATCATGGCATTGTTTGTTATTTTTGCACGGACTATAGAGCGCCGCAACGGTCATAAGGAAAATAAAGATAGCCAACCAGCAGAGACAGCAGAGTCAGATGGCATGGCCGTCAGTGCTTTCTGTGAATTAGATAAAAATAATAAGACAGAAGATGTAGAATAGAAATGCAGGAAGCATTTATGCCTAAAAAAGGAAAGAACTTCAGAGAAGTAATTGAAGACGAAAAAAACAAAGGCAGAACAACCAAAAGAATCATGCATGCCATAACTAGCTTAAATGCGTCTTTGATTTACGGGGGCTCTTTTCTGCTTCTTTTTTTCGTGTTAGCGTCGATTTTTTATTTTGTGTTGACACCGAGTGTTTTTTTGTGGGCTGGTATTCTCTTGGTGGCGGCGCTTGTGAGTTCGTTGTTTGCTTCCCGCGTAACTAACATGCTCAAAAACAATCAATGGAAATACACGGGTTAGTGTGTTTCCTGTTTCTTCGTTTGCTGTTAAGTGTGTTTTTATTGGATGTCTGTTAGTTTATTTGTTGTTTGAGCGGTTTTTGGTTTGTGTTTGTTTTCGATTTTTTGGGGTTTTATTGGATAAATTTCAAGTTTGTGGGTTTTTGCCCTGAATTATGTTGAACAATTGCTTGTTTTTCCCTTATTTTGGAAACGTTCATTCATTTTAGTATTTCAATTGTTTCCAAACGGATACTTTTAAATAGTTGCATGTGATAAATGCACAGACAATAAGCGAATAACTAAACAAGTGTCAAGAGGATAAAGAAAATGGCAGCAGGAGATATAGCTTGGATAATAACCGCAACAGCATTAGTCATGTTAATGACCCCCGCATTAGGCTTCTTCTACGGAGGACTAGTACGCAAAAAGAACCTCGTCTCTACAATCGTACAGTGCTTCGCCATCTTTGCAGTCATAAGCATAATCTGGGCCCTCTGGGGCTATGCCCTAGTATTCGGCCCCTCCATATACGGAATCATAGGCTTCAGCCCCGGCTACCTTGGCATGGGCAGTCTTGGCATAGGCTATGTTAACGAAGCCCTTGCACCAGCAATACCCGAACTACTGTTCTTTGCTTTCCAGTTGAAGTTCGCCGCTATTACGCCTGCATTGATTATCGGTGCATGTGCTGAACGCATCCGCTTCAAATCCCTCCTAATCTTCATGATTCTTTGGAGTACACTGATTTACATGCCAATCGCTCACTGGGTGTGGAACCCAGACGGTTGGCTCAAAGGCATAGGCGCCATTGACTTCGCAGGAGGCAT
>JBNIDO010000051.1:0-19944 GCA_050108095.1 Bathyarchaeia archaeon
AGAAAGAAATATCAGGTTCAACTTCCAGATGGGTAGACGGCGTTATGTTGGAGGATAGTCAAAATGGGAATGTTTGATGTCTCAGACAAACCAGATACTCTACGGGAAGCAGTTGCACAGGCAATAGTTAACGTTAGCCCAAAGACAATTCAGTTAGTCAAAGAAGGCAAATCTCCCAAAGGAGACGTAATTGAAAACGCACGAATAGCAGGCACCATGGCAGCCAAAAAAACCTCCGAGATAATTCCTTACTGCCACCCTATCCCCCTCGACTACATCAAAATCGACATAATCCTAAAAAAAGAAACCATCGAAGTCCAGACCCACGTTAAGACCGTCTGGAAAACCGGCGTCGAAATGGAAGCGCTCACAGCAGCATCAGTCGCCGCCCTAACAGTCTACGACATGCTAAAACCCGTCGACGAAACCATGTCTATCGGGTCAGTTACGCTTCTAAGAAAAAGTGGCGGCCTAAAGAGCTTCCAAGAAAAATACAGCAGACAACTCCGAGCTGCAGTGTTGGTTGTCAGCGACTCCACGGCAAAGGGTGAACGCGTAGACAAATCAGGCAAGCTTGCCATTGAAAAACTACAAGCAAACGGTTTTGTGGTGGGCGATTACAAGATAGTGCCTGACGAAGCAGAATTGATTGTGGCTGAGCTTAAGCGGTTTTGCGATGAACAGAAAGTGGATTTGGTGATCACTTCTGGCGGGACTGGTCTTGGTCCACGCGACGTGACTACAGAGGCTACTTTAGAGGTGGTGCAAAAAGAGGTTCGAGGTGTGTCCGAGGTGCTCCGAGCTTATGGTCAGAGGAGGACGCCGCTTGCGATGCTTTCGCGGGGTGTGTGTGGTGTGAGGGGTAAAACTGTGGTGGTGAATTTGCCGGGTAGTACTAAGGCGGTGTCGGAGGGTCTTAATGCTTTGTTCCCGGGGATTTTGCATGTTTATGGTATGATTGAGGGTCATGGGCATTAGGCAATAGTTGTAATGGTTCTTAGGTCTGGTTTCAGTTGGGTTGTGTGCTTGTTTAAGAAGTGTTAAGAAAAAGTTTTAAAAAGGTTTATAACTATCGACATTACTGATTGGTAACATCGAGTGGGTTAACATGAACACCAAACTAACCGCGAGCATAATAGCAATAATAATAGTAATCGGTTCAGTAGCAACCTACATGGTCTACAGCAACTTATCCTCCAACCCAAACACGACACCACCCAATACTTCTCCAACATCAACCTCTACCCCTGACCTACGAGTATTCATTGCCTCAAGTCTACTCCGTGTCGTAGAAAACATGACCGACAGCTTCGAGAAAGCAAACAACTGCCACTTGATAATAAACTCCGCCTCATCAAGTTCACTCTACACTCAAATCACCTCTGGCTCCCCATGCGACGTCTACATGTCAGCTGACCAAAAATGGACCAAACAACTCAACGCTGATGACTTTCTCTACAACGATAACTACGTAAATTTCACAACCAACAGCCTAGAAATAATCATAGCCGAAGGTAACCCCAAAGGCATAACCTCACTTGCCGACCTAACCAAACCTGGCGTAAAAGTGGTCTTAGCAGACCCAGTCATCCCCTCAGGATCATACACTAACAAAACCTGTGAAAAAATAGATTCAACATGGGGCAATCCAAGCAGCTCAGCCTACGTAACCAACGGTTCCTACGTAAACTTCAACGCTACCATGCATCAGAACGTCGTTTCCTATGAAACAACAGTCGAAAACGTCGTTGGAAAAGTTTCGCTCAACATGGGCACAGCTGACGCAGGCATCGTATTTGTCTCCGATGCAGCTTACGGGCAAATGACCGGTTCCCAAGTTACATTCATATCCATACCTGCCTCAGTGAACACCCGAGGAACATACGGCATAGCCATTTTGCAGCAAACTACGCAAACGGAACTGGCGCAGAAATTCATGGATTATTGGTCTTCTACCGATGGCCAAACTTTACTGGCAGAATATGGGTTTAACTCTTAAGGTGCAATACGATATTAAGCACTTTATCCAACCCTTTTTTTGGCTATAGGTGGTAAAAAAATGAAAAAAGGCATCGCTAAAGTGCTCTCAGACAAAATGGTGCTTGTTGTTCTAGGCGTGACTGTAGCCGCTTACTTTTTACTTATCGCCTTGCCCATAACAGGGCTCTTCATAAGAATAAGCCCTGCACAAATCATTGAACAACTACAAAACCCTGCAGTGATAGACACTATAAAACTGAGCCTCTACACTTCGGTCATTGCAACCATAATCGCTTTTGTTTTGGCTGTTCCGACGGGTTATTTTATGGCTACAAGAAAGTTTCATGGCAAAGCAGTCTTAGACACCTTAATCGATTTGCCCCTAGTGCTGCCTCCCGCGGTCGCCGGTGTTGCGTTGCTTTATGCGTTTGCACCAAAAGGGCTCTTAGGTCCAATATTCAACCATTTTAATATGATTATCCCTGGCTACACCATAGCAGTTGTTATCGCTGAAATCTTTGTCGCCTCCCCTTTTTTGGTGCGTTCCTCAAAGTTAGGTTTCGAAAACATAGATCGAGACGTTATAAACAGTGCCAAGCTCTTGACTGGTTCACGCCTACGCGTTTTCTTCACCATCATGTTGCCGCTTACTATACGTGCGGTGTTGTCTGGGACGATGATGACATGGGCGCGTTCTATGGGCGAGTTTGGTGCAACATTGATGTTTGCTGGGAACTTGCCAGGGATGACCCAAACGATGCCCTTAGCGATTTATACCTTCTTGTATTCGGAACCCACGGCTGGCGTTATGTTATCCCTTATACTAATCGTGATTTCATTTGGCGTTCTAATCACCCTCAAACTGTTTGAACAGAAAAAGTTCGGAGCCAAAAAATGATAAAACTCGAATCAATCAACAAGTCATTTGCCAGCAAAAAAATCTTGGACAGCTTGGATTTTGAAGTAAAAGAAAAAGAAATCGTAACCCTGCTTGGACCCAACGGCTGCGGAAAAACCACCCTACTAAACATGATTTCAGGCTTAATCCGCCAAGACAGCGGCAACATCTACATCAACAATGAATTAGTAAGTGGCAAAGCAGGCACAAAAAAGGTTAATCTAAAACCCTCTGAACGCAAAGTAGGCTACGTCTTCCAAACAATATCCCTCTTCCCCCACATGCGCATAGAAGATAACGTTGCATACGGGTTGAAGGCACTGGGGTTGCCAAAAAAAGAAACCACAAGTCGAACCAACAACCTGCTTGACTTTGTAGGCCTCAGTGAATACGCAAAGTATTATCCACACCAACTCAGTGGCGGACAAAAACAACGCACAGCCCTTGCCCGCTCATTAGCCACCGAACCCAGCGTGCTGCTTCTAGATGAACCTGTCTCTGCTGTGGACCCGCAACTTCGGGATTCCTTTAGGGTGGAACTCAAAAACTATCTTCGTAAACTTGAAATCACCGTTGTTTATGTTACCCATAACTTGTCTGAGGCGTTTGTGATGTCTGATAGAATCGCGATTGTAGGCAGGGGACGTATACAACAAACCGGAACTGCTGTAGAAATTTACGATAGACCCGCTTCAACTTCTGTAGCAAAGTTTCTCGGCATCAATACTTTTAGAGGGAAAGCGGTGGGAACTCGCGGGGGCTTGCTCGAGGTTGAAGCAGCAGGTGTTCTTTTTTTGGCGGTGGCGTCGGCTGATTTAGTAGGTAAAGCCGTTGTCGCTACCTTAAAACCCGACAGTATTACTTTATTACCCCTCGAAAAATCGCCAAACAGCCGCCTAGGTAATGCCGTTGAAGGCACAATCGTTGAGATGACACAGATGCGTTCAACAGCGCAAGTTACATTAGATGTGGGGTTCACTCTAAAGGCAAGGCTTCAGTTGAGCACCATTAAAGCTTTGGGGCTAAGCATCGGTGACAGGGTGCAGGTTTGTTTTGCCCCTGAGGAGTTAAACGTGTTCACTGAAAGCGGCGACTAAAAAAATGGAGCATAAAAAGTTGAGTCGTGAATTCACTTTCAAAGCAATCGGCATAGTACATTCTCCCTACAAAGAACCAAAAAACGTTCCCATACAAGCATCTGCCTCGACCGCCGAAGGAACCGTAGAGGTTTTCCCCGAATACGCAGAGGGTTTACGTGACATCGAGGGTTTTTCGCATCTTATTCTGCTTTGCCATCTTCACTTGGCAAAGGGCAGTCCTTTGATTGTTAAGCCGTTTCTTGACGACAAAACCCACGGCGTATTCGCTACGCGCTCACCGGCTCGACCCAACAATATCGGCTTATCAATTGTTAAATTAAAGAGCGTGGAAGGCAACATTTTGCATGTTGTGGGTTTGGATGTGATCGACGGAACTGCTTTGCTTGACATTAAACCTTATGTTCCAGAATTTGACTGCCGCCAAGAGGTAAAAACGGGGTGGTTCGGCACCAAAATAAGCAAGCTTGGCAGCACCCGTGATGACGGTCGATTCTGCAAGTGAAGCTTTGCAGATGCCTAACTGTTTGTTCTGCTTGAGAAAAACGCCTCAACCAGCCAGCAACACAAACCAGCCGCAAAACCAAAAAAGCAGCCGCCCACCAAGCCCCTGAGAAGATGATGAACAAGGGCAAAACTCTCTTCTTCTAACACTAGAAAAACAAAAATACGGTCAGATCGCAAAGCCTTCGGTAACAACAACTGCAATAAACAGCCTAGGAAACCTATAACCAAGCAAAAACTGCTTAACCCCATTTTCAATTCAGCAAACGCTTGGAAACAACAGTTATATGAATGCCACATAGAAGTGTGTTTGAGGAAAGAATGGCTTATCTTAGAACAACAAAACAGGAACTCGAAGCTGATTTTCCGCTTGAAGACATTTGGAGGGCTATTCCCGAGGCTTTGGCGGAGCTACATTGGGAAATAGAGGAAAAAGATGACAACGCACATCTTTTGAAAGTTAAAACTCATAGCAGTTTCCTCTCGTACAGTTCAATGCTGATAATTCAAGCGTCAAAGGTAAATGAGAAAACAACTAGCCTAAAGATTGATGCTGGCACTCCAGTTACCACGATTACTTCGGTTATGGATTTTGGGCAAGCTGACGAACGCATCAGCATGTTTGTTGTAACACTAGCGAAACTTATGAACCCAAAAAGTGCAGTGCCGTCTAAACAATAACAGTCTATATCAACGAGATAAAATCGCAGCCTACCCATTTTTTTCAACGATAGCCCTGATTACGTTGAAGTTTCGTGTGGTTGCTTTAACCTTAAGTTTTGACTCCAAAAACGTGTTGGGCAACGCGCCCTCTCCGCCGCCATGAGTTACACTGAAAACCTCCGTTTCCCGAGCCAAAATCACTTGTGCCGTCGATTTGGGGATTGTAAGGGGCAACTGCAACGGAAAAACCGGTAACTTACAGCCAAGAAAAGTCACCGGAAAACTTGAACCCTCCGCTTCTTGGCCTCGAAAAGGGTCGCTGGCAACTATTTCTTGGAGTTGGGCAAAAGTGCGTAGGAAAACCAAAACTTCGTATCCTAAAACTTGGCGCAGTTGGTCGTGGATTTGGGTTCTTATTGCCTCAGGGTCGGCGGTTTGGGACTCAAAAACTATGTTGCCACTCTGTTTGAAGGTAGAAACGTGTGCGAACCCGAGGGATTCGAAAGCAGTCTGTAGCGTTTGCTTTGTTACTGTGTGTCCGCCGACGTTTATGCCTCTTAAGAAAGCTACAAACCGATACATCAAAAGGGTATTGGCTGCGGCGGCTATAAGAGTTTATGATTTAGAGTTGTTTGGTTTTCGCTAACGTGTTTTTAAGAACAAATCATACTTTGACTCAAAAAAGCTTATGTTCTCTAGTAACATTTCTATTTTGACCCCAAATGGACTTGCTTGAAGTTAAAGACTTATCCGTAAAAGTTGAAGGCAAGCTTATCCTAAAAAACTTGAACTTCAACCTAAAAGAACGCGCCAGCCACATACTGTTTGGACCCAACGGTTCAGGAAAAACCACCCTTATCAGTACCCTGATGGGTCTGCCGGGCTACGATATTTCATCTGGCAAAATCCTCTTCGAAGGCATCGACATAACCAGCAAAACCGTCGATGAACGGGCAAAGCTGGGCATAATCGTTAGCTTCCAGAATCCCCCTGAAATCACTGGTGTGAAACTGGGTGATTTGCTAAAGCTCTGCTTGGGCAAAACTGCGTCCGACGAATTCAGCCCAGAGGAAACGGCGCAGATAGAAGCTTTCCGCTTAACCAACTTCCTAAACCGCGATGTCAACATGGGTTTCAGCGGCGGCGAGCGGAAACGTTCCGAAATCCTGCAACTCATCTTCCTCAAGCCAAAACTGCTTCTGCTTGATGAACCCGATTCAGGAGTGGACGTGGAGAGTTTGCGGATGATTGCCATTGAAATCCAAAAGTACGTTGAATCCTCAGGCGCCTCAGCGCTAATCATCACTCATAAAGGGGACATTTTAGAGTACATCAAAGCCTCCTACGGCTGCATACTGTTAAACGGGCAGTTCCACTGCTTCAAAGACCCCATGCGCATCTACAATGATATAAAAGAAATGGGTTACGAAGAATGCGTTGCGTGCAGAGTAAGAACAAGCGAGGGATGGAAAAATGCAAAATGAAAGCGAACTAACCAAGCTTCCCCATAAAATCCTCGAAGAAGCCCAAAAAGCAGGGCTGGAGTTGCAAGAGAAAAACCGCTCAGGCACCTTCGTGCACATGGACCAGCAGACAATTGCTTCGAAAGTTAACGAAGCATACGAAGGCAAAATTGAACTCATGGACATCAAAGAGGCACTCAAAAAGTATCCGTGGCTTGAAGAGTACCGTTGGAAACTTGTAAGCAAAGACAAAGACGAATACACCAAGAAGGTGGCGGAAGATTACAGCGGCGGCTACTTCATGCGTATCATGAAAGGTGCCGAAATCGCTTTCCCACTGCAAAGCTGCCTCTTAATCACGCAAAGAAACCTTGAGCAACGGGTTCACAACATTATCATCGCCGAGGAAGACTCCAAAGCCCACATAATCACCAGTTGCCTACAACACTCTACCGTACCCAACGCTTCACACCTCGGTATCTCCGAAATCTACGTCAAAAAAGGTGCCCTGCTCAACTTCACCATGATTCATCAGTGGAGCGAACAAACACTGGTGCGCCCCAGAAGCGCCACCGAAATAGAGGACAACGCCACATTCGTCTCCAACTATGTTTGCATGCGCCCTGTCCGAGACACCCAAATGTACCCAGTCGCCTACTGCAAAGGCGACCACAGCCGAGCAAGCTTCAACAGCATACTCTACGGCCACAAAAACAGTCTTCTCGACATCGGCTCCAAAGCCGTGTTGACTGGCAGAGACAGCAAAGCCGAAATGGTCAGTCGTGCCATCACCCGAGAAGGCTCCAAAATGATTGTCCGCGGCATGATCGAAGGCAACACACCCGACTGCAAAGGCCACCTAGAATGCAAAGGCTTAATCATGGACGACGTGTCCTTCATGCAATCCATCCCTGAACTTATCGCCACCAAAAAGGGCGTCGAAATCACCCATGAAGCGGCAGTGGGCAAAATCAGCGAAAAAGAAATCACCTACCTCATGACCCGGAGGCTTTCTCGTGAACAAGCGGTTTCACTGATTATCCGCGGCTTCATGGATGTTAGCATCTTAGGTTTGCCTGACGCGCTTAATAAAGAAATCAAAACGATTGTGGATTCGTCAGCGGCTGCTGATTAAACCGCTTTTCTCTTTTCTTTTTTTGTTGCTTACGTAAGTGCCTCTGTATAGAATCGCCAGTTGTTAGTCTTTGTCTCTTTGTGTGGGTGTGGCGTTTTGCAGGGCGCCACAAGATGGCAGTTGGCGTTTGCTTTTTTTGGTTGCGTTGTGTTTTGGCGCCTGTTCCGGTGTGGGAAGTGCGTTTTCTTCCACACTCGGTGCATGGCTACATGCAGACGCCGACGCGGTGTGGGTGTGGAAGCATGTTGAATCTTCTTACGCCCTGATGTCGAACCCCAACTGGACGCAATTACCCCAACGACGCTATCTCGTCATACCCCGCCTCAGCCCGGGAAACAACCCGTCCCCCCTTTAGAAAAAGAGCGCGGTCCGCCAGCGGAAACGGAAACACACCGTGACTCACAACAACCACCGCCACCTTGGACTTACGGTTAAGCTCCACCAATTTAGCCGTGATATCCTTACCCGCCATCGGGTCCATCTCGCCAGTAGGCTCATCCGCCAAAACCAAAACAGGCTCCCTCACAAGCGCCCGCGCAATAGCCACCTTCTGCTGTTGTCCCACGCTAAGTTCAAGCGGCAGCATATTGGCTTTTTCTGCAAGCCCAAAAGAATCCAACAGAGCCGCTGCTTTTTCAGCCATTTCTTTCTTGGAGAGACCTGAGTGGATTAGCGCTGACTCCACATTTTCAACCACAGTTAGCGATGGCAGGAGGTTGAAAGTTTGGAAGATAAAACCGATTTTTTCCCGCCGCAAATCAGCCAACGCGTCTTTGGTATAGGACTTGAGGCTTTTTCCATCAAAAAACACATCGCCTGAAGTGGGGTAGTCCAATGCGCCGATGAGGTTTAGTAAGGTGGTTTTTCCGCTGCCCGAAGGACCCACTATCGCCAAGAATTCGCCTGCTAAAACCTCAAGGTTGACCGCATCGAGAGCTTTCACGGGAGAGTCGTTTTTTCTGGAGAAGGTTTTGGTTAAGTTGTGTGTTTGAATCAGCGGCGACGACACTTTAGA
This sequence comes from Bathyarchaeia archaeon, assembly GCA_050108095.1. Classification (GTDB taxonomy): domain Archaea; phylum Thermoproteota; class Bathyarchaeia; order Bathyarchaeales; family Bathycorpusculaceae; genus Bathycorpusculum. The sequence continues at coordinate 8,756 of JBNIDO010000051.1, forward strand.
ACCTCCTGAGGGCCTCGGCGGGTTGCAGTTTGGCTGCGCGCCAAGCGGGAAACACCCCTGCCACTACTCCAGCGGCAATTGAGGCTGCGAATCCGAGGAGTAGCACCCAGGGTGAGATTGCGAGCACCAAGTTTGTCAGGGGCAGCAGACCCAGCAGTGGAATCAACAGAATAACTACGAGTCCAGCGGCTACGCCTATAGCTCCTCCTAGGGTACCCTGCAGTAGGGATTCGACGAAGACCTGTTTGGTGACATCGGAGTCTTTCCAGCCTATAGCTTTGAGCACACCGATTTCTTTAGTGCGTTCAACCACGGAGCCAAACTGGGTCCTCAAAGAGAACAGCGTAATGCAGACAATCAACACAATCGATATTGCCCATGCGCTTTGCTCATTAATTGCGACGACACCTCGGGCGACGAAGCCACATCGGTAGCCAACTAAAGCGCCTGTTTGCCCAGCAAACGATTGCAAAGCATCCAAGGCTGATTGCTGAACTGTTGCGATGTATTGGGTGTCGCCTCTGGCGGAGATTTCCACCAGCACTACGTTGATGTCGCGTACTGCGAAATTGTAGAGTTGCCCATAGTAACGTGCAATATCCTGCACTACTGGCAGCGAGGTGTAGATGTTGGCTGTGCCTGCTGGTCTGCTGCCTAACCCGGGGTTTACGATGCCTACAACAGTGAAGTCGTGGTTGAAGGCGGATAAGTGGTCTCCGACTCCAATGTCAGCTATTTGCGCGTAAACCGAGTCAACCATAACTGCGTCAGAGTCGTTTTCCGTTAGGTAACGGCCTTCCACCAACTCATTGGGCGAGACGACGTTGGTACGAGCGGCTAAGGCGGTGGAGTTTATTCCGCAGATAGTTAGGTTCTCAAGCCTAAACATCAGGCAGGGGGCAGCGTCTGCAACACCAAGCAATCCACGAATAGTTTCCACGATGGTAGTGTTGTAGGTGGGTGTGTAGGTGTTTTTGAAGATGGGGCCGACTTCGCCGAATTGGCAGGGGCAGGTTTGTGAAACGGGGATGTAGACTGCGAAGTGTGTGCCGATGCCGTTTAGGGTGCCTTCTGCTACCCAGTTGTAGGCTCCTGCAAGCGTAACTGCCACTACCAGAAAAGCTATCGCTATGCTGTAGCCTGCTATGTTGGCTGCACTGCGCAGTTTTCGGCGTTTAATCTCTTTTAGAGCGTACTGTCTAATCATCGTCCACCTACCCCACGAATAAGCGTTAGGTTACCGTCGTTTTCTTAGCAGTAAAACCGCAGCCGCCACCGCAACCACCGCTGCAGCCCCAGCGCCAGCAGCCACCAACGGCAAATACCCCAAAGACCCCACAGTTGACGGCAAATTCCAAACTCTGAGGTCTGGGTCGCACAGTGTGCCGTTTTCTATGCATCCAATCGTAACTATGTCCATGGTTCCATCTCGGTTGAGGTCACTTGTATCCACTATCCAAGCCATTGCGGCGTCGCCGAAAATCCAATCTTTCGACTGCAAAAGCGTTATCGTGTTGCCATCATAACCGAAGACTTTGAGTTCAGCCCGCGATTTTCCAGGAGCGTTAGGCGCCCAGCTGCCGTAGCCCGAGGTGCCGCCGCCTACAGAGATTTCCTGTTTACCGTCACCATTGACATCGCTTATGGCTATTGAGGTGGGCTGTGTGATGTCAAGATTAGTCCACTCTTGGCTAGCCTCCAAGTTCAAGGAATCAGATGTCCAATTGTAAATTCTCAATTGCCCCTGCGCTTGGTTACCGTTGTAGGTAAAGCCGCTGGTAACGATTTCAGGAGTTCCATCACCATCCACATCAGCTGCTTTGACGTTGTTTGCTAAAGTGTTACCCATCACGTTGCCAGCAACATCGGGCGAGTATGCGCCGTCCACAGTGTACCATTCAGTGTTAGACTTCAAGTCAATGGTGTCGCCGTCGAATTGCCAGACCCTCAGTTGCCCATGGCTGTTATTGAGAAAATTCGCGTAGCCAGCCGATATGATTTCGTCTTTGCCGTCACTGTTTAGGTCATAGGCATACACTGCGCTTACACGGGCATAATTGGCTGAATCCCAGTCCACACTCGCAACTTTAGTTAAGCCGCCATCAACCATTCGAAAAATTGAGAGCTGTGCAACCCTATTCTGATTGTCACCGAAACTCAACGATGTGCTTGTTGTCACTATTTCGGGTTTTCCATCCCCATCCATATCCCCAACCGACACTACGCCCACTGGGGTGCCTTCGTAGCTTGCTTTAAGCGTCAAATCGTGTCCATCCCAACTCCAAACCCTAAGAGAAGAAAACGCGCCTGAATCGTTTCTAAAGGGGCCTGTGGTTAGGATTTCGGTTTTGCCATCTCCGTCAGCGTCGCCGGCGCAGATGCAGCTGATGCTTCCTGTCCAAGTGAGGTTGGCTTCGAGGTTTAGGTTGGTTCCATCCCAGTTCCAAATTTTGAAAGGCGCCCAAAAAGCTGACTGGTTGTATTCGGTGTATGCGAAGCCGCCTGTAGCTACTTCCGGTATGTCGTCGCCGTCGAAGTCGGCTATGGCCATGTTGTTGCCGCCAGGGATACAGGTGCCGCCGACGCCGTAGGTGTCCCAGTGCGTCTCGCTTTTTAGGGTGAAGTCGTCGGGTTGAGCGTTAACAGGATTGAGGCTAAAAGTGAGTGACAGGCAGAGTAGAAACACCGCCGAATACGCGAGAGGGTACTTTTTTTCCACTGTTTTTCCCTATAATAGTATTTGCGGAGGCTATGCACTTAAGTTTTTTTAGTTAAAGAGCCTTCAAAATAGAAAGAAAAATTTGGGGAGTTTAAGTGATTGTCAGCTTCTTGGTTTCCTTAGGCGCTTTCTTGGGCAAAGTAACCTCAAGCAACCCATCCTTCAACGCCGCGTTCGCCTCGTCAGAGCGCACTGTCTCAGGCAACTGAATCTTGCGGTAATACGTCTGCGCTGCCCGTTCGTGGCGCACATAGTTTTTGCGTTGCTCGTCTTCAGCGTGTGAACGCTTTGCACTTATCGTCACTGAGTCGTCGGTTACTTCGACTTGGACGTCTTCTTTTTTGAAGCCGGGCAAGTCAACGGTTAAACGGTAGTCTTTGCCTTGGTCTTCAATGTCAACTGATGGCAGTCCCGTAAACGGAGCCATAGACGCCCGCGCCCGAGAAGACATGTCCCGTCCAAACCTGCTTGATTGCCCCCAAAAGTCCTCGAAGTCACGTTGGAACCGATTCAGCAACCTGTCAAAGTCACTCATCATATCCCGTGAAGCGTAGGGGATGACTTCTTCGGAGCCTTTTTTGACTTCTTGCGCGGATTTTTCTTTGCCGCCATAATAATAGTTCATTTTCTTTTTTTCTTCAGACAAAACAAGTCACCTATGTTTTATGGCGAGTCTACCCTATGTTAATTAAGATATGTGGCTGTCGCGTGCTAGCTACTGTTTATGGCAAAGTGTATCCGCCGTCGGTGACGATGGTTTGTCCAGTGATGTAGCTGGATTCGTCACTAACAAGGAACACTACAAGGTTTGCGACGTCAGCGGGTTTACCCATGCGACCCACTGGAATAGCTCGGACCACCTGCGCCATCATAGCTTCGTCTGCCTGCATACCGCCGACGTCTATGGGTCCCGGTGCAACCGCGTTGACGTTTATGCCGAAATGCGCTGTTTCCAACGCCAACGCTTTAGTGAAGCCTGATATGGCGGCTTTACTGGCTGAATAATGAACTAAGTTGGGAAAAGCAACCACTGGTCCCGAAATCGACGATAGATTCACGATTTTACCATATTTCCGCTTCACCATTTCTGGCAGGAACATTTTGGAACAGTGAAAAACGCCATACTGGTTTATGCGGATGACTTTGTCCCAGTCGGCTTCGGTCATGTCCAAAAAAGGCTTCTGCGGATAGATGCCCGCGTTGTTTACGAGTATGTCAACTTTCTGGAATTTTTCTATCGCTTGCTTTTTAGCATCTTCGACCTGCTGCAAGTTGGATACATCGCATTTAACCGCTAAAGACTTCACTTTGAGCGCTTCAATTTCCTTGGCTACATCAGAAACCGCATCCACAACATCGCTTACAACCACGTCTGCGCCTGCTTTGGCAAGCGTTGTGGCAATTTCTCTTCCGATGCCATGGGCGGCACCGGTGACAAAAGCAGTTTTTCCTTTCAATTCAAACATTAAGAACCCTCAAATGAATTTGATGAGATGAATATTTGAATTTTTCCTAACAATAAACCGCTAAATTAGTGCGCCGACTACTTTCATTCGTTCCATGACTTCTTCGCCGTGAGGCGCAAGCTCCATCTGGTCGGTTAAGTCTTTGCCTGCCAAATGCCCCAAATGTTCTCCGTCGCCCCACTGGTAGGACTCGGTTACCTCGTAGACTTTACCTTTGTAGCCGACGTATGCGGGTTTGCCGTTTTTGCCGTTGTACTCGGCAAGTTCAACTGATGTGAAGGTTTTTTCCGCCATTAAGTTCACCTGATTCTTAATTTAAAGTCGTTTTTTAAGCTATAAAACCTTCTGTGACTGCCCAAAAGCTATCACAAACCAATTTAGAGCTTGCACCATCCAGCTGAATTGCTCACCGTGAAAACTCTTTTGTACATCGCTACTGGATTGTTAGTGTGGACGGTCCGGGTTTTTGACAGACAACTACCAAACGCCATCGATTAAAGTTACCAAAAACGGCCCCTACCTCGTCACAGGAGGGGTGCCTCTCTTCGAAATGATAATTAGATGCGGTAACGGCGGCGACACGCCCTTGGAATGGGTAGTTGGAAAACGCTTTCCGCTCCTGCCAAACTATTTACTCTGCCGATGCGGACACACAAAGAACAAACCGTACTGCGACGGCTCACACGTCAAAGTCAACTTCGACGGCACAGAAACATACGCCAACATCCCTTTTGAGCAGATGGCAAAAGTAATCGATGGACCACAACTTACCCTAAAAGACGCCGAGGCCATCTGTGCTTCCGCGCGTTTCTGTCACCGGGGAGGCGACATCTGGGATGAAATCCCAAAATCAGACAACCCCCAAACCAAACAGAACAGCATCCGAAACACCTGCGACTGCCCCTCAGGCAGACTCGTAATCACCGACAAAGCCACGGGCGAAGTGGTTGAGCCCACGCTTGAGAAATCCATCGGGGTAGTGTTAGACCCTGCCATAGGCGTTGATGGCCCGCTTTGGGTACGCGGGGGCATCCCAGTTTTTTCAGCCGACGGCAAATCTTATGAAGTTCGCAATCGCATGACGCTGTGCCGATGCGGGAAATCCGTGATTAAGCCTTTTTGTGATAGTAGCCATTACCCAGAGGAGTATCAAGAGGTGAAACATTGAAAACAGACCAAGACGATAAAATCGCCTTAGAATCTAAAGAGAAAGCTTACGTGTTATTCTATGCTTCATGGTGCCCCTTCTCACAGCGGTTTCTACCCATCTTCGAGGAATACGCAAAAACAAACCCCGACCAATGCATAAGCATAATGATCGATTACAAGCAGGACTTATGCGACAAATACGAAATCGAATACTACCCCACCGTGTTGCTGTTCAAAAAAGGGAAAGTGCAAAAAAGGTTAGATGCTACACCAGGAAAGGGCTTGACTAAAGAGCAGCTAGGCGAGCTTACGGCGAACCCCTAAGCCTGCCTTGTTTTTTGCGCCAGTTCTTTAGCCCACGCTCTGATGGCGTCTAAATCGCGGGTGTCATAGACGTTTGGCTCTGTTTCTTTGTAGGCACTTGCGATTTTTTCTCGCTGGGCGTTGAGGGCTTTCTTTGCCCACCAGGGCACCTTGTTATAGTTGTAGATGCCGCCGAAGAAGCCCAAAGCGATTGGCTGCAAGCTGTATTGTGCGGCTTTTTGGTCAAGGTATTTTTCTTTGAGGTCGTGCCCAGTTGAGGTGCCTTCTGCGGCTATAAGGGGGGAGGCTGCGCCACAGCACACATACAGCGCCACCTTTGTTTGCGCCAACTGAGGCTGGAACTTTTTGAGGAAGTCTTCGGGTTCATGGTCCAACGGTTAATCTGGATGCCGCTGCCGACAACGATTAAGTCGTAGCTGGCTATGTCCTTGATTTTTTCTCTTTTTGCATCAGCAACTTTTGCTTCGAAGCCCTCTCTTTGGAGTACCGAAGCGATTTCTTCTGCGGTTCTGGCGGCTGCGCCATAGCGTATTCCGTAGACGATTAATGCTTTATTCAATGGTTGTCACCTCCGTTGCGGTTGGTTTCTTGCTTAACTTGTAGAGTTTAAACCCTATGAGAAGATGCCAGAGCATCAAGAAGAAGCCTGCAGACGCTAGACATGCGACTGACAAGACATACACGCCGGCTGTGGGAATCAAAAACAGCCCTGCACAGTAGGTTAAGTCTAGTAGGCAAGCTATGGCTCCGATGGCGGCGGTTACTTTTCCGAATTTTTTGCTTTGCCACATAACCGCGGACACAAGTAACCCTGCAACAGCTATGAGGAGCAGGCTGACGTAGATGGCTGCACTGGGGTAGAGCGCACCGGGGTTATAGCCGTTTGCCAGCAAGGCATCCCCAGTCGCCACCAAAGAGGCTTTTTGGGCTTCCGAAGCTGCGGCGTATTGGTTGCTCAGAGCAAGCAGGGGGAGAGCGTTGTTTGAAACAAAGTATAATATAATTCCAACAAAGCCCATGCTGACCGCGATTGTCATTATGCCTCTGCTGGTTTGTCTGAGCGCAATGTAGAGTGCAACCAGCATAACGCCGACCAAGGCATAGTCGATGATGTCGAAAACGTTTAGGAAACTAAGCCCTAACAGCGGATTGCTTTGTAGCAGGGTAAACCAGCCCTGCATATCTGTCGGCGCAGTCAAACCAAAGAACATGGGAATTTCTGCCGCACCGAGGTTTCTTCTAAAAACCAAGGCTGCGACGAAAGCTGCGACTGCACCCACCAAGTAAAGGTTTCTCCACGGTGCAGAGTGCATGTTTGTTTCAGGCGCTGTTTTAGCTTTCATTGGGGTTCGACCTCCTGCTTTTTTGTGTTTTTCTTGATTTCGTCTGGTGCCAAGTCGATTCGTAAAATGCCGTCTTTGCCTATGATTTCGAGAACTATTCCTTCAGTGAATGTTGCATCTACAAATTCGCCTATTGTGCCCTCGAAGAGCACTGTGTCGGTGTTGCCGTTGGTTAGGGTGAGGTTTTTGAGGTTGTGTTTTGATTTGAGTTCGACGGTGAAAGCCCGTTTTTTGTTGTTTTCCATCTTTTTTCCTCAATAGTGCTGTGGGGCTTTTTTGGGGATTAGTTTTATTTGATGTGAATGCTTAGGATTTAGCATCGAACAGAAACTTGCAACGTGGGTGATTAATCTGGAGAATCAGGGCGAATTGGCGAAGTTGTTTTTTGAGTTGGCAAGCGAGAGCAGGCTATCAATATTAAATGTGGTAGACAATGAAGCGCTGAAGCTGCAGGAGGTTGCTAGGCGGCTGGATGTGACAGACACAGAGGCGCTGAGACAGTTGGAACGGTTAAGCGCAGCGTCTTTGGTTGCTAGGCAGCCTGATGGCACCTATAGGATTACGCAGTACGGCAAACTTTTGCTGCATGTCTCTGAAACCATGAATTTTCTACTCAAACACAAGCAATACTTCGCCTCCCATGACTTCTCAGCTTTGCCCTATCAATTTATAGACAGATTAGGCGAACTCTCAGGTGCCACCTTTATTGCGGACACGATGGAGAGCCTCAACCGTGGCCAACGGGTGTTCATCGCTATGGAGGAGTGGGGTTGGGGGATGGCTGAGGGTGTGGTGCCTGAGTTGATGGGTCCAGTGATGGAGCAAAAAGCAGCCAAGGGGATAAAGATGAAGTTTATCATCCCAGAAGACAAGCTACCCAAAACACCTTCCGAAGCCCCAGACATAGAGGCACGCGGATTACCCAGCGTACCCGCAGTCATAGCCATCACCGAAAAAGAAGCCCTCATCGCCCTACGACTAAACGACGGAAAAATGGATTACGCCACATTCAGCGGCACAGACCCCAAGTTTGTCGGATGGGTGAAAGACTTGTTCACTTATTTTTGGGAAAGAGGAAAAAGAGTTTAAGGGTTGCCTAAACGGTAGGTCAAAAATTCGCTGTCTGTTCTGAGTGTAGTTTGCTGCACAACCAGCCTGCAGTAGCCAAAACCAGCCAAACAAAAAACACAGTCGCCCACACAACCCACAGGTAGTTGTTGAATAAAGAGGGGTCTTCTGCAACAACAACTAAAGAAAAATTTGATCTACTGTAAAGCAAGAGGCTGTGTTTTGTTTTCAGGCAGCTGTTTAATGTAGGTGACGTTGCTTATTGCGATGGCTTGTTCCGAATGCATGTAGCATGGGCAGGAATCTGGTTTTTCTTGCTCCTTCTTTAGGCGGCAAACGCGAAGCAAATTGAACGTCATCAGTTTAACGTCACCGCTGGAGCGGAACCAAATGGTGTATTGCCCCGGTTTCTCTTTCACTACCGCCACAATGTCAGATTCGAAGTTACCAGTTCGATGAACATACTCCTTAATGGTGCGGTTATGAGGGACCAAGACTTTGATTTTTAAAATGTTATTCTTACATTCCAAACATGAATTTAGCATTGTGTTCCTAAACCCTCTGGCAACCGATTAGGAGGCATGCTAAAATAACGTTTTTTGAGAACACAGGTTAACCGTATTTGCCAAAATGCCTAAGCAAACAGCGTTAACTTGTCAAGTCAGCTTCGCAAAAAAACAATGCCTAACTTGACAAGCCACCAATCACTGTTTAGGCAAAAGCTCCTCGTACTCAGGGTTGACTGCACCGTGCTTGCTTAGCAGTATATTGTTGATTTTCTTCCATTCATCGCTCACCGACGACCAGTTTGGACCGCCAACTATGCTTTTCTCAACGTACTCATAGAGAGCGCCTTCCCGCTTTAGGGTTCTGCGTCTCCAATCTACAGAGATTAAGTTGGAGCGGCGTAGGTACTGGAGGTTCCGTGCCATCTGGTTGGAGTTTATGGGGTAGGCTAAGGCGCTGTTTAAGTCATCAGTTAAGGATTCTATGGAGAACTCGTCTTCTACCCGCAGACAAATAGCAGCTATCATATCCTGCATGAGTTTAGCTGTGCGTGTCACGTAGAAGGTGCGCTTGGGCACCAACACCTGTTCGATGCGATAGGCGTTGCGCTTGTAGAACCAGACCTTTACCAACTCAGCCGTCAACAGGTATGAAACCAACAGTATGGCTAAGGCGACAAAGAACTGGGGCGGAGGCGGAACAAAGAGGAACACCGCTCCAAGCGGCGTATAGGGCACTATCACAGCGAAGGCTATGATGGCTATGCTGCTGATGACGAGGTATTTGCTGGGTTTGCTCTTCCAAAACGGTGTGCGCCGGGTTCTGATTACGAAGACTACTAGCACTTGGGAGACTAATGATTCGATGAACCATGCAGTCTGGAAGAGTTGCTCAGAATAAGCTGGGTCGGCTAATAGGGTGGCAGAGGGGATTATGGGTATGATGACGAATAGCATGCTAAAGAAAGTCAGGAAGTCAAACAGTGAACTAACAGGACCCAAAGAAACCATGAACCTTCGTATGAAAGCAATATCCCAGCGTTTAGGTCTTTCAACGTATTCTTCGTCTACTTTGTCAGTTGTGATTGTTGATTGGGACACGTCATAGAGAAGGTTATTGAGCAAGATTTGCACGGGCAGCATGGGCAGAAAAGTAAGGAAGAGTGATGCTCCAGCGACGCTAAACATGTTGCCAAAGTTTGAACTCACACCAAGCATTACGTACTTCATGGTGTTGCCAAACGTTTTGCGTCCCTCCAAAACACCCTCCGCTAGCACAGTGAGGTCGTTTCTTAGCAGAATGATGTCAGCGGATTCTTTAGCTACATCCACAGCGTTATCCACTGAGACTCCGACGTCACTGGTTTTAAGCGAAGGTGCATCGTTGATGCCGTCGCCCATGTAGCCAACGACATGGCCGTTGCGTTTGAGCAGGGCGATAATGCGGTCTTTCTGCACGGGGTTTACTCGGCAGAAAACATTGGCTTCTTCGACTATGGCGGTGAGGGCTTCATCGGACATGTTGGCGATGTCGCTGCCAAGCGCTATACCCTTGATTTCGAGACCAAGGTGCTCGCAGACTTTGCGTGTGACCAGTTCGTTGTCGCCTGTGAGGATTTTTAGTTCGATTCCCGCTTTGCCTAGCAGTTGCAGGGATTGCTTTGCGGTTTCTTTAGGCGGATCGAGAAAAGCGACAAAACCCAAAAACACCATGTCGTTTTCGTCGTTGATAGAGTAGACGGCTTTCTCTTCTTTGAGCCGTTTGTAAGCAATGCCTAAAACGCGGAGACCCTCAGCGCTGTAGTCCTGGTATTTCTGATCGATTTTCTTGCGCATGTCCTCAGATAGGTCGGCTACGGTTCGGCGGAGTTCATAGTAAGAGCAGACTTTGAGGATTTCTTCGGGTGCGCCTTTAGCTATGAAGAACCTCTGGTGATTCCTCTCCACCACTACGGAGACTCGGCGGCGGATGAAGTCGAAGGGTACCTCGTCGACTTTGAGCCATTTGGATGTGTCTACTTCTTTGTGTTTGAGGATGGCTTCGTCGAGTGGGCTTTTGAGTCCTGTTTGGAAGTTGCTGTTTAGGAAGGAGTACATGAAGACTTTTTCGTCTTCTTCACCTTCCAAATCGACGTTGAGGATTAGTTTAATCTTGTTCTCGGTTAAGGTGCCTGTTTTATCCGTGCAGAGCACGTTCATGCTGCCAAAGTTCTCAATCGCGGAGAGTCGCTTGACTATGACGCCTTTTTTGGACATAGCCATGGCTCCTCGGGAAAGGTTGATGGTTATAATCATAGGTAATAGTTCAGGCGTCAACCCTACCGCCAATGCCACCGCAAAGAGCAGCGCCGTTACGACGCCGTCAGTTGTGGGGTTACGGAGAGAAATTATAAGGAAAACAAACATGACTAACAGAAAAGTCACTTGCATGATGAGGAAACCGAAGTTGCGAATGCCCCTTTCGAACTCTGTTTCGGGGTGTTTTTCTATGAGTTTTTTAGCGATTTTTCCGTACTCGGTGGAGCTACCAGTCCTTACCACCACTGCACTTGCGGAACCACTGACGACGGAGGTACCCATAAAGCAGTAATTGGTCCAGTCAACGATGCTTCCG